>DASVNU010000356.1:0-17695 GCA_036383655.1 Sphingomonas sp. | reverse complement strand
TGGAAACCGTCATTGGCGCCATTCTCGTACAGGAACGGCTGGTTCATATAGGCGCGCTGATAGTAATTATGCCCGAGCTCGTGATGGATCGTCACGAAGTCGTCGGCATTGACCTTGGTGCACATCTTGATGCGCACGTCCTGCTTGTTGTCGATATCCCAGGCCGAGGCGTGGCACACGACCTCGCGATCGGCCGGCTTGACGATCATCGAGCGCGCCCAGAACGTGTCGGGCAAGGGCGCGAAGCCGAGCGAGGAATAGAAGCCCTCCCCCGTCTTCACCATCTTGATCGGGTCATATCCCTTGGCCTTGAGCAGCGCCTCGGTATCGTAGCCGATATCGCCCGAACCCTTGGGCGCGACCACGTCGTAGATATTGCCCCATTCCTGCGCCCACATATTGCCGAGCAAATCGGCACGGATCGGCCCGGTCTTGGGCTGGACCGCGTCGCCATATTTCTCGTTGAGCTTCCAGCGGACATAGGTGTGGAGCGAGAGATAGAGCGGCTCGACCTGCTTCCACAGGCGATCGGTCATCTTGGCGAAGTCGTCCGGCGGCATGTCGTAGCCCGACCGCCACATCGCGCCGACATCGGCATAGCCCAGTTCCTTGGCGCCCTGGTTCGAGATGTCGACCATGTGCGCGTAATCGGCCTTCATCGGCACGCCGACATTGTCGTTCCAGCTGACCCACATTTCCTTGAGCTTGGCCGGGTCGCGCGTCGTGCCCATCGCCGCCTCGATGTCCGACCCGTTGATCGGCTTGCCGTCGAGCGTGCCTTTGCCCCTGCCGTATTCGGACTGAAGCTTGGTCGCGATCGTCGACAGCTCATCGGCTGCGCCCGGTCGCGACGGCGCCGGCAAGGTAATGCCGTTGCGGATCAGGTCGAGCTTGCGCCTGGTGTCGGGCGACAGGCCCTGGACATCGAGATATTTGGCCGCCTCGCCAGCATATTTGACCTGCAGCTCGGTTTGGCGCGCGCTGACTTCCGCCGCCATCGCGTCGGTGTCGTCGGTGATATAGGTCGCGTTGATCCAGCCGGCGCGATTGCTGTCGATAGAGATGTCGGCCAGTTCCTTTTCGGCCCTGGCGACGAACGTGTCGGCGTCGCTGGCGGTCGCCGCCGCATTCTTGTCGGGCTCGGTCGCGAGTACCACCGCCCCCGACAGGACCAGCGCGAGGGCAAGGCTCGACGCCAACGCGGTACGGATCATCGATGCGACTCCCTTAGCTCAGGGGCGCAACACTGGTCCCGCCGGGAGCCCGCGGTCAAGCGGCGAGGAAGTCGGCGATCGCCTGGCCCAGTTCGGGTTTGACCACCGCGCTCATATGATTGCCCGGGACCTCGACATAGCGCGCATCGGGCAGCGCGTCGGCGAGCGCCGTGGCGCTGCCATTGTCATGATCGTCAGCGCCGTTCACGCAGAGGGTCGGCCAGGCGAAATGCTCGATCTGCTCGATCGGCGTGCTGACGAAGGTGTCGATCACCCCTAGCAATGCCTGCGGATCGCCACGCGTGGTCTTCAGGAACGCCTCCGCGAACCATTCGGGGCTGTTGCGCTCGTGCTTGCCGAGATTGGTCAGGATATTGCGGAAATGCCCGCCGCGCCGGTCGGCGCTGGTCAGGCCGTCCAGCCCCATGCCGGAAAAGATCACGCGCCGCGGATCGGCGCCGGTTGCGAGCATCCGGCTGGTCGTGCGCGCGCCGAGCGAATAGCCGCCCAGATCATAGTCGGCCAGGCCCAGATGCGCGATCAGCGCATGCCCGTCTTGGGCCAGCGCATCGGGTGGGTAGGCGGCGGGGTCATGCGGTCGCGCGCTCGATCCATGGCCGCGCAGATCGGGCATGATCACACGGAACCCCTTGGCCGCGATTGTGTCGGCATGGCCGTAGCGGATCCAATTGGTTTCGGCGTCGGAGAAGAAGCCGTGGATCAGGACGACCGGCCTCCCCTCCCCGACCTCGCGCCAGGCCATCCGCTGGCCATCGAAACTGTCGAAAAACTGCGGCTCAATCGGGGAGTTTGCCAACGCTATTCATCCATTTATCGACCAGCACCTGATGCTCGTCGGTGCGCTTGGCCGGAAGTGAGCTGGTGTCAAGCCAGTCCTCGTGCCAGCTTTCCTTGCCGAAATGGCTGGTCGGCTTGAACCGCGAGGGATCGTCGAAGCTGCCGACCGTCAGATCGAGATTCTCACCATCATCGAACTCGAACGTCAGCGGCGTCCCGCACGCCGAGCAGAAGCCGCGCCGCGCGAATGGCGACGATCGGTAACGATCGGGCTCTCGTCGCCAGGTCACCGCGGTTTTGGGCACATTGCGGAACGCGATCGACACGCCGCCGGTCGCCCGCTGGCACATCCGGCAATGGCACAGATAGGCCTCGTCGCCATCGATCTCGGCCGCATATCGCACGCGGCCGCATTGACATCCGCCGGTCATCGTGTCGGGCATTTTTCCACTCCTATGCTGCACCTGCGAAATATTTTTGCGTCAGCTAGTGTCTTATATAAGCATACTCATTATATGTACCGCCATGAGCGACTCACTCGGGTTCCTGATTAGCGATGTCTCGCGCCTGACGCGCCGTCGTTTCGACGAGCGCGCACGCGAAGTCGGCGCGACGCGCGCGCAATGGCGCACTCTCACCACGCTCAGCCGCCACGAAGGGCTGAACCAGGGCGCGCTGGCCGAGCTGCTCGAAGTCGAGCCGATCACGCTTTGCCGGATGATCGACCGGCTCGAGGAATCGGGCCTGGTCGAGCGCCGCCGCGATCCATCCGATCGCCGCGCCTGGCAATTGTTCCTGACCGACAAGTCCAAGCCGATCCTCGATAATTTGCGCGCCATGGCGGACGAGCTGTTTCACCAGGTCCTGTCGGGCATGAGCGAGCCCGATCGGGCTCAGCTCAGCAAGTCGCTCAGCCTGATGCGCGCGAACCTGCTCGCGCTCCCGTTCACCCGCATTCCCGAGACTGTCCATGGCTGACGCCGATCCGAAAATAGAGACCAAGGGCGAAAAGGTCGCCGCCGCCAATGTCATCGAAACGGTCGAGGCGCCGACGCCTGCCGCGAAGAAGCGCAGTTGGCTGCGGATCGCGCTGATGGTCAGCGTCCCGCTGCTGATCGCCGCGGTCGCGGGCTATTTCTACCTGACCGGCGGCCGCTACCAGACCACCGATAACGCCTATATCTCGCAGGACATGATCTCGATCAGCCCCGACGTGTCGGGCCGAATCGTCCAGGTCAACGTCAAGGAAAACCAGCGCGTCAAGGCAGGCGACGTGCTGTTCGTGATCGATCCCGAGCCCTATCGGATCGCGGTCGAGCAGGCGAACGCCGCGATCGCGACCGCGCGGGTCGATGTGTCGACCAAGGCGACTGATACCGGCAGCGCCGCGGCCGATATCCAGAGCGCGGACGCCGACATTTCACTCGCCCAGGCGACCTATGATCGCCAGAACGCTCTGTGGAAAAAGGGCTTCACTACCAAGGCCGCGCTCGATGCCGCGCAGCACGAAGTACTCGCGGCCAAGGCGCGCCTCGCGACCGCGCGCGCGGCCGCCGCTAAGGCGCAAGTCCAGCTCGGCAGCGGTGTCCAGGGATCGGGCGTTCCCGCAGCGGTCCAGGCGGCGATGGCCGAGCGCGACAAGGCGATGATGAACCTGACGCGCACCGTGGTTCGCGCGCCGGTCGCCGGCATCATCAGCCAGACCACCCGCTTGCAGGTCGGCAACATCACCCCGTCGGGCGTCCCCGCGCTCAGCCTGGTGATCAGCGACACGCCCTGGGTGACCGCGAATTTCAAGGAAACCCAACTCGGCAACATGCGCGTCGGGCAGCCGGTCGAGCTCAAGTTCGATGCTTATTCGGGCCTGAAACTATGCGGCAAGGTCCAGAGCATCGGTGCCGGCACCGGCTCCGAATTCTCGATCCTGCCGGCGCAGAACGCCAACGGTAACTGGGTCAAGGTGACGCAGCGCGTGCCGGTCCGCATCGCGATCACCTGCAAGTCCGATCGCGCGCTGATCGCGGGGCTGTCGACCAGCGTGTCGGTCGACACCAAGCCCAATGGCTAGCGCCGCAGCCGCGTCCCCAGCGGGGGCGGCGCGCGCGGCACAGCCGGTGCTCAGCAAGCCGCTGCTGGAATCGTCCAACCGCCCGCTGCTGACCGTCGGCGTGATGGGCGCGATGGTGATGCAGATCCTCGACACGACGATCGCCAATGTCGCGTTGCCGCATATGACCGCGGCGCTCGGGGCGACCGCGGATACGATCACCTGGGTGCTGACCAGCTATATCGTCGCCACCGCGATCGCGCTGCCCGCGACCGGCTGGCTGAGCGACCGGCTGGGCAGCCGCAATCTGTTCCTGATCGCGACGGGCGGCTTTGTCCTCGCCTCGGCCTTGTGCGGCACTGCGGTCAATCTGAGCGAAATGGTCGTGTTCCGCGCGTTCCAGGGCATCTTCGCCGCGTTCATCAATCCATTGTCGCAAACCGCGATGATCGACATCAATCCCAAGGAACGCCAGGCCCAGGCGATGTCGGTCTGGGGTATGGGCGTGATGGTCGGGCCGATCCTGGGACCCGTGCTCGGCGGCTATCTGACCGACAACTTCAACTGGCGCTGGGTGTTTTATGTCAACGTACCGGTCGGCGCCCTGACCTTCGCCCTCTTGTGGTTCCTGCTGCCATCGCGCCCCAAGGCGACGCGCTCGTTCGATTTCACCGGTTTCGCGTTCGTCGGGCTCGCGGTGGCGAGTTTCCAGCTGATGCTCGACCGCGGCCAGAACCAGGATTGGTTCTCGAGCTGGGAAATCATCACTGAAGGGCTGATCGCGATCGCGGCGGCGTGGATCGCGCTCGTCCATCTCGCCACGGCTGCCAAGCCGCTGTTCGACCGGCATTTGTTCAAGAACCGCAACCTGGTGACGGCGATGTTCTTCATGATCATCATCGGCGTCTCGACCATGGCGCCGATGGCCTTGCTGCCGCCGATGCTCCAGCAATTGTTCGGCTATTCGGTGGTCCAGACCGGCATGATGATGGCGCCGCGCGGCGTCGGTGTGCTGTTCACCATGTGGCTGGCGGGCCGGTTGATCGGCAAGGTCGATACACGGATCGTCATCGCGATCGGCTTGGTGTTGTTCGCCTGGTCGCTGCGGACGATGGCGAGCTGGTCGCTGGAGATGGATTCGTGGCCGGTCATCACCTCGGGCTTCATCCAGGGGTTGGGCATGGGCCTGGTGTTCATGCCGCTCAACAGCCTCGCCTTCGCGACGCTCGAGCAGAATTTCCGTACCGACGGGTCGAGCCTGCTCAACCTGATGCGGTCGATCGGCCAGTCGGCCGGCATTTCGATGGTCACCGTCTTCCTGGCACGCAACCAGCAGACCAGCCACGCCGACCTCGCCCAGCACATCACCGACCATGTCGTGCCCGGGTTCAACCTCGGTCAACTCTTCCAGCTCGGCGAGATGTCCGACGCGGTGTTCGGGATGATCGACGGCATGGTCAACCAGCAAGCCGCGATGATCGCCTATATCGACGATTTCTACCTGATGTCGTGGCTCACGATCGCCGTGCTGCCGCTGGTGCTGCTGCTCCAGAAGCCCAAGGGCAAGGTCGAGGTGGTCCACGCCGAATAGGCGCGGGTCGCCTCACTCCCGGCTTAGCGCGGCGAAGAATTCGGCCACCGGCGGGGTCTCGTCGAAAGTGACGACATCCGCGACGATCGAGACCCAGGGCTGTTTGCTCTTCACCCAGATATGCGCGCGCGGTTCGAGCGTCCGGTTGTGATCGAGCGTGCCCGCGCGGATGATCGCGATACCCGGCCGCGCGGTGTTCGTATTCCACAGCCGGTTGTGGCAGATTCCGCAAGCGCGTTGGTGCGACAGCGCGCCGCTCGCGTTCTGAATGGTGAACTCGATCACCGGGCCGGTCGTCGCGCTGATCGCCACCTCGGGCACCACGGCTTGCTCGCTGAACGCGCTGCCCGACCAGCGCTGGCAATCGGTGCAATGGCAACAATAGATCGCGGTCAGCGTGTCGACCGCCAGCTCATAGCGAGTCGCGCCGCAACGGCAGGCGCCGGTGAAACTCATGCTCTTTTCTCCAGCCCGGCTTGCTCCATCCGCCATAAAGCGAGATCGATCCGGTCTTGCCCGAAAAAGGGCTCGTCGTTGAACACCAGGGTCGGCACACCCCAATGCCCGGCGGCTTCGAGCGCCTCCTGATTGGCCGCGACTTCGGCGTCGAGCGCGTCGGCATCGCGCCCCGCCTCGGCATCGAGATCGGCCATATCGAGCCCCGCGCGCCTCGCCGCACCGGCGAGATGATCGCCGAGATGCCAGTCGGCGGCACCGCCCCAGACCAGCTGCGCCACCTCGTCGGCATAAGCGAACCCCCTGCCCCGTCGCGCTGCCACCTGCCCGGTACGGACGAGGCGCCTGATATAGGGCTGGTCCGATGCGATGTCGCGCGTCGCGATATTCTGGACGATCGGATCGGGTCGTGGTGGCCCGAACGGGATACCCTCATGCTGCGCCACGCGCATTACGTCACGGATCGTGTAGCGCAGCCAATTGGGATGATTGCGCTCGAAGAAATCGGGTTGGCGGATCGCGAGCGGATAAACCGGCTTGAGGTCGATCGTCAGGTCGTAGTCGCGCAGGACCGCACGCCACTTGGGCAGGGCGAGGTAGCTATAGGGGCTCCGGAAGGAAAAGTAGAGATCGGCGCGCAGCGTCATTTCTCCGATGCTCGCCTTGCCTCTTCAAGGATCGATAGACAGCGCAACTTCCAGCACCATTACGGCCTGTACCGGAAATGGCGGACGATGTCAGTCCCGGAGGCGCCATGGGTCTCTGTGGGCAGCATATCGCGAACCTGCATCGCCAGCGCCCGCCGATCGTCGGTGACGGCAGGTTTCGCGCGCTTCAGTCCTTCGCGCAGCTCGGCTTCCAGCGACCGGCGGTTGGCCACGGCCGCCGCGCGATATGCAGCGATCACGTCATCGTCGAGGTTGGGGATCAAAACCTGTCCCATTCCTCAACGATAACGCGATGCTATCAGTCGATTCAAGCCGCCTTCTTGAGGTACCGGCGGCCGAGCAGTTCGGCGATCTGCACCGCGTTCAGCGCCGCGCCTTTGCGGAGGTTGTCCGACACGCACCACAGCGACAGGCCGTTGTCGACGGTCGAATCCTCGCGGACGCGGCTGACGAAGGTGGCATATTCGCCGACGCATTCGACCGGGGTGACGTAGCCGCCATCCTCATGCTTATCGACCAGCATGATGCCGGGGGCCTCGCGCAGGATCGATTTGGCTCTCGCCGCCGAAATCTCTTCCTCGAACTCGATATTGATCGCTTCCGAATGGCCGACGAACACCGGCACGCGGACGCAAGTCGCGGTGACCTTGATCTTGGGGTCGAGGATCTTCTTGGTCTCGACCACCATCTTCCATTCTTCCTTGGTCGACCCGTCCTCGAGGAACTTGTCGATGTGTGGAATGACATTGAAGGCGATCTGCTTGGTGAACTTCTTCGCCTCGGTCTGGTCGCCAACGAAGATGTTGCGCGATTGCTCGAACAACTCGTCCATCCCGGCTTTGCCCGCGCCCGACACCGACTGATAGGTCGCGACGACGACGCGCTTGATCGTCGCGGCATCGTGCAGCGGCTTTAGCGCGACGACCATCTGCGCGGTCGAGCAGTTCGGGTTGGCGATGATGTTCTTGCGCGTATAGTTGTGGATCGCGTCCGGGTTCACCTCGGGCACGATCAGCGGCACGTCGGGATCCATGCGATAGAGCGACGAATTGTCGATCACGGTGCAGCCTGCCGCGGCGAAGCGCGGGGCGTGGATCGCGGTCGCGTCGCTGCCGATGGCGAACAGCGCCATGTCCCAGCCGGACGGGTCGAAATGTTCGATGTTTTTAATGGTCAGCATACGGCCGGTTTCGCCATATTCGACCTGGTTGCCGGTCGAGCGCGCCGAGGCGACGACCGCGATCTCGTCGGCCGGAAACTCGCGTTCGGCCAGGATATTCAGCATCTCGCGCCCGACATTGCCGGTCGCGCCGGCGACGACCACACGGTAACCCATCACATCGATCCCATTTTCACGCTCGCCATATCGGGCGGCGCTTGCTCTTTAGGCCCCAGCCGAGAGAATGGAAGCGGGCAATTTCTTGATACCGAGGCAAGGTCAGCTTGATGCAGAATTTCCCGATCGACAGCGTCCGTTCGCGTTTTCCCGCTCTGTCCCGCGAAGTCGACGGCCGGCCAGCGGTCTATTTCGACGCGCCCGGCGGCACGCAGGCGTGCGACGCGGCGATCGCCGCGATGACCGCGCATCTGAGCGAGGGCACCGCCAATGCCGGCGGCGCGTTCGCGACGTCGGTAGAGACCGACCGCCTGTCCGATGAGGCGCATGCGGCAATCGCCGATCTGCTTGGCGCCCGTCCCGAGGAGATTGCGTTCGGGCCCAACATGACGTCCCTCACCTTCGCCGTTTCGCGCGCGCTCGCCCGCGATTGGCGCGAAGGCGACGAGCTCGTCGTCACGCGCCTCGACCATGACGCCAATGTCGCGCCGTGGCTGCAGGTCGCCGAGGATCGCGGCATGACGGTGCGCTGGCTCGATTTCGATCCGGCCACCGGGCGCTGGACGCTCGACGATCTTGCCGCATTGCTGGGACCGAAAACGCGTCTGGTGGCGCTTGGCGTCGCGAGCAACGCGCTCGGCACGATCAATCCGATCGCCGAGGCGACCAAGCAGGTCCGCGACCGGAGCGACGCATTGGTCTATGTCGATGCGGTCCAGTCAGTCCCGCATCTGGTCACTGACGTGGTCGCGATGGGCGCGGATTTCGTCGCCTGTTCGCCGTACAAATTTTTCGGGCCGCATCAGGGCGTGCTGTGGATGAACCCGCGCCTTGACGACAGCGTCCGCGCCTACAAGGTCCGTCCCGCCGGCAACCAGGGCGCGCACCGCTTCGAGACCGGCACGCCATCGTTCGAGGGCCAGGCCGGGGTGCTCGGCACGATCTCCTATCTCGAATGGCTGGGCGAGCTTGTCGACCCGCAGGCCAATAGCCGCCGCGCGCGGCTGGTCGCGGCGATGTCCGCGGCAACGGCGTACGAACTTGAATTGGGCGACCGCCTGCTGGCCGGCCTTGCCGCCATTTCCGGCCTTCGATTTTGGGGGCCGGCGACGATGGACGCCAGGGTGCCGACCTTCTCGTTCACGATTGAGGGACAGGAAGCCCATGCCATTGCCGATCATCTCGCGACGCGGGGTATCTTCGCCTGGGCCGGCCATTTCTATGCGGCGGAGGCAGTCGCCCGACTGGGCCTTGCCGATACGGGCGGCCTATTGCGCGTTGGCCTGTGCCACTACAATACCGGCGAGGAAGTCGATCGGCTGATCGCGGCGCTGCGCGAGCTTGCGCCAGCGTGATCCTGTCGTTTCGCCACAATTTCCTCTTCGTTCGCGCGCGCAAGGTGGCCGGGACCAGCGTCGAGATCGCGCTGTCGACCTTGTGCGGGCCCGACGACATCAGCCCGCCGATCGTGCCGGTGGACGAGCGCCTGCGGCTCGAACTCGGCGGCCATTGCGCCAATTACAGCGACAACCCGACTTTCGAGGCGGCGTATCGCGGGCTGATCCTTTCCACGCCGCCCGAACGGCTCATCCATATCGCTCGCCCGCCAAGCCGCTACCGCCCGCACATGTCGGTGACCGACGTGGAAGCCGCTTATGGTCAGCCGCTCGATGGCTTCCAGCTGATCTGCGTCGAGCGCGATCCTTTCGCCAAGGTGATTTCGTTTCTCCACATGTCGCGCAACTTCGCTGACTACAGAGCCGGCGAACCCGATATGGCGGCCTCGATCGGCGACCTTTCCGAGGCGCTCGACCAGGCGCTCGATGGTGGCCGGCTCGATATCCTCAAGAGCATCGACCTGTACGGCGGCAGGGTGCCGCGGGTGTTGCGCTACGAACGGCTCGTTCGTGATCTTGCACTTTTGGCCGGGGAGTTGGGGGTCGTCCCCCCACCCCTGCCGCATGCCAAGCGCGGGCCGATGTCGAACGCTATCGACCCTGCCACCGTCTTCCGGCGCGACCAGATCGACCGGCTCAACGACCTGTTCGCGCCCGAACTCGCCGTGTTCGGCTATTCGCTACGCTGACCAGGAAGGGGCATGATGTCGCAGATCAGGTGGACACGCCGCGTCGTTCCGCGATTGGCGACGCCGTGCTGCAGGGTATTGTCGAACTCATAGGCCTGCCCCGCCGCGAGCCGATAATCGGTACCATCGACGACGAACGACACCTGATCGTTGGTTTCGACCGGCAAGTGACAACGCCGCGGTAGCGTGATGATGGGCGCGACATCGCGATGCGGCTGGACCTCCGCCCCGGCGGGTAGATCGACCAGCATCAGCCGCGTGATCGTGCCGCCCCCTGCCAGTTCCGCCAACCTGGCGCCGCACGCCTTGGCCGCGACACGCACCGGCTCGGGCGCGGTCTCCGTCTCGAAGATCACCGGCGTGTCGAACCCTTCGATGATCCGGCCCCACACGATCGCGATCGTCCGGGTCGCGGCATGGCCCATCATACGCTGCCGCAAGGTGAACTGATCCCACACCGGATCCTCGGCGTCGGGCAACGCCGCGCGCAACGCCTCAATCGGGACCGCCCCCAACGGCGCGAGTGGCACGGGCAGCTTCATCTCATCCTATCGAGTCGGTCGGTTCTTAACCACGCGGTCGAAATAATTGAAGATCGTCGTCCAGACATGCATGTCGCGCGCTGCGGCGTGCGTCTTGCCGGGATAGAACATCATCTCGAACGGGCGGTTGGCCGCCTGCATCTTCGCCGCCAACGCGGTCGAATTCTCGAATACGACATTGTCGTCGGACATGCCATGGACCAGCAGCAGCGGGTCGTCGATCTTCGCCGCATCGGTGATCGCATCCGACATCTCATAGGCCTTCGCATCGACCTTGGGATTGCCCATGTAGCGCTCGGTATAATGGGTATCGTAGAGTTCCCATTTGGTCACCGGGGCACCCGCGACACCGCCGGCATAGACGCCCGGATTGGCCTCGAGCATCTTCAACGTCATATAGCCGCCATAGGACCAGCCATAGATGCCGATCCGGTTGGGATCGACATAGGCTTGCTGCTTGAGCCACTTCGCCCCGGCGAGTTGATCCTGGACTTCGATCGATCCCATCGCGCGATAGATTTTGTCCTCGAACGCTTTGCCGCGATTGGGCGAGCCGCGATTGTCGAGCTGGAAGAAGATATAGCCCTTGCTGACGATCAATTGCTCGAGCGGATTTTCCCAGCCGCGCGTCACCGTCTGGCTGTGTGGGCCGCCATAATGCTGGAAGAACACCGGGTAGCGCTTGCCCGGCTCCATCTGCGGCGTGATCATCTCGTAATAGAGGTCGGTGCCGTCGCCCGCCTTGATCGTGCCGAAGGTCCGCTGACGATGCGCCCCGAGATAGGGGTAGTAAGGATGCCCCGGCTTGACCGCGTTCTCATTGATCCAGCCGAGCCTCTTGCCGCCGGTATCGGCGAGATAGGTCTGCGGCGGCTGATTGGGGTTGGAGCGCGTGACGATCAGCCGCGTCGCGGCGTTATCCATCGCCACCTTGTTGGTCCAGCCGCGCTCGGTCAGCCGCGTAATCGCATTGGGTCGCGCGACGTCGACCGCATATAGCTGCTGTTCGAGTACGTCGTCCTTGTTCGCCATGAAGTAGAGGCGTCCGCGCGCTTCATCGACGCCGACCAGGTCGGTGACTTGCCACTGCCCCTTGGTCAGTTGCGTCCACTTGCCCCTGGCGAAGCGATAGAGGTGCCCGAAGCCGTCGCGCTCCGACCACCAGATCAGACTGCCGTCGCGCATCGCGTGGTAATTGTCGCTGAGGTTAACCCAGCTATCGGGCCCGGACTTCTCGCTGAACCAGGTCCTGGCCTTGCCCGTCGCCGGATCGACCGCGAGCATGTCGAGCTGGGTCTGCGCGCGGTTCTCGCGCTGGACCAACAGGGTCTTGCCGTCGGGGGTCCAGTCGACACGGGTCAGATAGATGTCGCGATCGCTGCCCAGGTCGACCTCGACCTTGCCGCCGGTCGCGGGATCGATGACGTAGAGCTCGACTTCGACATTGGGCGTGCCGGCGGACGGATAGCGCTGGTCGAACACTTTGGTGCCTTCAGCACCGATCGCGGCGCGGGTGACGATTCCGACCGGCGCCTCATCGAACCGCTCGACCGCGACCAGTCGGTCGCCCGGTGCCCACCAATAGCCGGTGCGACGGTCCATTTCCTCCTGCGCGACGAATTCGGCCTCGCCCCAATGGACGGTGCCGCCGCCGTCAGAGGTCAGCGCCTTGGCGCTACCGCCGCCGAGCGGCTGGACGAACAGATTCTGATCACGGACGAAGCTGACGAAGCCGCCCGCCGGGCTGATCACCGGGTTGAGCTCGCCGCCTGGCGTGTTGGTCAGGCGCTCGACCTTGCCGTCGAGATGCGCGAGATAGAGGTCGCCGTCGAGCGGGACCAGGATCGACTTGCCGTCGGGCGCCCAGTCATAAGCGACGATGCCCTTGTCCCCGGCGATCCGCGCGCGCTCGCGCTGCATCTTCTCCGCCTCGGACAATTCGGCGCCGGTGCCGACCTTCTTCGAATCGACCAGCATCCGTTCCTGACCGGTCGCGGTATCGCGCGCCCACAGGTCGAACCGGCTCTTCTCGTCGGCGCGCGGCTTGAGCAGGGTCAGCAGCTTGCCGTCGGGCGACAATTTCATCGCGCGCGGCTGCGATCCCGACAGATCGGGGCTGCCGAACACGCGATCGAGCGTCAGCGTCCGTGGCGCATCGTCAGCGGCCACGGCATGCGTCCCGATCGCGAGCGCCGCCGCCAGCCCGATCATCCCACCGGTCAACCATGTCCGCATGTCCTTCGCGACTCCCGCTCGCCCGGCTGAACGCGAGCGTTGCTGCGGCTTATCGCGGGCGCGGAACGTTCCGTAAAGGGCTGGACGCGCGCTACTTCCGGCCAGCACGCGGATCGATTTTGCCTCTTGACCTCAACCAAAGTTGAGGAATTATCTCTCCGCGCACGGACCATTCCAATCGAAAGGATCATCCATGCCCGGCGCTTTCATCGAACACGTCAACCTCACCGTTCGCGATCCGGAGCGCAGCGCGAAGCTGATGCACGATCTGTTCGGCTGGCACATCCGCTGGCAAGGTCCGGCGATCAACGGCGGTCGCTCGATCCATGTCGGCGACGATCAATTCTATCTGGCGCTCTACACGCACGACGGCGCTCAAACCCCCGATGACGCCTTTCGGAAAGGCCGCCCGCTCAACCATGTCGGCATCGTCGTCGACGATCTGGATGACGCCGAACACCGTGTCGAGGCGGCGGGGCTCGAACCGTTCAACCATGGCGATTACGAACCCGGCCGACGCTTCTACTTCTTCGACTATGACGGCACCGAGTTCGAGCTGGTCAGTTACGCCTGACCGGCTGAGCGCCCCCGCCGCTGGACCAATCGCGGCAAATCTGGCAAACGGACGCACATGACGACGAAGGACACCTTGCGCGAAAGTTGACCTGGCGGCTCTTCAGCCAGCCATCCCTTTCGCATGTCTTTCAGGAATCTATCATGATCATCGAAATCCGCGCCGGCGAAGGCGGCGACGACGCATGCCTGTTCGTCCGCGATCTCGCCACTAGCTATACCCGCTTTCTCGGCGAGGTCGGTTGACTGCACCACGACCGCCTGGTCGATGGCGCGGCGACTATAGAGCTCGCCGCGATCGCCGGCTTTCGCCACGAAATCGGCGGCCACCGCATCCAGCGCGTGCCGCCGACCGAGCGGCGGGGTCGCGTCCATAGCAGCACCGTGACCGTTTCGGTGCTGGACGAGATCGCGCGCGCCGTGCTTGCTCCAATCGACCGCAGCGACCTCCATATCCGCTGGTTCTCGGGCACCGGCGCGGGCGGCCAGCATCGCAACAAGCATATGAACTCGGTCGAGCTGACGCATCTGCCGACGGGGCTGGTGCGACGGGCGCAGACCCGGTCGCGCGACACCAGCATGCGCGATGCGCTTACCGCGCTGGAGGGGGATGTCGCCCGTCTCCATGCCGGGTCGGCGGATCGCGCGATCAACGCCGAGCGCAGCACGCAGATCGGTCTCGGCATGCGTGCCGACAAGCGCCGGACCTGGCGCTTTCGCGACGATCGGGTGAGCGATGACCTGACCGGATTGAGCGCCAGCTGCACCCGCGTGATGCGCGGACGGATCGACCTGCTCTGGCCGGAATGCGATCGCCTGCTTGATTAAGCCCGATGGCCTGACTCCGTATCGTCCCATGCGGACGGCACGGAGTCAGGCGTTGCGGAAACACTCCTTCACATGGTCGTCGACCAGCCCACATGCCTGCATCCAGGCATAGACGATCACCGGGCCGACGAACTTGAACCCGCGCTTGCGGAGTTGCTTGGAAACCTCTTCGGACAAGGGCGTCTTGGCGGGTAAATGCACGCCATCGCCCTTGAGCGCCTCGCCATCGACGAAGCCCCAGCAGAAATCGGCGAACTCCTCGCCCGCGTCGCGCATCGCCAGATAGGCATGCGCATTGCCGATGGTCGCCTCGATCTTGGCGCGCGAGCGGACGATCCGCGCGTCGCCGAGCAATCGCTCGACATCCGAGGCATCGAACCGGGCGACCTTCTCCGGATCGAAGCCCAGGAACACTTCACGAAATGCCTCGCGCTTCTTCAGGATGGTCGACCACGACAGGCCCGCCTGGAACCCGTCGAGCTGCAGCTTCTCCCATAACGCCCGCCCGTCGCGCTCTGGGACGCCCCATTCGGTATCGTGATAGGCGTGCATCTGCGGGTCGGCGCCCGCCCAGGGACAGCGGTTGGTCATCTGCGAGGAGATAGCGAACCGCGAACCGCTTGGCGAGCAGCCGACCCTACCGGCTATACCAGGCGCAACCCATTTCCGTTGCGCGATCGACAAGCCCTCAGCAGGATCGAGGCCCGTTAGCCGAAAGAGCGAGGAAGATCGCTATGTCTCGTTGGATCGTCGCCTGCCTCGCGCTCGCCATGTCGCAGGTCGCCAACCCGGCCGCCGCCGGCGAGCGCTCGTTCGACAAGGCGTTGACCGACTTTCGCGCGCTCCACCGCGCCGAGATCAAGCGCGCGGGCATCGTCGGCAGCAGCTTCTACCTCGTGCGCGACGGCCGCGTTGTCGTCGCCGACCATCTCGGCGATCAGGATGCCGACACCGGGGTGCCGGTCGACGCGCAGACCATCTATCATTGGGCGTCGATCACCAAGACGATGACCGGCATCGCGATCATGCAGCTGCGCGATCGCGGCCTGCTCAAGCTCGACGATCCGATCGTCCGCTACGTACCCGAGCTCGCCGGTGTGCATAATCCGTTCGGCGACACCGGCGCGATCACCATCCGCGAGCTGATGAGCCACAGCGCCGGCTTCGGCGGCGCAACCTGGCGCTGGCGCGACCGCGACTGGCAACCGTTCGAGCCGCCGAGCTGGGAACAGCTCAAGGCGATGATCCCGTACACCGAAGTGAAGTACAAACCCGGCAGCCGGTTCAGCTATTCCAACCCCGGCATCGTCTATCTCGGCCAGGTGATCGAGCGGCTCTCGGGCGAGGATTTCGAGGTCTATATCGACAAGAATATCCTCCGGCCGCTCGGCATGTATTCGAGTTATTTCGACCGCACGCCGCCCTATCTGCTGCCGCACCGGACGCACAGTTACTATGTTCGCGACGGCAAGCGGGTCGAGGCGCCGTTCGACGTCGATACCGGGGTGACGGTGTCGAATGGCGGACTCAATTCGCCCTTGCCCGACATGGCGAAATACGTCGCCTTCCTGCTCGGCGATCCGCGGCGTCAGGCCGACTATGATGTGGTGCTCAAGCGCTCCTCGCTCGAGGAAATGTGGAAACCGCAAATATCCGCTGGCGATGATTATACCCAGGGCCGGATGGCGAAGACGACGTGGAGCGGACTGTCCTTCTTCCTCGACCAGACCGACGGCATTCGCATCGTCGGCCATAATGGCGACCAGAACGGCTTTCGCGCCTATCTCAGCCTGTGCCCCGACCAGCGGATGGGCAGCCTGCTGACGTTCAATACCGAGACGCGTGAGGTAGAGAACGATCCCGGCAATCGCGACATGCCGGAGTCGCGGATCGCGCTGGCGACGGATAATTTGTGCAAGGCGGTGGCGGGAAAGTAATTCCTCCCCGGCACGGGGAGGGGGACCAAGTCGCGAAGCGGCTTGGTGGAGGGGGCCCGCGATCAAGAAGCCACATGCGAGAAGGCTAGCGGTCGTGGGCCCCTCCACCACGCGGCTGGCGCCGCGCGGTCCCCCTCCCCGTTCCGGGGAGGAATTGCCTACCTCGCCCGCAACAACTTGCCCGACAACCCAACCCTCTTCCCGCCCTCGAACGCCGACTGGCCGTTCACCATTACCAAATCGAACCCCTCGGCCATTGCGAAGGGATCGACATAGGTCGACCGCGCCCTGACCCTCTTCGGATCGAACAGGACGAGGTCGGCCTTCGCCCCGGCCCGGATCACGCCGCGATCGGACAGGCGCAGTGTCCGCGCGGGAAAGCCGGTCGCCTTGCGGACCATTTCCTCGATCGTCAGCTTCCTGTCGCGCACGACATATTCCTCGACCAGTTTGGCATAGGTGCCGGTCGCGCGCGGATGCCGCATGCCCGGGCCGCCGTCGGTCGAGAACGAGACGTTGGGATCGACCAGCAAGGTGTCCTGCAGCACCTTGTCCATCGTGAAATGCGCGCCCGAGCCGCCGTCCGGCCCCAGCTTGATGAGCAGGTCGGCGAAATGCATTCCCTCCTGCTGCGCCGCTTGCGCCAGCGTCTTGCCGGCATAGGGCGGGGTGCCGATCAACAATGCCTCGGGACCGCCACGCCGCGTCATCCGCGCGAGCAGATAGTCGCGCAGTTCTTGTCGGCGCCCGGCCAGCACGCCGGCGTAATCGGTCGGCGGCAATGCCCATTTCGGGAACAGGATCGCGATGCCGGTATAACCTGCCTCATAGGGATATTCGTCAGCAGTGAGATCGACACCGCGACGACGAATGTCGGCCACGAAGGCGAGCAACTCTCGGCCGCGCTTCTCGCCCTTGCCGAACACCGATTTGAAGTGGGAGATATGCGGCCGCGCCGGGAGCGACGAGGTGACCAGTTCGTTGATCGACGCCTCGATCTCGTCGTCATTCTCCGAGCGCATGTGGCTCATGCAGACCCCGCCATAGCGCGCGACGACCTTGCCGATATTGCTCAGCTCGGGCGTCTCCGAATAGATGCCGGGGACGTATTCGAGGCCATAGGAAATACCGAATGCGCCCATCCGCAGTTCGGAATCGAGCTGCGCCGCCATCCGCTCGAGTCCGGCCGCATCGGGGCGGTGCACCGAATCCGCCACGCCGGCCGCACGTCGCAACGTGCCGTGGCCGGCCAGCAGCGCGACGTTGATGTCGATCCGCGCGCGGTCGACCGCCTGCATCCAGCTTCTGGGGTCGAGGTCATTGCCGACCCTGGGGCCTTCGCCGTCCTGGCCGAGCGTGACGGTGGTGACGCCCATCGCCAGAA
>DASVNU010000355.1:0-2310 GCA_036383655.1 Sphingomonas sp. | reverse complement strand
CCGGGCACGGCATGGGCCCCTGCAACCGGACGGAGGAAAGACATGCCCAAGCTTATCGTCGTGACGCGCGGCGGGGAAGAACAGGAAATCACGGGCGAGTCCGGGCTTTCGGTAATGGAAGTGATCCGGGACGCCGGGATCGACGAAGTGCTGGCGCTATGCGGCGGCTGCTGCAGCTGCGCCACTTGCCACGTCCATGTCGACCCGGAATTTGCTGCCAAACTGAAACCGATGAGCGAGGACGAGAACGACCTGCTCGATTCCTCCGCCGACCGCGACGAGAATAGTCGGCTGTCGTGCCAGATCGAATTCGGGGACCACCTCGACGGGATGAAGGTTCGGATCGCCGAGGAGGATTAGGCCTCTTCCTTCCAGCCGTCATGCCGGGCTTGTCCCGGCATCCGCCGTGCCTCTTGGTGATGGGCTGGAAGCTCAAGTCCTTCGCCTGCCTCCCGGCAGACCCCGGCACAAGGCCGGGGTGACGAAGTAGCGTTCTACTTCGCAGCCCCCGCGAAGCGCACCACCGCCATCGGCGCGGTGTTCGACAGTGGGGTCGCCTTCCACGTCACGGTCTTGCGGCCGTTCACGACCTTCACCCCATCCTCGTTATTCTGGCTGACGATCTCGGCATCGGTATCGAGGATGAAGGTGCCGTCGAGCTTGGCCGACGCCTTGCTCGCGTCCGGACCCATGCCGCCCGACGAATCCTTCGAATCATTGGCGAAACCCGGCGCCTTCAGCCGCGCGGTGCCGTTGGCGCGGATCTCGACCGCGACGAACGGGATGATGATCCCGGCGTCGAGATTGTACGGGAACAGATAGGTGTGATCGAGCTTCCCGCTGATCTGATAGTCGATCACGAACTTGTTATCGCCGACATAGTCGACCTTGCGGAAGCCCGCTTCCTTGGACAGCGTCGCGGCCATCTCGCGGTTCTTGGCATCGGCCGCCGCCTGCGCCTTGGCATCGTCCTTGGCCGAGTCCTTGCCGCTTTTCTTGTCGCCCTTCTGGAAGCCGATATTCTTGAGCGACACGCCGTCGGTCTTCTTGGTGCCGTCGTCGTCGCTGCCCGACGGCATGTCCTTCATCGCCTCGTTGAGGTCGAAGGCATAGACTTCACCCTGATAGCTGTAGGTGAAACTGCGATCCGCGTTGATCGTCAGCGTCGAGGTGAACTTGCCCGGCGCGAGCAGGCATCCGACCAGAAGCAGGGGCGAAAGCAACACCAGCGCCAGACGCGAAACCCGTGCCGTCATCGACTACCCCCGCCAGAGCGTTTTCGAAGCAGGTGGAACACTTGCTGGCTCGGAAAACGCGTTAAACAAATCAGTCGCGCGCGGCCACCGCATAGAGTGCGATCGCGGCGGCATTGGATACGTTCAGGCTTTCGATCCTAGGCGATATCGGGAGCCGCGCAAGCTGGTCGCAATGCTGCATCGTGTTGTGCCGCATCCCCTCGCCCTCGGCGCCCAGCACCAACGCGACCCGCGCCGCGCCGATCACATTGCCCAATGTCTCGGTCGCCTCGCCCGCCAGCCCGACGCGCCAGAAGCCCGCCTCGGCGATCTCGCCGAGCGCGCGCGACAGGTTCACCACGCGGACCCATGGCACGATCTCGAGCGCGCCCGAGGCGGTGCGCGCCACCGCCCCCGATTCGGGCGGAGAATGGCGGTCCTGCGTCACGATGCCGAGCGCGTCGAACGCCGCGGCCGAGCGCAGGATCGCGCCGACATTGTGCGGATCGGTGACCTGATCGAGCACCACCAGCGGCCGGCGGTCGTCTTCGCCCTGCCCTTGTTCCAGCAGGTCGCCGAGCCAGATATCCTCGAGCGGCTCGACCTCGATGATCAGGCCCTGATGCGGTGCGTCGCCCGGCACCAGCCGGCCAAGATCGGCGACATCGGCATAGGTGATCGGGATCACCGGCGGGATATCGAGCCCGATCAGCGCCTCGCGCGTTGCCCACATCTTCCGAACGGTCCGCTCGGGATTGGCGAGCGCCGCCAGCACCGCATGGCGCCCCCAGAAGCGGGGCCGCGACGCAGGTGCCTGGCTCGGACGGTGACCTCTACGCGCCACGACTACACCGTCACCCCAGCGAAAGCTGGGGTCTCACGCAATTGCGCCACCGCCGGAGATCCCCGCTTTCGCTGGGATGACGGCTGAGATTTATTCATCAGGATAAGCAAAAGGGTCGCTTTTCGTTGGCTGGGTCGGCAGCGGCGGACGTGGCAGCGCGTCGCCATTCGCGGCATTCCACAGGAACGCCGCCAGCACAACCGCCGCCTGACGCATATCGTCGGCCTTGAG
>DASVNU010000354.1:0-4399 GCA_036383655.1 Sphingomonas sp. | reverse complement strand
CGCCGGCACGCTCTACTCGGTCACCGCCTACGAGAAGGCCAAGGTCGAGAGCACCGGCGATATCGACGGCGGCAACAATTACGTCTTCCCCGCGCTCGGCCTCAACAACGCCTTGTTCCCCGACAATACCGGCGGCATCACCCGGCCGGCCGAATTCAGCCAGGAACTCCGTTTCGTCAGCGACGAGGTCAACGGCCTCCGCTTCCAGGGCGGGCTCTATTATTTCCACCAGACGCTCAAATATCATGAGTACGACTACAAGTTCCCGCCCACGGGCAGCCGCGCGGCGGACCTCGACCAGGATCTGTTCCACGACAACAAGAACGAGAATTGGGGCGCGTTCGCGTCGATTGAATACAAGCCGGTCGATAAGCTGACGCTGCGTGCCGGCGGTCGCTATTCGCACGACCATAAGGAAGATTTGATCACCGGTTACTCGCCCAATCTGTTCGGCGCGGTGCTGCCGAGCCGCGCCAAGGTCAGCGGCGGCGACTTCACCTGGGACGTGAGCGCGACCTATGCCGTGTCGCCGCAGGTCAATCTCTATGCGCGCGCCGCGACCGGCTATCTCGGCCCGGCGATCCAGGACCGCGTCACCTTCGGCAGCCGGCAGACCACGGCGGGCAAGCAGACCACCCTGTCGGGTGAGGCAGGTATCAAGGGCGAGACCGCCGACCGCACCGTGCGCTTCTCGATCGACGGCTATTGGTGGCGCACCAACGACCTGCAGATCACCGCGGTCGGCGGCTTGTCCAACTCGGCGCGTCTGCTCAACGCCAAGCGCGCGATCGGTTATGGGGTCGAGGCCGAACTCGACATGCGCCCGATCCCGCAGCTGACGCTGACCGCGAGCGGGAGCTACAATTTCACCCAGATCCAGGATCCGACGATCACCGTCGGCGTGTGCGGTTCGCTGTGCACCGTCACCGATCCGCTGGCGAGCCCGGGCCAGGCGATCATTGACGGCAACCGCCTGCCCCAGGCACCGCGCTGGGTGGCCAACTGGACCGCGCGCTACTCGATCCCGCTGGGCGGCGGCCGCGAAATCTACGCCTATACCGACTGGGCGTATCGCAGCAGCATCAACTACTTCCTCTACGAAGCGAAGGAGTTCCGCGGCAAGCCACAGCTCGAAGGCGGCCTCAAGATCGCCTATTCGACACCGCGTTACGAAGTGAGCGCGTTCGCCCGCAACATCACCAACCAGTTCCGCTCGATCAGCGCGATCGACTTCAACAATCTGACCGGCATGATCAGCGAGCCGCGGATCATTGGCGGCGCGGTGCGCGTGAAGTTCTGACGCGGCGACCACCATCGACTACCGAACGCCGTCCGGAATTTTTCCGGGCGGCGTTTCTTTTTCGGGAATAACCCGCCGCGCCCGTCCGTCCTGATCCTCGAACCGCAATGGAGCGAGGACATGGGACACGAAATCGAGCGCCGCGAAATGCTCAAATGCATGGCCTGGGCGGGCACTGGCGCGCTCTACGCGCTGAGCGGCGGCGTGGCGCGGAGCGCCATCCTGGACGGTGCGGGCGCCGGCGCGGCGCCGACCGCCGGCTTCACCTTCCTGCAATTGAGCGACAGCCATATCGGCTTCGACAAGGCAGCCAACCCCGACGCGCGCGCGACCTATCGCGAGGCGATCACCAAGGTGAAGGCGCTGGCGGTCAAGCCAGACTTCATCATCCATACCGGCGACATCACCCAGCTGTCGCGCGACGATGAATTCGACGACGCCGACCAGATCCTGCGCGAGACGGGCATTCCTGCTTTCTTCGTGCCTGGCGAGCATGACATGGTCGACGAAGGCGGCGGCAAAGCGTTTCTCGATCGGCATGGCAAGGGCAGCAAGGGCGCCGGCTGGTTCAGCTTCGACCATCAGGGCGTGCATTTCGTCGGACTGGTCAATGTCGCCGACCTCAAGCCCGGCGGCATGGGCAATCTCGGCGCGGCGCAGCTTGCCTGGCTCAAGGCCGACCTCGCCGGCCAGAGCGCCTCGACCCCGATCGTGGTGTTCGCGCACATCCCGCTGTGGACGGTCTACGAACAATGGGGCTGGGGCACCGGCGACGCGCAGGCCGCGCTGGCGATGCTCAAGCGCTTCGGATCGGTGACGATCCTCAACGGCCATATCCATCAGATCGTGCAGAAGGTCGAAGGCCGGATGACCTTCCACACCGCGCGGTCAACCGCTTTCCCGCAGCCGGCACCAGGTACTGCCCCCTCCCCCGGCCCTCAGGTCGTGCCGCCCGGACAGCTCCGCTCGATGCTCGGCATCACCGACGTCACTTTCCGCCGCGGTGACCAGCGCATCGCGCTGATCGATTCCACCCTCGCCTGAACCTTTGGCCTGAACCTTTGGCCTGAACCTTTGGAGAGTCCAAATGCACTCCCGTTTAGTGATTGCCGTCCTGATCCCTGTTGCGGCGGTCATGACCTCGCTTGCCTCGGGCCGCGCCCATCCCCCTGTCACGGCATCGGCCCGGGGCAAGACCTTGTCGGCCCGCCCCGCGGCACCTGCAGCCACCGCCGGTCCGGTCGCGGTCCACATCTCCAATTTCACCTTCGGTCCGAAAATGGTGACGGTGAAGGTCGGCCAGACCATTACCTGGACCAATGACGACGATATCCCGCACACCGTGGTCGCGACCGACAAGAGCTTCCGGTCGAAGGTACTCGACACCGGCCAGTCGTTCAGCTTCACTTTCACCAAGCCGGGCCAGATCGCCTATTTCTGCTCGCTCCATCCGATGATGACGGGCAAAGTGACCGTCACGGCGCACTGAGGCGGAGGGCGTAGAGGTGATCGGCGGCTTTCGCCCAAGACTGGTCGGCGGTCGGGACGTGACGCCCGGCCCCGAGCTGCGCTTTCGCGAGCTGATGCTGCCGCACCTCGACGCCGCCTATAATCTGGCGCGCTATCTGACCAACGACGCGAGCGCCGCCGAAGACGTGGTGCAGGAAGCATTCCTGCGCGCGTTTCGGTCGTTCGACTCCTATCGCGGCGGGGCGCCCCGCGGCTGGCTGTTCGCGATCCTGCGTAATTGCTGGCGCGACCGGGTCGGCGAGCAGGTCCGGCGGGATCGGGTCGTCATGTCGGATGCGAGTTTGTCCGAAGCACAGGCTGAAGCGGTCGCCGCGGTTCCGGCGGATAGCGATACGCCCGAGGAATCGCTGGCCCGCGCGCGCGAGATCGATACGGTGCGCGGGGTGATCGCCGCCCTTCCCGAACCGTTCCGCGAAACCCTGGTGCTGCGCGAAATGGAAGAAATGTCGTATCGCGAGATCGCGTCGGTGACCGGCGTGCCGATCGGCACGGTGATGTCGCGGCTGGCCCGCGCCCGTGAGATGCTGGCCAAATTGCTCCTCCCCGCTCATGCTGCCGGGCAACAGGAGCGCCAGGCATGACCTGTCCCAATCCGATGCTGCTCCATGCGATGCTCGACGATGAGCTCGACGCCGCCAATGTCGCAATGGTCGAGGCGCATTTGCGCACCTGTCCCGATTGCGCGGCCGAGTTCGAGCGGTTGAAGCATCTGCACGAGATCGTCGCCGACCCGGCGCTGCGGTATGCGGCGCCTGCCGGCCTGCACGATCGGATCGATGCAGCGCTTCCCGCCGCCGCGCCACGCGCCACCAACCCCTGGCCCGCGCGGCTCGGCTGGGGAACCGGCGGGGCGATCGCCGCGGGCCTGGCGCTGACGCTCGGCATCCCGCAGCAATCGGCAACCAGCGGGCTCGAGCAGCAGATGGTCGCCAGCCATGTCCGCTCGCTGCTCGCCGACCATCTGGTCGATATCCCGACCTCCGACCGCCACGTCGTCAAACCCTGGTTCAACGGCAAGATCGATTTCTCGCCGCCCACCCCCGATCTCAAGGCCGCCGGTTTCCCGCTGGTCGGCGGACGGCTCGATTATATCGGCGGGCGCGTCGTTCCGGCGATCGTCTATCGCCGCAATCTCCATACGATCAACGTCTTCGCCTGGCCCGCGGGCAAGGCGCCGTCGGGCGAGACCATGGCGACCGACGGCTATACGCTCGTGCACTGGCGCCAGGGCGATCTCGATTTCTGGGCGGTGTCCGACGTGGCCGCCGGCGACCTCGACCAGTTTCGCACGGCGTTCGTCGCCGCCACGCGCTGAATTTTTGGCGAAACGGTAAAAAACTAACCGGGACGGGTTTTCATTCGCAACCCAAGTCCTATCTCCTCCTCGCGGGCGCCGATCGGCAGCCCGTTTCTCTAGGGGAGAATCCTGTGGCTACCGAACTCTACGCCCTTACCGCGCCTGTTTTCGTGCGCGCGCTGACGAATCTCGACAAGATCCTCGACAAAGGCCGCGCTTTTGCCGCCGAAAAGGGGATCGACGAGCAGGAACTGCTCGAGGCGCGCCTGATC
>DASVNU010000353.1:0-7614 GCA_036383655.1 Sphingomonas sp. | reverse complement strand
CGCGCGATGCTGGCGTGGCTGCCGACCAAGGTCCCCATGTTGATGTTGACCGCGCCCTCGGGCGCCGCGAGCTGGCGGACGTTGGTGGTCGTATTGTGCTTGTCCGCCGCGCCCTGATCCATCAGCCAGGAGATCGCGGCGACATCAACGCCGTCATTGTACGATTTCCACTTCGCCATCGCTTCCTCGTCGGTGTCGGCGGCGATGATCATCACCAGCACGAACACCGACACGTCGCGGCCGGTCTTTGCGGTGGCGGCCGCCAGCCGGTCGTTGTTGGACGCGAACGCGGTCGGCGTGTTGACGCCCTTGCCGAGACAAAAGGCATAATCCGCCCATTTGGCCGAGAAGGCGAGTCCCTCATCCGACGATCCCGCGCAGATGATCTTCATATCGCCGTCGGGCTTGGGTCGGACGAGGCAATCGTCCATCTGGTAATAATCGCCCTTGAAGTCGCTTCGGCCGGTCGCCCACAGTTCGCGCAGGATGTGAGCATATTCATCGAGCATCTTGTATCGGTTGCGGAAATGCTCATCGCCCGGCCATAGACCCATCTGGCTATACTCGGGCCGCTGCCAGCCGGTGATCAGATTCAGACCGAACCGTCCATGGCTGATCGAATCGATCGTGTTGCACATCCGCGCGGCAAAGGCGGGTGGAATGACCAGCGTCGGGCAGGTCGCGTAGATCTTGATCTTCTCGGTGACCGCGGCGAGCCCCGCCATCAGCGTGAAACTCTCCAGGCCATATTCCCAGAATTCGGTCTTGCCGCCGAACCCGCGCAACTTGATCATCGACAGCAGGAAGTCGAGCCCATGCTTCTCGGCCGATTGCGCGATCGTCTTGTTGAGGTCGAACGACGGCAAATATTGCGGCGCGTTTTCGCTGATCAGCCAGCCATTGTTGTTGATGGGCACGAAAACGCCGACCTGCATCGCATTCACTCCTATTGAGGCATCACGCCCGTCATCCAGTCGACCAGAAAGCCGTTGAAATTATCGGGGTCGGTGATGTTGACCGCGTGCCCGCCATAGCTCGGTCGGCCAAAGCCCGACTTGGCGATGCCGGCGGCGAGCTTTTCGCCCGCGCGCGGCGGCACCAGCATGTCGTCCTGGCTGGCGATCACCAACGTCCGCGCGGTGATTTCGCCGAGCCGTTCCGCAATATCGAACGAGCCGAGCGCGAGAATGCGCTTTTCCATCGCATCCTGGCCCGGAAAATTATCGAGCTGATGCGGCAGTTCGGCGTCGAGCTCGTCGCTATGCTCGGAAATCCAGTTGGGCGGATAGAGGAAGATCGGCTGCGCGCGGAGATAGGCGTTGGGGCCAGCGAGCCGCAGCAGCGCCAGCCGCACCTCGAAACAGCGCAGGAAATGCGGATCGGGGCTGGCCCAACCGTTGACGACGACCAGACGATCGAGCCGCTCGGGCGCCTTCAGCGCGAGCGCGAGCCCGGCGACGCCACCAGCCGCGTGGCCGATCAGATGCGTGCGATCGATCGACAGCGCATCCATCAACAGCAGGATATCGTCGGCGAAATCGTCGACCGATATCCTCGCCGGCAAGGTGCGATCGCTGCGCCCGGTGCCGCGATGGTCATAAGCGATCACCCGGAAATGCTCGGCGAGTGCAGGGATATTGGGCGCCCAATAGCTCGCCGATCCGCCCAGGCCCGAAGACAGGATCACCGGCGGGGCATCGGGCGCGCCGTGCTCCTCATAGTACAGGCCGCTGGCCTCAGGCATCAGCCCCTACCCTCGGCCGAGCGAAACGCCATTGCGTCACCCCAGCGAAGGCTGGAGTCTCGCGGTGACCAGGTGATCGCGCCGTCGCCTGAGATCCCTGCTTTCGCAGGGATGACGGTTTGTTTTTGGCCATCAGCCGATATGCGCCACGCTGGCGATCTCGACCAGGCAATCGGGCTTCACCAGCTCGGCCTTGATGCAATAGCGCGCCGGCTTGTTACCCGGGAAATATTCGGCATAGACCTGATTGAAGACCGGATAATCGTCCAGGTTTTTGAGGAAGATATGGTTCATCGCGATGTCGGCCATCGAGGCGCCGGCCGCTTCGAGCGTCACCTTGATCACCTCCAGCACATGCCTGGTCTGCGCCGCGGCGTCGCCAGCGTGAAGCACAATGCCTCCCTCGCCCAGCGCAAGCACGCCCGAGACGTAGACGACGTTCCCGGCCTTGGCGCCGGCCGAATAAGGCGCGATCGGGGTCGGGAATTGCGGCGGGTTGATGGGGTCGAACGCCATGACGTCATTCCTTGCTATCTGATTGAGGAAGCTGGCCGAAACTGCCGCAGAAATCAGCTACTGTCGAAACCCATCCGAAGAACTTCTCGACATTGTAGACGGTCGCTTCCTGCATCATCGGCGGCCCGAGATGATGCGTCGCATCCTCCAGCATCACCCCGAAATATTCGAGGTGAAAGCCATCGCGCAGCGTGCTTTCCACACAGACGTTGGTGGCGATACCGACGAACACGATGTTGCGAATGCCGCGCGCGCGCAGCGTCGAATCGAGCTGCGAATTGAAGAACGCCGAGTAGCGCGTCTTGTGGAGCGAGATGTCGCCCGGCTGTGGCTTGAGCGCCTCGACCAGCTCGTAATCCCACCCGCCCCGCGCGAGCAATTGGCCGGCAAGTTCGGGCCGCGCGCGCATCGTCTTCAAGGCGTTGGACTTGTGCCAATTGGGCGATCCCGGTCCGCCCGCTTCCTGGTAATCGGCATCCCAGCCGTTCTGTAGGAACACCACCTGCACGCCCGCCTTGCGCGCGGTGTCGAGCACCGTGGCGATCTTGCCGATCACGCCCGCCGATCCCGAAATGTCGAAGCCCGCGAGATCGACATAGCCGCCCTCGCTCGCATAAGCGTTCTGCATGTCGATCACGACGACCGCGGTTTCATGCGGGGCGAGGCGCAGCGCCTCGGGCCGGGCCGCCAGCGTCACGCCATTCTCACCGGCAGAGCCGGTCGTCACCATGTCCATTCAGCGCAGCCTGCCGCGCAACGGGGGCAAAGGCAAGCCGACCGGCAACGTACCGGTTCGCGACACGCCGTACGACATGCGCCGCGGCGACTTCGGCCGGCCGGACCGTGCAATGGCGACGCGAAACGACATCGTCACGTCGGGCGCGCGCCAGAAGCGTTAGCCGTTAGCTCCCGTATCGATGTCTGTTGGATAGGTGCCGTGTCCTTCACGTACCAGTCCCGCATCGAAAACCAGCACCTCGGAGACGCGGACGCCTTTCTGGTTGATATATTGGATCACCAGCGTGTTGACGCCCGCGAACACAGCCTCGATGGTAAAGTGCAAATCGGGAATGCGACGGAGCCCCTCCTCCCAATAGGCGCGAAGGGCGGCTTTGCCACGCATTACACCACCAGTCTCGGGTAGCAGGCTGGCGGCGACAGGCGAGGTGAAGACGACGTCATCATGGAAATGCGCCAGAACAGCGTCGAGATCGTGAGCATTCCAGGCCGCGCGCCAATGAGCGGCGAAAACGGCGGGGTCGACGTTCGTCATTCCGCGCAAAGCTCTACGCCGCCGTCGCCAGCTTGTAATCCTTGTACTGGTCGCGCAGCGCGGTTTTGAGCAACTTGCCCGTGGCGGTGTGCGGCAGGTCATCGACGAACAATATCTCATCGGGCAGCCACCATTTGGCGACATGCTGCGTCAGATGCTCGGTGATCTCGTGCGGCGTTACCGTGCTGCCGGGCTTGCGCACGATCAGCAGCAGCGGGCGTTCGTCCCATTTGGGATGGCGCACGCCGATCGCCGCCGCTTCACCGACGCCGGGGCAGCCGACCGCGGCATTTTCCAGATCGACCGAGCTGATCCACTCGCCGCCAGACTTGATCACATCCTTCGACCGGTCGGTGATCTGCATCGTGCCGTTCGGATGCAGCACCGCGACGTCGCCGGTGTCGAACCAGCCCTCGACGTTGACCGCATCCTGTTCGGCCTTGAAATAGCGCTTGACCACCCAGGGCCCGCGAATCTGCAGCCGACCCGAGGTTTCGCCATCGCGCGGCAGTTCGTTATCCTCGTCATCGACGATGCGCAGTTCGACGCCGAACGGGATCGAGCCCTGCTTGCAGACGATGTCGAGCTGTTCGTCACGCGACAGCTCGCCCCAATCGGGCCCGGGGGCGAGCGCCGTCGCGATCGGCGAGGTCTCGGTCATTCCCCACAAGTGAAGCGGCTTGATTCCCATATCCATGAACCGCGCCAGCATCGCGCGCGGCGCCGCCGACCCGCCGACCGTGATCTGGCGGAGGAAACGCGGCTCCTCCCCGGTCGCGTCCATATGCTGGAACATCGCCAGCCAGACGGTGGGCACCCCACTGCCGATGGTCACTTCCTCGCTGTTCATCAGGCCGCACAGGACAGCGGCGTCGTTGGTCTGCGAATAAACGAACTTCGCGCCCGCCAGCGCGCCGGCGAACGGCAAGCCCCAGGCCGCGGCATGGAACATCGGCACGATCGGCAGGATGGCGTCGGACGACGACAATCCCATCACCCAGGGCTCGGCGGCGTGCATCGCGTGAAGCACGGTCGAGCGATGCTCGTACAATACCCCCTTGGGATTGCCCGTCGTCCCGCTGGTGTAGCAGATCATGCACGGCTCGCGCTCGCCCCCCTCATGCCAGGCATAGTCGCCATCCTCTTGGTCGAGCAGCGCCTGGAATCCATCGGGGCCAAGGTCGTCGAACACGACATAGCGTTCGATCGAGGTCCAATGCGGTTTCAGCCGGTCGATCAGCGGCTGGAACTGCTTGTCGTAGAACAGGACGCGATCCTCGGCATGGTTGGCGATGTAGATCAGCTGTTCGTCGAACAGCCGCGGGTTGATCGTGTGGATAACGCCACCCATCCCCATCGTCCCGTACCAGGAGGTCAGGTGATGCTCATGGTTCATCGCAAATGACGCGACGCGGTCGCCGGGCTTGATCCCCCATTTCTCGAGCCGTTGCGCCAGCTTGCGCGCGTTGAGGTGGATGCCGGCCCAGTCGTTGCGCGTCTCGCGCCCATCGGCCCAGCGCGTCACGATCTCCCGGGTCGGACGCTCGCGCGCGGCATGATCGACCAGCCGCATCACGCGCAGCTCGAAATCCTGCATCGCGCCCATCGTCATCCCACCCTCCGTACTCTTTCGTTAAAGTACGTTATCCGGTCCGGAACGGGCGAAGTCTAGAGGCCTGCCATCGGTGACGCGGGAGCAAGTCCAGGTCGCTAGCCGACCAGCGCCAGCCGTTGCTGCGACGCGATCGCGACCTGCGCCGATCGCACGCCGGGCAAGGCCGCAATCCGGTCGGCCAACTCTGGATCGAGCAGGAAATCACGGCCCAGCAAGATCGTCGCGGTGCCGCCCATCGGCAATGGTGTGATCAGTCGCGCCTCTCCCCGGGCGCCACGCGCTTCCGACAACAGCAACCCGATCGCGGCAATGGCGCTCGCCTCTTCGATCTCGATATCGAGGTTCATCCGTGTTGCGCTGGCCAGTTCGTCGAACGGTTGAATGCGCTTGACCGTCACGCGTGGCTGTTCCTCGCCCGCGCGCCGGTCGAGCTCTACCGTGATCAGGCCACAGCCGCCGTTGCGCGCCGCTTCTTCCAGATCGACCGCGACCGAATCGTCGAAACAGGTCGCGACGAACTGGCCCGACGGATCGGACAGGGTCGCCATCAGGTAGCGGCGCCCCTTGGCCGAGGTTCGCCAGCGCGTATCCTCGACCATCGCCGCCATCACCGCACCGGCACGCCCGTCCTCGGGGATCTGCAATTCGCCCAGGTCGGCATAGCGCCGCGCGCCGTGCATCCGCGCAAGCTGAGCGAAGCGATCGACCGGATGCGCGGAGAAATAGAAGCCGAACGCTTCCTTTTCCTGTTCCATCCGCTCAGCCAGGCTCCAGCGCGCCGACTGCGGCAGCTTGATATGCGTGCCCGATGCCTCGCTCTCGCCGAACAGGCCGCCCTGCCCGCTGGTTTTTTGATCGTGGACGCGCGCCGCGGTCGCCAGGATCGTCTCGGCGCAAGCGAAGATTCCCGCGCGATTGGCGTCGATCGCATCGAACGCGCCTGCCGCCGCCAGCGTTTCGAGCTGTCGCTTGTTGAGCAAGCGGGGATCGACGCGATGGGCAAAGGCATCGAGCGTGTCGAAATGGCCGCTCAGGTCGCGCTCCTCGACCAGTTTCTCCATCGCGCCTTCGCCGACCGATTTGAGGCCGGCAAGGGCGTAGCGGACGGCGAGACCGGGGCCCTCCCCTTCAGAAGAGGAGGTTAATGAAGGAACCACCTGAACATCAAACTCCGCCAGGCTGTGGTTCACGTCTGGAGGCAGGATCGCGACGTCCAGCCGGCGCATGTCGTCGACGAAGATCGCGAGCTTGTCGGTGAGATGGATGTCGTAGCACATCGACGCCGCATAGAATTCATGCGGATAATGCGCCTTCAGCCAGGCGGTCTGATAGGCGAGCAGTGCATAGGCCGCGGCGTGCGATTTGTTGAAACCGTAGCCGGCGAATTTGTCGATCAAGTCGAACAGCTCGTTGGCCTTGGCCGCGTCGATCTTGTTGTGGCTCGCACAGCCCTCGACGAAGGTCGCGCGCTGGGCGTCCATCTCCGCCTGGTTCTTCTTGCCCATCGCGCGCCGCAGCAGGTCGGCGCCGCCGAGCGAATAGCCCGCCAGTACCTGCGCGGCCTGCATCACCTGTTCCTGATAGACGAAGATGCCGTAGGTCTCGGCCAGGATCGGCTCAAGCAGGGCATGCGGATAGGTGATCGGCTCCTGCCCGTTCTTGCGCCGCCCGAACGACGGGATGTTGTCCATCGGGCCCGGCCGATAGAGCGAGACGAGCGCGATGATGTCGCCGAAGTTCGACGGCCGTACCGCGCTCAGCGTGCGGCGCATGCCTTCCGATTCCAGCTGGAACACGCCGACCGTGTCGCCCTTCTGGAGCAATTTGTAGACGCCCTCGTCGTCCCAGGTCAGCGCGTCGAGATCGCAGGCGATGCCGCGCTTGGCGAGCAATTCGACCGCCTTCTTGAGCACCGACAGCGTCTTGAGGCCGAGGAAGTCGAACTTCACCAGTCCGGCACCTTCGACATATTTCATGTCGAACTGGGTGACCGGCATGTCCGATCGCGGATCGCGATAGAGCGGGACGAGATCGGCGAGCGGGCGGTCCCCGATCACCACGCCGGCGGCGTGGGTCGAACTGTGCCGTGGTAGTCCTTCCAGCTTCATCGCCAGGTCGAACAGATGGCGGACATCCTTGTCGCCGCGATATTCGGCGGCGAGTTCGCTGACGCCGTTCAACGCGCGGTCGAGCGTCCAGGGATCGGTCGGCAGATTGGGGACGAGCTTGGCGAGCCGATCGACCTGGCCATAGCTCATCTGCAGCACGCGGCCGGTATCCTTGAGCACCGCGCGTGCCTTCATCGTCCCGAAGGTGATGATCTGGGCGACCTGGTCGCGGCCATATTTCTGCTGGACGTAGCGGATGACCTCGCCACGCCGGGTTTCGCAGAAGTCGATGTCGAAGTCGGGCATCGACACGCGTTCCGGGTTGAGGAAGCGTTCGAACAGCAGGCCGAGCTTGAGC
>DASVNU010000352.1:0-8225 GCA_036383655.1 Sphingomonas sp. | reverse complement strand
CGCGCTGGTCAGCGGGCTCGAAGCGGCCGGGTTGCCCGGCGAGGCGGTGCAGCTGGTGCCGGTGACCGACCGTGCCGCGGTGGGCGCGATGCTGGCGGGCGAGGGCGTGATCGACATGATCGTGCCGCGCGGCGGCAAGGGGCTGGTCGCGCGCGTCCAGAGCGAAGCGCGGGTGCCGGTGCTCGCGCATCTCGACGGCATCAACCACATCTTCGTTCATGCCAGCGCCGACCAGGCGATGGCCGAGGACATCGTGGTCAACGCCAAGATGCGTCGTACCGGCGTATGCGGCGCGATGGAGACATTGCTGATCGACCGCGACTATCCCAGGGCCGGGCAGCTGATCCAGAAATTGCAGGCGGCGGGCTGCGAGGTGCGCGGCGATCCCCTGCTCAAGCAATTGGTCCCCGGCGTGGTGTCGGCGGGCAGCGAGGATTGGGACACCGAATATCTCGACGCGATCGCCTCGGCGCGGCTGGTCGGCGGGGTCGACGAGGCGCTGAGCTTCATCGCCGCGCACGGATCGCACCATACCGACGCGATCGTCGCCGAGGATGAAAGCGTCGCCGAACGCTTCCTCGCCGCGGTCGACAGCGCAATCGTGCTATGGAACGCCTCGACCCAGTTCGCCGATGGCGGCGAGTTCGGGCTGGGCGCGGAGATCGGCATCGCCACCGGCCGGCTGCACGCGCGCGGGCCGGTCGCGCTCGAGGGGCTGACGACGTACAAATGGATCGGGCGGGGGACCGGACAAGTCAGGCCGTAAGGGGGGACGTTTCACGCTCGAGATCGGCGCGCTGGTCGCGCCCTGGTAAGGACCGCCCATGGCAGACGACACGATCATTCAGACCCCCGATGGCCCGATGACCTGGGCCGAGTGGAAGAAGAAGAACCCGATCCAGATTCCGTCGCGCCGCACCAAAGGCAAGGATCTGCCCAACAAGATCAAGCGCCGCACCGACGACTGATCGTGTGGCGTTGGCAGGCGCGAGCGCCAGGCGCTTGACCGCCGCTCGATCCTGCCCAACCTAGGCGGCATGGCCAGAAAACCGCGCCGTCAGGTCATCAATCTCGGCGGCTTCCCCGCGATCAAGATCGGCGCGCCGGCGCCGTTCGCCGACCTCTATTACTGGGTCATGGAAATGTCCTGGCCGATGTTCATCGGGCTGGTGTCGCTGTTGTTCCTCGTCATCAACATCATGTTCGGCCTGATCTACGCGGCCATGCCGGGCGCGGTCGTCAATGCCCAACCCTATTCGGTGGTCGACGGGTTCTTCTTCTCGGTCGATACGCTCGGGACGGTCGGCTATGGGGTGATGGCACCCGCGACCCGGTTCGCGCATGCCATCGCGTCGATCGAGATCCTGACGGGCCTGTTCTTCTCGGCGACGATGACCGGGCTGATCTTCGCGCGGTTTGCGCGACCGCGGCAAAGCCTCGAATTCAGCCGAGTCGCGGTGATCGGTCGCTACCAGGGCAGCAAGGCGCTGATGGTGCGGGTGGCATCGACACGATCGCGCGCGCTGGCCGACGCCCAGGCGCAGATGTCGTTCCTCGAGACGCATCATCTTGGCGACGGCCGCTTCTTTCGCAGTCTCGTCACGCTTCCGCTGGTCCGGGACACCAATCCGCTGCTCGGCCTGTCCTGGACATTGGTCCATCTGCTCGCCGATGACAGCCCCGTACTCGCCGCGCTGGCGAGCGAGGACCGCTTCCTGTTGACCGTCACGATCGGCGGGGTCGACACGCTGCTCGCCGGGCCGTCGCTGGGCGGGGTTCGCTACGACCGCGATCACATCCGGGCCGATCACGACTTCGTCGATATCATTTCCGAGGAGGACGGCGTCGTCCGCCTCGACATGACGTTGCTCCATGAAACCATGCCGATCGGCTGACCGGCCGCCTTGAACGAAGAGGCCTTCCGCCCTGCCCCTCGCAGTGGCACGATCGAGATCGGATCAGGCAAGGAAGCGGGCGAGCATCGGCCCGGCGGCTGGAGAGAAGAAACTGCGTCCTGTCGAGACATTCGAACTCGTCCTGGTCCTGCTCGCGGGCGTCGTCGCGCTGCATTGGGCGGCGCGACGGCTGAGGCTACCGCCGTCGACCGCGTTGCTGGTCGGCGGCGGCGCGCTTGCCTTCATCCCCGGATTGCACCCGATCGCGCTCGATCCCGAGCTGGCGCTGGTGCTGTTCCTGCCGCCCTTGCTGATGGACGGGGCCTATTTCACCGCGCTCGGTCGTTTTCGGCGGCATTTGCCGGGGATCCTGTCGCTCGCCATCGGCGCCGCGGTCTTCACTACGCTGGCGGTCGGCGTCGTCACGCACTGGCTGGTCCCCGGTCTGCCCTGGGCGGCGTGCTTCGCGCTTGGCGCGATCGTGTCGCCGCCCGACGCGGTCTCGGCGCGCGCGGTGCTGCAGGGCTTGAGCCTGCCCCGCCGGCTATCGGCGCTGGTCGAAGGCGAAAGCCTGCTCAACGACGCGACCGGGCTGGTGCTGTTCCGCTTCGCCGTGGCGGCGACCTTGAGCGGCACGTTCAGCGCCGGCGCGGCGGTCACCAGCTTCCTGCTGCTCGCGCTCGGTGGGGTCGTGGTCGGGCTGGCGGTGTCGGCGGCGTGGCTGTTCGTGGTCAAGCGGCTGAAGGATCAGACGCTGATCATCATGGCCAATACATTGATGTGCTGGGTCGCCTATATCGCGGGCGAGCGCGTCCATGTCTCCGGCGTGATCGCGACGGTGGTCGCCGGGCTGATGCTCGGCTGGTACCAGCATATCGTCTTTCCGGCCCCCGTCCGGCTGCGCGGCGCCGCCTTCTGGCAGACGATGGTGTTCGTGCTCGAAGCGATCGTCTTCATCCTGATCGGCTCGTCGTTGCGCGGCGTGCTCGATCGCGTCGGCGGGATCGAGGCGGTGACGGCGACGATGACGATCCCGATCCTGGGCGTGGTGCTGACGATCGTGGCCGCGCGCTTCGTCTGGATCTTCGCCAGCGATGGCCTGCTCGTGGCGCTCCGGACGATGGGGCTGAAGCGCGCGCGGCCGCTGGGCGTACGGCAGGCGACGGTGCTGAGCTGGGCGGGGATGCGCGGCGTCGTCACGCTGGCGGTGGCGCTCACGCTGCCTGCCACCATGCCCGGCCGCGACCTGATGCTGGTCACTGCCTTCGCGGCGATCTTCGCCACCGTGGTCATCCAGGGGACGAGCCTGGGCTGGCTGATCCGGCTGGTCGGGCCAGAGGACAAGGATCCGCCAGCAAAGATGACGATGGCCGAGACCGAAGCGGCGATCGCGCAGGCCAGGAACGAGGCGGTCGAAGCCAATGCCTATGCCGAGGACGGCACGCTGATCCACCCGCAGATGCTCGAACAGTCGCGCAAGCGCCTGGCCGCCATCCAGCGCTACGCCGCCGACGCCGACACGTTCATGGAGAATGCGCGGCCGCATTTCGACGTCATCCTGACCTCGATCGCCGCCGGCCGCGCTGAGTTGATCCGCGTCCACCGCGCCGGGCTGATCGAGGACGAGGTGCTGCAGGAGTTGGAGCGCGATCTGGATGTCGAGGAACTCGGGATTATTTTGCAGCGGGGCGGGTAGGTAAAGTCGCAGGAGCTGATGACGGGCAAGTGAGATGCGTTGCCCGCATCAGCCCCGCTTGGCTGTCCCTCAGACCCCGCCCACCACCAGACTATAGACGATCCTCCCCAACGCCCCGACCAGCAATATCCCGGCGGCCGCGAACTGGATCAGGAAGCCGGTGCTGCGCTTGCCCGGATCGGCCATGTACCCAGCGGAATAAATCAGCCGCCCGACGATCCACACCACGCCTAGCCCGGCGGCGACGTACTCGTTCCAATAGATCGCGAACAGCCATAGCCCGCCGAGGAACAGCGGTAGCCATTCGAGCGTGTTGATGTGCACCCGCACCGCGCGCTCGAGCAGAGGGTCGCCGGTCATGCAGGGCGCGTGGATGCCCGACTTGCCGCGGGCGCGACCGACCTGCAGGCTCATGTAGAAATAGACCAGCAGCGCCACGATCGTGACGATCGCCGTCCAGCGATGTTCCATCATTGATATTCCCCCCTTGGCGGTCGGCGCGGTGCCGCCGTTCGTGTTCGATCGCTATTTCGGCATGCCGCTGAGCCCGCTCGCCTTCCGCAGCGCGGCGCCATTGAGACGGTAGCCGTCGAGAAACACGGTCTCGACGTGGCGAAGGTTGGTGATGTCCTTGGACACGTCGCCGTCGACCAGGATGATGTCCGCGGTCTTGCCCGGCGCGATCGATCCAACGCGGCCGTCCATGCCGGTCATCCGCGCCGGAACGATCGTCGCGGTCTGGAGCGATTCGGCGTTGGTCAGCCCGGCCTGCTGATAGAGTTCGAGTTCGCGCACCAGCTCCAGGCCATAGCCATCGGTACCGGCGACGATGCGGACGCCGGCCTGGTGCAGGCGGCCGACCAACCCCACCATCTTGTCGAAGCTCTTGCGGAAATCGTCGCGCGTCAGCCCGCCGAACAGCGGATAGCCCGGGATCTTCCAGCCGCGCACCACCGATGGCGGCGCGACGTCGGCGAACGGCGCATATTCGGGCGAGAGCGCCGTCCCGTCCGAAGTCATCAGCGGCTCCCACACGGTCAGTGTCGGATCGATGATCGTCCCGCGCGTCGACAGCTCGGCGTAAAAGGCCTTCATCGCCGGCGAGTCGAGATCGACGTCCTTGCCGTATTTCGCCGGCCCCTCGAGCCGCGCGGCGGTGTTGGCCTTGTCGACCACCTCCTGCGGCATCGCCTGCATCATGATGAAGTTGATGTGGGTGACCTCGTCATAGCCCGCGCGCACCGCGTCCAGCGGCCGCATCCCGGCCGGCACATGGCCATGGACGTGCAGACCGAGCTTGTGCGCCTCGGCCGCCGCCGGGGCGATCCAGGCCGGGTTCATCGAGGTGTAGAATTTGGCTCCCCACAGCCCTGCTGCCTTGATCTTGTCGACCGCGGCGATCGCCTCGGCCGCCGACGAGACGGTAAGCGCGCCCTGCGCGGCGAGCGGATCCTTGCGGTCGATAATGACCGATATCTTGCCGTCGGGCGCGAGCAGGTCGCCGGCGGCGCGGCGCTTGTAGATGCTCAGCGCATCCTCGATCAGCGATCCCGGACTGCGATAATTGGTCATGCCCGTGGCGAGGTTCTGCAGCAGGTTCCAGTCGTCGCCGACATGCTGGTGCGAATCCCACAGCCCGGGGAGCAGCGTCTTGCCCTGGCCGTCTATCACGACGGCTCCCGCCGGCGCCTTGATCGACCCGGCCGCGCCGACCGCCGCGACCTTGCCGTTCGAGATCAGCACCGCGCGATCGGGCAGATAGGTACCCGCGACCGAATCGAACATCAGCACATGGTCGACCAGAGTCGGGGTGCGGTTCGCCGGCGCCAGGAAGCTGTGCGCGACATCGCGGACCATGTCGGCAGTCGCCTTGTCCTGGATATCCTTGAGCTTGGGCCCGTTGGCCTCATACCCCTCGGGCAGCAAGGCCACCACGCCGGCATTGCCGAAGAAGTGATTGTCGCCGTCGAGCCAGATCGGCGATGGAGAAAAGCCATAGCCGGTGATGAAGGCGAGCTTGACGGTCTTCTTGCCTTGCGGGCCGTCGATCGTGACCGGCTGGCCGATCTTGATACTGGCGTGGCCGGTCGGCAACAGATCGATGCCCTTGTCGCCCGCCGCGACCAGCGCGTTGACGTCCATCTCACTGGCGAGCCACGGGCCGCCATAAGTGTTGTAGCGCCGCGCGGCGAACGGCGCTGAGCCGGAGTCGACGGCGGTCTTCCAGTGCGCGACGCCACCGGCATCGACGTCGAAATTCTCGGTGGCGTCGCCCGAATCGGTATAGCCGCGGATCGCGATCACCGATGGCCGCTTGTCGGGCGCCAGGGTCACGAGCTCGTCGGTCTCGGTGACCCAGCCGCGCAGCGACATCGACATGCGATAGGCGACGCGGCCGTCGGGCATCGTCCACGACCAGACGTCGCCATGCTTCCCGGCGGCCGAGCTGATCGTGTAATGGCGCGCACCGGCAGGCGGCGCCATCAGCTGTTCCTTGGGCGTCGACGCCCCGGCAATCGACGCAGTGGCAGCGAGCAATGACGCGAGCAATATACGGCGCATGATGTTCCCCCTGTGTGCAGGAGCGCCGAGACTGGCGCGGTCCGCTCGCCGAGGCAAGCGGATCGACGGCGCCAGGTGATTGCCGCGCACATCAGCCACCCTGCCCCGCATCGGCTACCGGGCTGCCATTTCAGGGAATCAACGGACGTTCAGCGCGAGAGCCGGCGGCGGTTCGCGGCGACCTTGCGACGGTAGTTCCTGACCACCGAAGTCGTTCCGGCCAGCGGCGTCATACCCAATTGGCCGGTCATCAGCCCCGCCATGATCTCGGCGCCGGCCTGAACCTTTTCGGACACCATCAACGCGGCTTCTTTCGAGCCGGCGTCGCCGCCGCGCGATATCTTCGCCAGACGAAGCGCGATCACCGAGGACGATTCGATCCCGAGCGACCACATGTCGAAACCGGCCCGCATCCACGCGCCAAGGGCTTTGTCGTACATTCGTATTTCCTACCGCGACCGAGCCGGTGCCGCCTCCTACCGCATTCCGGCTGCTTTGGCCCCCTTGTCGTCGGATAATAATCTTCCAACGTGCCGCCATGCCGGTCCAACCCGTCCGCCCAGCACCTACCCGCCCGCGACGATCCGCTGGAGCGCGGCGACATGGTCGTCGAACACCTTGCGGCCGGCGCGGGTCAGGCTGGCCCAGGTGCGCTGCCTGCCGTCCAGCGCCGCCTTGCGCAAGGAGATGAACCCCGCGTCCGACAGCGCCGCGAGATGCTTGGACATCACCGAATCGCTGCTGCCGGTGATCTCCTTCAATCGGGCGAACTCGGCGTCCTGCGCTTGCGCGAGCACCGCCATCACCTGGAGCCGCGCCGGCGCCTGAAGCAACGGTTCGAACCCGGCGATCGGATTGAGCGGCTCAGGCGCCGAGTTCACGGACGAACACCCGCTGCCAGATTACGCTGCCGATATAACCGATCATGAACGACACCGCGGCGAGCGCCAGGCTGATCATGGGCCGGCCGCGGTCGAGCGCGGCATAACAGCTGGCGGCGTAGAGCATCAGGATCAGCGCCAGCATCGGAAAGGTCACCATCCGGGTCTTGCCGCGGCGATAGCCGTTGACGAACACGCCGAGCCGCCGCCGGTCGGACTGCACGATCAGCGCGATGGCGACGAAGATCAGCGCGATGACCATGAACCGCAGCGGCATGGGAACCGCCGGCGTCGCGACCAATGTCGCCATCACCGCCGCGAACGCCGCGTGGCGCCAGGGCGGGCAAAGCGCGAGCCGCGCCAGATCCTGTTCGGCGGCACCCTTCGCCATCAAGGCAAGGCGAGCCTGTTCTTCGAAGGTTGCCATCATCGATCCTCACTTTCCGATATGGAAAGCAATGGTCGCCACTTTCCGAATTGGCAAGTCATAACTTTCCAAGTTGGAAAATAACAACCTGGGAGATGGTGTGGCGAAAAACTCCCTCTCCCCTTGTGGGAGAGGGAAGGGTGAGGGGGACTCACAGGCGATATCGCTCGTGACTCCCCCTCACCCTTCCGCGGCTTCGCCGCTCCCTCCCGCATCAGGTAAACAGCGCCCCGCGCTGTTTAGGTCATGCCGGGGGCATGACCGACCTGATGCGCCCACAAGGGGAGAGGGAGAGTTGGGCTGACCATTGCCCCCCTTGCCCGGTGGGCGCTGCCCGTCCACAGAGAGGCGATGACCAAGCCCGCGCCCGCGCCCAAGGAAGCGTCCCACACCTGATGGCAGGAGCGTTGCGCGTTGGGCTATTGGGCGGGTCGTTCAATCCCGCGCATTCGGGGCATCGGGCGATCAGCCTGGCGGCGATTCAGGCATTGGCGCTCGACGAAGTGTGGTGGATGGTCTCCCCCGGCAATCCGCTCAAGGACAAGGCGACCGACATGGCGCCGTTCGCGGTGCGCTTCGCCTCGGCCCGCGCGATGGCCGGGCACGCGCCGATTCGCGTCACCGCGATCGAGCAGAGACTGGGCACGCGCTACACGGTCGACACGCTGTCCAAGATCCAGCGGCTTTACTCGCGGATCGACTTCATCTGGCTGATGGGTGAGGACAATCTGATCAATTTCGACCAGTGGAAGGGTTGGCGCCAT
>DASVNU010000351.1:0-12381 GCA_036383655.1 Sphingomonas sp. | reverse complement strand
CCAGCAAGCAGAGCAATGGCGATCAGCGACATCATCTTATCTTTCTCCCCTAATGAGCACGGACTGTTTGGCGGCGATTGGCGTCGGAATTGTGGCAACCATGCCGACGATCACGCGCGATGTTGATCCCAGCGATCGAATTCATAGGCGATCGAGCCTTCGACCAGCCGCTCCCACAGATCGCCGACCAGCTGGGGCGGCACGCCGGCCGCTTCGGCCGCGGCCCTGGCGTTGGCGATGACTTGCGCCTTGCGGGCCTCGTCGCGGACGGTGCCGCGATCCTGCTTGATCCGCGCGGCGGCGGTCATGAAGCGGAACCGGATCGCGAGCAGGTCGACGATCTGACGGTCCACGGCGTCGACGCCGGCCCGGACATCGATCATGGTCTGGCAGTCTTCGGGGAGGATCATGACGGCGTCCCTAAGACCTAAGGCAGCTAGCGGCAATGGTCGGGAGACCGCGCCTCCCTTCCTCCGTCATCCCGGCCTCGTGCCGGGATCCACGGTGCAGCAAGCGCCGGACAAGAGGCTCCAGCTTCCAGATCGCGGCCCGGTGGATCCCGGCACAAGGCCGGGATGACGTTGGAGTGATGGACGGTGCGACCCGCCTACGCGACGGGAAAGCTCAGTTGAGCCGGGACAGCCCGGCGATGGTCTTGTCGACCAGCTTGGCGTCGGCGGTGGCGCCATGGGTCTCGGCGATGATCGACGCGGCGGCACGAGTTGCGACATCGGCGGCGCGGGCACGAACCTCGGCGACGGCGGCGCGCTCGGCGGCACCGATCTTGTCCTCGGCCATCTTGCCGCGGCGCGCGACCAGGTCGGTGACGTCCGTCTGTGCCTTGGCGATCAACACCGCGGCTTCCTGTTCGGCATGCGCGACGATCGCCGCGGCGTCGGACGCCGACGACGCATCACGCTTCTTGGCGTCGGCGAGCAGGGCCTCGGCCTCGGCGCGGAGCGCGGCGGCCTCGTCCAATTGCTGACGGATCGTGGCGATCTTGCCGTCGAGAATGCGGCCGATCAGCGCCGGCACTTTCTGCCAGAGCATGATGCCGATCACGCACAGCATCGCCAGCGCCACCCAGGCCGGCGGGGTCAGGCCCAGCGCGGACGCCTCATGATGGAGTTCGGTGGTGCCGGTTACCTTGGCCAGCGAGGTCGCCTGGAGGTTAGCCATTGGCCAGTTCCGCCTTCACTCGCGCCGCCACCGTCGCACGGTCGGGCGTGACGCCCGACAGCTTGGCGACGATCGCCTCGACCGCGTCCACCGTCGCATCCTCGATCCCGGCGAGCGCGGTCGCCTTGGCCGAAGAGATGCGCGCGGTGGCATCGGCCAGCGCTGTTTCCTGATCAGCATTGCCGGCCTTGAGCGCCCGTTCGGTCGATGCCGTGGCTTGCGCCTTGGCGTCGCCGACCAGTTTCAAGGCCTGGCTGCGCGCGCCGTCGAGGCTGGCGGTATAGCCCTCCTCGGCTGCGCGCGCGGTGTCACGCGCTTCCTCCGCCGCGGTGATATCGGCCGCGACGCGGGCGTTACGATCGTCGATCGTCCGCTCGATCTTCGGCACCATCGCCCGGCCGATCCCGAAATAGACCGCCGCGAACACGATCGCGAGCCAGAACAGCTGCGAGGCGTAGATGGAGGCTGCTTGGGATATCTGAGGCATCGGAAGCGCTCGTTTTGCTGCTTACTTGACGACGAACAGGATCAGGATCGCGACGACGAACGCGATCAGACCCAGAAGCTCGGCGGCGGCGAAGCCGATGAACAGGCGACCCTGCTGGCCGTCGGCGGCCGACGGGTTGCGCAGCGCGCCTTCGAGGAACGAGCCGAACACGTTGCCCACGCCGAGCGCGGCCGCGCCGACGCCGATCGCCGCGAGGCCGGCACCGATGTACATCAAACCATGGTCAGTCATTTCGAACTCCCAGAAGAATCGTAGTATTGAAATCTACAGTGTTGAAACAGTGACTTAGTGCAGATGCACCGCGTCGTGGAGGTAAAGCGAGGTAAGCAGCGCGAACACGTAGGCCTGGATCGCGCAGACCAGCAACTCGAGCGCCGAGACGCCCAGGATCATCAGGAAACTGCCGATCCAGACGACGAAGCCGATCGGGCTGCCGCTGAGGCCGGCATTGAGCCCCTGCACCGCGAAACTGCCGAACACTTCGAGCAAGATGTGCCCCGCGGTCATCGCGACGAACAGTCGCAGGCCAAGGCTGAACGGACGCACCAGGAACGAGATCAACTCGACCGGGACGATCACCGGCAGCAGCACCAGCGGTGCGCCATGCGGCACGAACAGCGAGAAGAACTTCAGGCCATGCTTCCAGAAGCCGACCGCCAGCACGATCCCGAACGAGAAGAACGCCAGCACCGCGGTCACCGTGATGTGGCTGGTGACGGCGAAGGTGTGAAGGCCCGGGATGATCGCCAGCGGCAGCACGCCGACCAGATTGGCGAACAGGATGAAGAAGAACAGCGAGAACATGTAGGGCGCGAACTTCTTGCCGCCCTTGCCGATGTTCACGTTGACCATCGAATCGATGAACGACACCGCACCTTCCGCCGCGACCTGCCAGCGGCCGGGGATCAGCTGACGCTTCAGCCCGCCCGCCATGAAGACGGCCAGCAGCACGAACACGACGACCATGAACAGCGCCGAGTTGGTGAACGAGACGTCGAAGCCGAAAAGCTTGAGATCGACCAGGTGGCCGACCTCGAACTGTTCCATCGGGTTGATGTCACCGGCCATTATTCGGCTCGCTCCTTCGAAATGCGGTAGATGTTGCGGAACGCGACGATGATCGCGAGCGCGAGGAAGACCAGCAGCAGCCAGGGGCTGGTGCCGAACCAGTGATCAAGTGCCCAGCCGACGATGCCGCCGCCGAGCGGCGCGCCGACCAGCTCCATCAGCACGCGCGACCCCTGGCCATAGCCCTTGGGCTGAACCGGACCGCTCGCCGAACGCGCCTCTTCCGCGGCGCGCGCTGCGGCGATCCGGCTATCGAGGTCAGTATTCGGGCGATCGTCGGCCAAGGCGCTGAAAAATCCTGATAAAGAAACGCCGCCACGCTCTGGCAAGCGGGCGACGATCGGGGCAGCGGAAAGGCCACAGCCCCCGTTTGCTGAGCGCGCGTTTAGGTAAGCGGCCGGACCGAGTCAACCGTCCGAAGGGATAAGCTCAGACGCAGCGCGGGTCGCGCGTCGGCGCCGCGGAGGTGCGGGTCTGCCAATTGCCCGCGGGATCGCGATATTTCTCCCCCGGGGCGGTCTTGAGGATCAGGTTGCACCCGGTGGTGAACGCCATTTCCTCGACCGTCGATCCGCTGGCGGCGCTTTTCTGGGTATAGACCGCCTTGCGCTGGATGTTGATCTTGTTGACCAGCGCGGACAAATCCTTCGTCGCGGCGCCGACCAGGCCGATATAGCCGTCGGGCAATTCGCCGACCTGTCCCGCCGCGCGCGCGGCGGCATAAGCGGGGTCGCGCTCCTGCGCCACCGCCGGCAAGGCAGTCGTGATCTGGGCGGTCGCGATCAGGGCAAAAACAATCATGGTCCGTTTCATCGTCAGAATATCCCCGGATTCTCGTCGATCAGCGCCTTGGCCTGGCCGTCCAGTTTATACACCACCTGTTGGGTGATGTTGATGTTCAAATTGATCTCGATCGGCTTGTCGGGCGCCGTCACGTTGACGCAACCGCCCAGCAATCCGATGGCGCATGCCGCGCCCAACAAGAACAATCGTCGCATCGCCGTTGCGTTCAGCCCCAATGGCTCCATCGTCAATCCAATTGTCATCATGGCTTGGTCTCGCTTGCGGGAGGCTGAACGGAAGGATGAGCATTGTTCTGCTCGCGGATCAGCGCGGGCAGGTTGCGCTTTACCAGGAGCGTCGGGTCGTAAAAGCTCTGCGCCGAATCGAGCAGCGAGCGGAAAGGCGCGCGGATCTTGACGTTGAAGACGAACGGCAGGCGCTGCAACCGGCGGATCAGGAAATTGGACTTGGTGCCCTCCCCCTGGCTGATCCCGGCGAAATGCGCCTCGGTGATGACCTCTCCCGAGAGCGGGCCGTTGAGCGTCAGATCGAGGTTGCGATAGCGCAGCGATTTGAGCGCCTGGAACGCCAGATTGCCCCAGGTGCCGACATCCTCCTTGGTAATCTGGCCGACATAAGCGAGCGTGCCGCCGCCGGGGCGCACGTGCAATTCGCCCTTTTCGATCCGCCCGCCGCTGGCGTCGAAGATCATCGGCAGGGTGCCGTCGAACACGCCGGTCGCGTTCAAATTCTTGAAGTTGAATTGCTGGAGGAATTGCGCGGCATCGACCGCGGTCAGGCGGAAGGTCAGATGCCGGCCGCCGGGATCGGCGAAATCGAGCAAGGTCGGCGCGAGGTCGAGCTGTCCCCCGGCGAACGGCCAGCGCGCGTCGGCGACCTGGATGCGCGCCGGGCCGAGCAATTGGTAATGGACCAATCCGTCGCTGACCGCGATGCCGGTGTCGATCGTCTTGACCGTCGCGATCTGATTGGGCGCGGAGACCATGTTCAACAGGTCGGTGAAACGGATCTCGCCCGACAGACCCGTGACCGGACCGAAGGCGGCGGCGAGGTTGGCGTTCTGCGTGCGGAAGATGCCCGTGCTCGTCACGGCTTGCGAGGTCCAGGCGATATGACCGTTGCCGGTGACGGTGGCGACGACATCGGCGATCACGCCATAGGTCAGCGGGGTCAGCACGTCAGGCTGGAATCCCTTGGCAAAGGTCAGCCCGGTCACGCCGATATCGGCCGAGCCGGCACCGCTCGACAGATCGTGCACGATGGCCACGTCGGCGACCTTCACCGCGCCGTCGGTGGTGGTCAGCTTGCCGGTCGCGGCGATGCGATTGTCGGCGAGCGTCAGCGACACGTCGCGGCCCGCCATCTGCTTGAAGCGCGGGTCGGACGCGGCATCCGTCACCATCAGCGCGCCGCCGACCAGCAGCCGTCGATTCTCCATCCGCCACGTTCCGGCCGCTTGCGACAGGATCAACGGTATTGCGCCGATCTGTCCGCCGGCATCGCCGAACGTGCCGCCGATCGATGGACCGAAGCCGCCCTCGAGCGTCGCGATGTCGAGCCGGGTCAGCCGGTCCGGCGCGCCGAGGCGAAGGCCGACCTTGTCGAGCGCGAAGCTCCGATCGCCGAGCCGCACGGTCGCCTGGGCCGCGGTGAGCGTGAACGGGCTGCCGCCGAGCGCCCCGCCGAGGCGAAGATCGCGCGCCACGGCCCCGCCGCCGATGCGGCCATTGGCGATGCGCACCATCGCGCCGTCGACCGGGCAGAGCTGGGTGCGCAGTCCGCGCGCATCCACGCCCGACAGCCGCAGCCGCGCCACCGCAAGCGGGGCGCAGGCGGGATTGACCGACAGGGCGCCGCGCCCGTCCCATTGCGCGACAAGCGGCAGCGCCAGGCCTTCCACGCCGCCGCCACCGCTCAACGGACCGCTCAGCGTCGCGACGCTGTCGATCCGCGTCCGCCCGTCGAGCCCGGCGCTGAACCTGACCGGCGCGAGCGCGAGCCGCGCGCCATCGGCCTCGTACGGCTCCATCGTCGCGGTGCCGGTGACGGGCGCGCCGGCGCGCTGCTGGTCGAGATGCGCGCTGAGATCGGGCAACCCGCCACCGCCGGCGACCAGATCGCCGCGCACGATGACGCCGCCGTTCGGCCAGACGATCTGGGCGCCATCGCGGCTGGTGAGCGTGACGCTCGCGCCGCTTTCGGCGATCGCAAGCAGCCGCGACAGCTTGACCGCCCCGCGTCCACCGTCGGTCGCCGCGGACAATTCGGCGGTCAGCGCGAACTCGCGCGCGGCGGCGTCGAGCGCGCCGGCGAGCTGCGATGCCAGCGGGGCAACGGGGGTGCCCGTGCCGGATGCCCCCCAGGACAGGAAGCGCGCGCGCATCGCGCCGGGCAAGGCAGCACGTCCGACCTGCGCCTTGCCGGTGAACGCGCCCTTGGCATCGGCGTAGCGATACGCGCCGTCGATCACCGCCGCCTGGCCGGCAATGCCCGCGCCGCTCAGCCGGTCGGCGGTGAGTCGCGCTTTGCCCTGGATGCCGCGCGCGGTGCCGGCAAAGCCGAGCGACCCGGCGATCGCCTCGGCATCGAACGACGGCGCGGTGGCACGGTCGGCGGCGAGATTGGCGTGGCCGTTCCAGCGATCGAAGCCGGGGGCGACTGCCGCGTCGATGTCGGCGCGGAAACGGGTCGCGCCGCTGCCGTTGCAGCCCGCCTGGCCCGCGCGAACCGGACCGCGGAGATGGATCGCGTCCGACCGGATGTCGATGCGGAGCGCGGCCGCGGCGAGGGCGGCGGCGCAGGAACCGCTCGCGATCCGCTCGCTGATCGCCGCCACCTGACCCTGGAATCCGCCGTCGAGCCGGCCGCTGCCAGACGCCTTGACCCCGACCACGCCCTGCGGCGCCTCGAGCCGCAGGCGACCGTCCTGAAGATCGAGATCGATCGCGGGCAGGCGGAACGCCCCGCCTTTGCCCTTGGGGATCAGTCCGTCGAGCGAGCCGAGCGAGAGCGCGCCATCAACGATCCGGCCGCGCGCCCGCACGTGCCCGGCACGGACGCCGGTCACATGGGCGCCGCCGAAATCGACCGAGGTCTGGACCTCCACCCAATCGGCGACGAGATCGGGATGCGTAGGGTCACCGACGACGATGTCGGTCAACCGCTGATGGCCGAGCGCGAGGTCCTCGATCACGTAGCGCGCCGGGACGTTCGCCCGCGACAGGGCATCGTCGATGAAATGCTCGGCGACCGGCTTGCGCGCCAGCCACAGCCCGGCCAGCACCACCAGCAACAGCCCCAGCGCGATGCCGAGCCTGAACCGGATGCGACCGGCGCGCGACCGGCGGGGAATGTCTGGCGCGCTGTCGGTCATTGGCCCCTTGTCATACTCACTTAATGACGACGCTACACGCCGCGACGGCATCGGGGCAATTGCGCAGCCCCTTGTCCCCGATTAACCCATGCGGATGGGGGACGTTCCGGAACCGGATCATCTTGGTCACCGCGCGCGGTTGCGGCAACGGCTGCTCGCCGATGCCGATGGGCTGCTCGACCATGAGCTGATCGAATATCTGCTCGCGCTCGCCATCCCGCGGCGCGACACCAAGCCACTGGCTTACGCCCTGTTGCGCGAGTTCGGCGGGATCGCGGGGCTGCTGACCGCGGCGCCCGAGGAACTGGCGCGGGTCAAGGGCATGGGCGAGACCTCGGTCGCCGCGCTCAAGATCGCGCAGGCGACCGCGCTGCGGCTGCTAAAGGCCGAGGTGGCAGAGAAGCCATTGCTGTCCAACTGGCAAGCGGTGCTCGATTACCTCCGCGCCGACATGGCGCATCACGGTAACGAGCGCGTTCGCGTGCTCCACCTCAACACGCGCAACATGCTGATCCGCGACGAGCTGATGAATGAAGGCTCGATCGACGAAGCGCCGGTCTATGTCCGCGAAGTCATCCGCCGCGCGATTGACCTCAAGTCGGCATCGATCATCCTGGTCCACAACTATCCCACTCGCGGCCCGACTCACATGAGGGCAACGGTTGACAAAAATAAGACATATATTTCAATAGATTATCTAAATGATATTCCGGCCAAGAGGGGTGATGAATTATCAGTCTCCAATAATGTGGGTCGTCTAATTTTTGCCCGCAATAAGCAGGGCACTGTAGTGCCTCAGCCGGCACGCCAGTGCCGAAATCGGCTTTCGATAGCTGTCGCCACGTCAAAAGTCGCAGGGCACAACGGCACTAGTTACGAGCGGTAGCCAAGCCGCCGATCTGAGCCAAGTTGGCAAGGAGTTGCTGCTCGACTTGACGTTCATCCTGATCCCAGAGCGAAGCCAATCCCGAAGTTGCGTGGCTTGCCTCCCACGGCCAGACGGCACGTCCATCGAACTGCGCAAAAGGTCCATCAGATTCGGTAAGAATGCGATCCCTCGGCATCCGGGTCGCCAGCAGCCTCCCCTTTTCGCCGCGCAACATGGCTGGCCCGACGCTGAACCAACAACCAAGATCGATTGCACGATCTAGCTCGCGTGCCGTACCGGAAAACCAATGAAGGATAGGAGTACCAGCGCCGCGATGCTCCTCGATCGCGTCGAGCACCTGCGTTCCTGCCCGCCGACTATGAAGCGAAATTACCCGGCCGCCGGCTGCCCGACAGATCGCCAGGGCGCGCTCAAACACCGTAAGTTGGTCCTGCCAGTGCGCCTTGTACTCCGAACCGCCGTCCAGGCCGATCTCGCCAACATATTGCGTTTCGCCGATCAGCTGCTCGAATAGCACAAGCTCATGCTTGCGCTCATGTGCGATTTGCGGATGCAATCCCAGCGCCGTGCGGATCCTGGGAGCACCCTCGGCAAGCGCGGATGTTCCGCGCCAAGCGGAAGGCGTGGTCGTGACCGAGAGCAGATAGAGGCCGCGGTCGCGGCAGGTTTGCGCCAAGCCGTGCGGATCCGGATAAAGGTCTAGATGGCAGTGAAAGTCGATCACGTGACGCCAAGATGCTTATGGAGCGTGGAAAGCTCCTCGAGACCCCGCCCTACGAGCTCGCGGATTGGCGCTCTATCACCCATCCGTGGATAGGCAAGCGCCGAGCCGAGCCAGGGGCCAAGACCTCCGACTGCAACTTCTCGAATCGCCATCGCCAGGGAACGCACATCATCGAAATGGGCGTGATCGGTATCGCGCTGGCCGAGCGGATCATAACAATAATGGGTAGTGTCGAGCTTGCCGTCCCAAGCGAGGAATGCTGCGCGGCGGACCTGGCACGGGATACAACGGCCGCAGTGCTTGTAGTTGAAGACCCGATAGCGCCCGCAGCTCACCGATTGTGCGGCGAGAGCCTTCAACTTAATCTGGTCCTTGCAGGCGAGCATCATCTCGCCCTTGGTTTTGTGCTCATAGGGATTGGAAAGTTTGACACGCAGTCCTGCGGCCGCGAGCACATCGCGAATGCGATTAAGAAATTCCGGATGCGCAGTGCGCGTGCTCAAGCTGCCGAGCCGGGTACCCGTCAAAGGCGGATTGATCGCGATGAAACCATTTTCGCATACATAGAATGGTACCTCATTGCCCTCATGGTAGGTCTTGAGCGTCGTCGCCCCAAGTATACCGAAGGCAATGAAGATAAGTGAGCGGGCCCGCTGAGATTCCTCCTTGCGCCAAGGCGGCGTCGCATTGTGGTTGAGCGGCAGATGTCGCAATCCACTGCCGATGGCCCCGGCGAATGCGATTTGATTGTCGCCGTCGCCGCGGACAATATTGCTCACTGCCAGCGGTTTCTTACCAACTGCTGCTAGGTCAATCGCGCCGATGAGACTGTCGAGGCCGCCCGATAAGAGCACGACACAATCTTCATGCGGTCGAACCGCTTCGCGCGGGGGTGCCGGCTGAAGGCCGCCGCTGACAAAGCGAAGGCGCCAACGGTCAGTTGACAGGAATTTCAACGCGGCCTCGATCGCCCGGGCCTGACTATTCCAGAAGGCCGGGTCTCCCACCGCGATCGTCAGGTCGAGCTCCCGCGTCCAGCCGTCCGCGCTTTCCGATCGTAGCCCGGCAAGATCCGCCGTAACTATCGCAAGAGCGAGCGATAGGAAGTCCCAGGCGCGCGGTGCCGCGTGCAAACGCGCGCGCAGAAGGTGATTCATAGCCGCCTGACCGGCGCTCCCGCGTGGCGACCGGTTCGCCGGCGTTGCCCCGGCCTGGCCATAGAGGACGACGTTTAGGGCGCCGTCCTCCGCGAAGGCGTAATCGTCGGGTGCGCAGACCAACCTCATTCCGCATATCCTTCGAATACGTCGAATGTCTCGCGCAGAGCGTCGCGAACTACCGCGCTGACCCTTCCCGCTGTCAGCGTCTTCCCGCCATCGCGCAGCTTGCGAAATGCGGCTGCCACAGTTTCCTTCACATAGTCTCGCGCTTGCTTCAGTCGGGCGAGTCCTGTGGTCACATTGGGCGCCTTTTCGCGAATGCTTTGGCCGACATCGAGATCGAAGCGTCGGAACACGTCATGGGCCGTGAATCGCTCGATCGCGAATTCCCGTTGCTCGGGCGTCAGCCCCAGTAGGTCAGCATTGGGAAAGCGGGTCAGCAACTCCGCGAGCGCATCACGGATCGCCGCGCGGGATGCCTCGGCGTCCTGGGTTCCATCGACGGGGCGGACCGCCTCCACGACCGCATCCATGATCTCATCGACGGACCGGCCAGCGAGGAGCGCCGGATCGAGCGGGCTCCCGGGTTCGGCCGGCTGGCCCGCCGCCAACGCATCAAGGGCACTTCCGAGAGCGCCAGCGGTAGCCGCTGTGCTGCCCATCCGCCGCGCCGCCGTTCGGGAGCCGCCATAACCATCACGTGCGTAACGGCCAAAGCCTGTTCGCATTTTTCCGCTGTCGCCGGAGTTGGCAAAATCCCCCAGGCTGCGCCGCACGCCGAGCCATCGCCGATCAGGTGCCAAGGGAACGGCAGGGGGTGTCGGCACCTTCTCAGCATCACCCTCACCCTCTGTATCGTCTGGAGCGGTCGCGTCATCTCCTTGGGGCGCCTCTGGCGGCGGATTGTCCACCCAGCTCGGGACCATGGGGACGCCGGAACCCGGCCCTTTGCTAGACTGTGATGTTCCCATCGTCTCTCCGCTTCCTGATTGCGTTCTTCACCGGGCGGCTGACTTCGCCTGCCTCCCACGCTTGGAAGACCCCTTTCGCCCAAGGCTGATCTGCGAGCTTGGGCACGATATTGGGCTGGATCTGGGCGGCAGGCCTTTCTCGCAGGAAAGCCGCCAACCGCGCACTTTGCACCGGATCGGCATCAGCCAAGGCAAGGCAGGCCTCCAGAATCGGTGGGACACCCCAATCCTGTTCCTGGCGTGCCCGATCTAGAAGGCGGTCCATCATGACAGTGGTTTCAGCGCGTGCCATTCTGACCAGCCGGTCCTTCAGCGAGGCCGCCATGTCCGGATGTTCGAGCAACGCGGTCAGTAGTTCGGCCGCCTCCGACGACAGTCGATCCTCGGGCGTGATGAGTGGAGCATGCTCGCGTCCGACGTAGAGCGCGCCGCGCAGATCCAAGTCCGAAAGCGCCGGCGGCAAGGTAAGCCATTCTAGGACGAATGGATCCGTCCAAGGCGCCTCGAGCTTAAGGTCAGCCCCCGCGACCGCTTTTGTTTCCCATTCGGCCATGAAAGCGGGCTTGCCCGAGTCGCTGGCGCTGACCGCTGCGATCAACTCGGCATAGGCTTTGGGGTCGCCCAGGCGCTCGAACAATAGGAGCTTCGCTAGGACCGCCTCATCGACGCCAACCCCCTGCGCCTTGGAAATCGTCATGCGAATCGCAAGCGCGTTCAGGAACCGCTTGATGAGCCGCGGATTGCCGGAAATCCCTGTGGCACCGGTCATCAGCGGTGCGAGCCGATCGGCGGTGTCGAGCTTACCTACAAGGTCGTCCGGGAACTGGCCATGAAGGGACTGGACGAAAGCACGATCAACGCGTTTGCCTTGCCACGTTTGGCGAAGCTGGCGGCAGACTCCCGCCCGGATTGCCTCTTTCACCTCTTCGGATAGCTCGCTGTTCTCGACGAAGAGCAGCATCATATAGGCGCGTACTTCTTGCGTCCCCAGCGCCGGGACGCGGATGGGTACCTGGATCAGCTTGTCGAAATAATTGGTAGCGAGGAGATCGTCGCTCACGCCCTCGAAATGCTTGCGCACTGCGAATTTGATCATGTCCGTATCAGCAGCGATCACGAAGGCCGTGTTCTTCAAAAAGAGGAAGAGGCGGATCGCTTCCAGGGTCGAGATGGTCGTTTCGGGAAGGCAGCGATCAAGATCGTCGATCAGTACCACTAAGGTTACGCCAAGTTCCTCGAGCGTCTCTTCGAACGCGGCGCGTAGCGCCTGAATTTCCTTGGGCGGGGATGTGTCCGCCTTCTCACCCAGCAATCCGCCCGCCGCCTTGGCGGCTTCGCCCGCCGTCTTCTGCGCATCACCGATCAGTTTCTGGTCGGCGTTACCGGTCAATGCCCGCTCGGCAATCGACCACACCTCACCAAACAGGCCGATCGGCGGCAGTCCAAAGGCGAGCGCGGCCGCAGAACCACCGACGAGCTTCGCCGCGCGCAGCCATTTGACGCGCTTGAGCAGGTCCTTGGCTTTGTCGATTCCAGTTTCGCGCTTCTTTGCTTCTTCCTCGAGCTTGCTGGCGATGACGTCCATTAAAGCCGCTCGTGCGTCATCGTAACCCTGATAGAGCCACGCATTGAACTCGACGAACACGAACTCACGCTCGCCATCCTCGTGTTCGCGAGCCGCAAGCGATGCTTCGGTCAATTTTAT
>DASVNU010000350.1:0-6495 GCA_036383655.1 Sphingomonas sp. | reverse complement strand
GCCGGATAGGCGCCCGAATCGAGCGCGTCGAAGTCGGTCTTCCATAATGCCGAGAATCGGTCGCTCGGCTTCCACAGGAAACTCACGCGGCCGGCGAGATAGCCCATCTTGCCGCTGTCATAGGGGTAAGCAGAACCGCCGGCGCCGTGGACGTTGAAGAAACTGTCGCGGCGCTCGGCGAACAAGGCGACCCGCGCGGCGAAGGTGTCGCTGATCGGCAGGTTGATCGCGCCCTGCATGCCGGCATCGTTGTAATTGCCGTAATTGGCGTTGAAATAGCCGTGGATCTCGCCCCCGACGATCGGGTCGTTGGTATTGACGAACACCGCGCCGCCGGTCGAATTCTGGCCGACGATCGTGCCTTGCGGGCCACGGAGCACCTGGATGTTGGCGACGTCGAAATAGGGCTCCATCTGGAAATAGCCCGGGAAGGTCGGCACGCCGTCCCGATAGGTGATCACGCCAGTCGTGGTCTGGGTATTGTGCTCGGCCTTGCCGATGCCGCGGATGTTGAAGTCGTTGCCCTGGCCGAAATTGTTCACCACCACGCTGGGCATCGCGAACTGCAGCGCATCGACGTTGGTGACGCCCTTGTTGCCGAGTTGCGTGCCGGACAGCACCGATGCCGACACCGCGGTCGTCATCAGGTCTTCGCTGCGGCGCTGCGCGGTGATGACGATGTCATCGGGCAGGTTATTATTGTCGGTCGCGGCCTGGCCGTCGTCCTGCGATGCCGATGGCGGCGCGGCAGGTACCGGCGTGGTCTGCGCGGCAGCAGCGCCGCCCCAGGTAAAAGCAAGCGCCGACGCGCCGAGCCACAACGCACGAGCCTTCATTCAATCCTCCCACCAAATCGTCCGGCGCTCTCCGGCGCCCACAATTTGAAAATGCCTCAAAGTGCGGCATCTGGCAACACTAATTCACACCAGAGTGAATAACTTGGCTTGTAAGGCTTGCCGCTGGAGTTGTTTTCGGTTTTACCGATGGTTAGCGGAGCCCCGCCGGCATGCTATGGGTGGAGGCATCGCAGCCGTTTGGGTTTGTCGAGAACCGAGTCCAGAGCGGCGTTCTTCCGCTATCTCGACGAATCAGTCGAACAGCCCGTCCTGCGCGCCCGCCGGCGGATTGAGCCCGAGATGCTTCCACCCGGTGGCATTGAGACACCGCCCGCGCGCGGTGCGAGCGACCAGCCCGAGCTGGATCAGATAGGGCTCGATCACTTCCTCGATCGTGTCGCGCGGCTCACTCAGCCCTGCCGCCAGCGTCTCCACCCCGACCGGGCCGCCGCGATAAATGTCGGCGATCATCATGAGGTAGCGCCGGTCCATCGCGTCGAGGCCGAGCTTGTCGACTTCCAGCCGGTTGAGCGCGGCGTCGGCGGCAACCGCATCGACCGTCTCGCGGCCCGCGACATTGGCGAAGTCGCGCACCCGGCGCAGCAGCCGGCCGGCGATGCGTGGCGTCCCGCGCGCCCGCCGCGCGATCTCCTGCGCGCCGTCGGGCGAGACATGGAGGCCGAGCAAGCGCGCCGCGCGTGTTACCACCGCTTCCAGCTCATCGACCGTGTAGAAATTGAGCCGCACCGGGATCCCGAAGCGATCGCGCAGCGGCGTGGTCAGCAGCCCCTGTCGCGTCGTCGCCCCGACCAGGGTGAATTTGGGCAGGTCGATCCGCACGCTACGGGCTGATGGCCCCTCACCAATCATCAGATCCAGCGCGCGGTCCTCCATCGCCGGATAGAGCACTTCCTCGACCGCTGGCTGGAGCCGGTGGATCTCGTCGATGAACAGGACGTCGCCGTCCTCGAGATTGGTCAGCAGCGCGGCGAGGTCGCCCGACTTGGCGATGACCGGCCCGCTGGTCGCGCGAAAGCCTACGCCCATCTCGCGCGCGATGATCTGCGCGAGCGTGGTCTTGCCGAGCCCCGGCGGCCCGAAGAACAGCACATGGTCGAGCGCATCGCCGCGCGTCCTGGCCGCGGAAATGAATACGCGCAGATTCTCGCGTGCCGCTTTCTGCCCGATGAACTCGTCGAGCGACTTCGGGCGCAGCGCGGCATCGACGTCCTCGGTTTGACGAAGGGGCGTGATCAGGCGAGCGGGTTCGTCCATCGAACGTTCCCTACCTGTTCACGCCCCCTTTTGTCACGCGGTCAGTAGAATGCGTCGTAGATCACGTCGGCGATCCGGCGTGTCCGCATGTTGACCAGCAACAGATCGCGATCGTAGCGCACCCACCGATAGCCGGGGGGCGGCGGTTCGAGACCCATCTGCCACCACTCGTTGTAATAATAATGGTGGCCGACGAAGAGCGCGGGCAGCAGCAGCCCGATCGTCCAGCGGCGATAATGCCAGCCCGGCGGATAGATCCAGCCCGGCCGATGAATCGGACGGAAATTGGGCGGCCGGCCCGCGCCGGGGCGATGCGGCCTGCCGGGCTTGGGCGGCCGAGGAAGCGGCGGCAGCGGCTTGGTTATCGGCGGACGCGGTGGCCGCACGATCCCGCCATTGCCGGGCGGGCGCGGATGTCCCGGGTTCGGCCCGGGCGGCTGTGGTCGCGGCGGCCGAACTGGCTGAATCTGGGGACCGCCCGGTCCGGGCGGCTGCGGCGGCCGAACCGGCTGGATCTGCGGACCGCCCGGCCTGGGCCGTTCGGTGCCCGGCGGACGCTTGTTATCCCGCTCCTGGGCCATGGCGATGTCGGGTAAGATCAACAGCAACATGCTGGACGCCAACAGAAGTCGCTTCATACATCCTCCCATTCCTAGCGCGGCTAGCTTATGCCTGAATTCTCCATCGGGGAAATTGTTTCGTTAGGTCAACGAGCTACTCACCATGTGCCGGGCACGGTCCAACGCATCGCGAGCACGATCCCCGAGTACATCGCTCTGAAAAGAGAGACAAAAATCAATCGTAATGATCGATGCCCTCGCCGGTGATCTCGAGCCAGCCGTGCTTGCGCCCCTCGTAGACCGAATAAACTGGCGTCGGGAAATTCGGATCGCCGAAGCCGCCAACCGCCACCGCGACCATGTCGGGGTCGAACGCGACCCGGTAGAACAATGTCGAGCCGCAATCGGGACAGAAGTCCATGATGCCTTTGCCCCCCTCGTCGCCGACCCGCGTCCATTGCTTCGACTGGCCGGTGATGGTCACTCGATCGTTCGGGAACCGCGCCTGCACCGCGAACGCGCTTCCCGAGCGCCGCTGGCAGTCGAGGCAATGGCAGACCGAAACGCGGACCGGCTCGCCGGTGCATTCGATCGCGAGTTGGCCGCAGGCGCAAGTGGCGCGGCGAACAATCGCTGCGTCGTCCGTCATTTCGACGCCTTCCTCAACGCCAGTCTCACCAACGCGTCCAGGCTCGCGCCCGCCCCCAATTCCTCTTCCGCCGCGCCGACCGCGGCGTTGGCCTCCGCCGGGCGGAAGCCGAGGTTGAGCAGCGCCGACACCGCGTCCTGCGCCGCGCCCATCGCCGCAGCGACCGGGGTCAGGCTGCCCGGGATCACGCCGCCGACCTTGTCCTTCAGCTCGCGGACGATGCGCTCGGCCAGCTTGGGCCCGACGCCGTTGGCGCGCGCGACCATCGCCTTGTCCTGCGCGGCCACGGCCTTGGCCAGTTCGGCCGGTTCGAGCACAGACAGGATTGCCAGCGCGACGCGCGCGCCGACGCCCTGGACGCCGGTCAGCAAGCGAAACCAGTCGCGCTCGTCGGGCCGCGCGAAGCCGACCAAACGGATCGAATCTTCGGCGACCAGCATCTCGGTGAACAAGGTCGCCGCCTCCCCCACCGGGCCGATCGCGGCGAGCGTCTTGGCCGAGGCACCGATCGGATAGCCGACGCCGCCGACATCGATCACCGCATGGTCGATGCCGGTCGCTTCGAGGCGGCCACGGAGGTGCGCGATCATCCGCGGGACATATCCGGAACAGCCTGCCCTAGGGAAGCGAAATTCATGCCGCCCGCCGCGCCGAGATCACCTCGGCGACGAAATCGACGAAGGCGCGGACGCGCGCCGCGCGTTGGTGCCGCGAGGGCATCAGGGCGTAGAGCGGAAAGCGCTCGTCCGCCCAATCGGTCAGGATCGGCACCACCGCGCCGCTCGCCACCAGATCCTCGGTCCCCAGTTCGAGAAATTGCGCGATCCCCACGCCGGCGACGCAGGCTCCCGCCATTGTCCCGCTGTCGGAGACCATCAGCCGCGCCGGCGGGGTCACCGGCACCACCTCGCCTTCACGGCGAAATTCCCAAGGATAGGGCCGGCCGCTCGCCGCGTCGTAGAAATCGATACAGGCGTGGTCGGCGAGATCGCGCGGATGCCGCGGCTCGCCATGCACGGCGAGATAAGCGGGCGCCGCGACGGTCAGGACGCGCGTCTCCGCCAGTTTGCGCGCGATCAATCGGCCCGACGGCGGGTCGCCGAACCGGATCGCCAAATCGAACCCGTCGGCGATCAGGTCGCCGGTACGATCGCGCATTACCAGGTCGACGCTCAACTCGGGATAGCGTGCCAGGAAACCGGCCAGATGATCGGCCAGCACCGCACGCGAAAAAAAGGCGTCGATATTCACGCGCAACCGCCCGCGCACGTTCGTGCCCGCGCCCGCCACGTCGAGCGCCGCTTCCTCGATCCCCGCGATCAGCGGCCCGGCCTGCTCATAGAAGCGCCGTCCCTCATCGGTCAGCGATAGCGCCCGCGTCGTGCGGTCGACCAGCCGCACGCCGATCCGTGTCTCGAGCCGCTGCAGCGCACGGCTCGCGCCCGAGGGCGACAGGCCAAGCGCGGCGGCGGCGCGCGCGATCGATCCCGCTTCGACCACTGCCATCAGCACGGTCGCGCCGGCAATCAGCCGCCCGTCGTAGGCCATCGTCCACTCCTGCTAATAGCACACGAATGATTTGACATAAGCGCGTTTGAATCACCAGTCCCGCGCGTCCACATCGCGATCCTGCAATCGAGGAGGCGATCATGTTCGCGGTGATGGGAGTGACGGGAAAGGTCGGCAGCGCGGTCGCGCGGCATCTGCTGGCGGCGGGCGCACCGGTGCGCGCAATCGTGCGCGACGAGGCCAAGCGCACGGTCTGGGCCGAGGCGGGATGTGAGGTCGCGATCGCGACGCTCGACGACGGCGACTCGCTGGCGGCGGCGTTCGACGGGGCGCGTGGCGTGTTCGCGATGCTTCCGCCGCAATTCGACCCCGAACCCGGTTTCCCCGCCGCCCGGACGATGATCGCGACGTTGCGCAACGCACTGGCGACGGCGCGGCCCGAGCGGCTGGTCGCGTTATCGACCGTCGGGGCGGACGCGACCCAGCCGAACCTGCTCAATCAATTGGGATTGCTCGAGGCAGCACTGTCCGATCTCCCCAGCCGCACGACCTTTGTCCGCGCGGCCTGGTTCATGGACAATGCCGCCGGCGACCTGACGGACGCGCGGTGCGGGGTGGTCCGCAGCCATTTGCAGCCGACCGATCGCTCGATTCCGATGGTCGCGTCGGACGATGTCGGGCAATGCGCCGCCGATCTGCTGCTCACAGCCGACGCGCCCACGATCGTCGAGCTGGAGGCAGTCGACCGCGTGTCGCCGGACCAGATCGCAGCCGCTTTCGCCCGGGCACTCGGCCATGACGTGCGCGCCGAGCCGGTCGCGCGCGGCGGCTGGGAAGCCGAGTTCCGCACCGCCGGGATGGCCAACCCGCTGCCGCGCATGCAGATGATCGATGGCTTCAACCAGGGCTGGATCGATTTCGCCGATCGCGGTGCCCATGCCCGCAAGGCGGCGACCACGATCGATCAGGTCATCGCCGCCATTGTTGCGAGGACCTAGCCCAGCCGTCGCGAGCTCGCGAGATGATGCGCGTGGCAGATCGCCACCGCCAGCGCGTCGGCAGCGTCGGCGCCGGCGATCTTCACGCCGGGCAGCAGCCGCGCGACCATCGCATGGACCTGCGCTTTTTCAGCGTTGCCGACCCCGACCACCGCCTTCTTGACCAGCCGCGCAGCATATTCGCCAACCTCCATCCCGCCGCGCGCGGCACCGAGCAGCACCACACCGCGCGCCTGACCGAGCTTGAGCGTTGATTGCGGATTCATGTTGACGAACACTTCCTCGACCGCCGCGGCGTCGGGCGCATGATCGGCGATCAGCGCCGCCAGCATGGAGTCGAGATGCGCCAGCCGCCGCGGCAGGCTTTCCTTGGCGTCGGTCTTCAACTGGCCGTTGGCGAGGTGCGACAGGCGATTGCCCTCGGCCCGGATCACGCCCCAGCCGGTCGTGCCGAGGCCGGGGTCGAGACCCAGGATGATCATAAATCCTCCCCGGCACGGGGAGGGGGACCAAGACGCGCAGCGGCTTGGTGGCGGGGGCCCTCCCAAACGTCGTAAGATCGTGGAGGGCCCCCTCCACCACTCGCTGCGCGAGCGGTCCCCCTCCCCGTGCCGGGGAGGATTTGAATCAACCCAGCTTCTCCATGACGTCGTCGGACACTTCGTAAT
>DASVNU010000349.1:0-8282 GCA_036383655.1 Sphingomonas sp. | reverse complement strand
TCAAGCTCGACGGCGCCGCACCGCCGTTCGGGCAGATGGAGCAACGCATGCGCAGCCTGGCCGCCAGCCTGCCGACCAATCGCGTCTATCTCGACGCGCTGCGCGCCACCGCTTTGCCATCCTCGCTGGAATTGATCTCCTGATATGTCCGACCACGCGCTTCTCGATTCGACCATTCATCGCGACCTTCGCGTCCGGACCGCGCGCGGCGCCGATCTCGGCGACGCGGTGATGTGCTGCATCGCCATGCCCGGCGAGTTTCGCCGGCTGCAGAACGATTATCCGATCCTGTTCCGGCTCGATGCCGAGCGCGACAATTTTTCCGCGCTGGCGATGTTCGGGTTCGAGAATGGCGAGAATCTGTTTCTCGACGGCGATCGCTGGGACGCCGGCTATGTCCCGCTCGCGATCGACATCCAGCCGTTCCTGATCGGCGGCACGCCTGACCAGGAGGGCGAGAAACAGGTCCATGTCGATATGGCGAGCCCGCGCATCGCCGATGGCGAAGGCACGCGCGTGTTCGATGATGACGGCCGTCCGACGCCCTATCTCGAAACGATCGCCGACAAGCTCGGCGCGCTCGACGCGGGCTTTCGCGCGTCGGGCGATTTCGTCGCCGCGCTGCGCCGCCACGGCCTGCTCGAACCGCTGACCCTGGAAATCACGCTCGACGACGGGTCGATCAACCGGCTGGTCGGGTTTCACGCCATCGACGAGGCCAGGCTCGCCGCGCTCGACGCCGTAACGCTGGGCGAATTGAGCGAGGCCGATCACCTGATGCCGATCTTCATGGCGGTCGCCTCGATCGGCCGGCTGCGCGAGCTGATCGCGCGCAAGAACAGCCGCCTCGGCCATGGCTGAAGCCGACCCCGGCATCTTCGCCGCGCTCGCGCGGATTCCGGAGGTCGCGATCGACGGACCGGCGGCGCTCGATGCGCAGCTGCGCGCCGCGAACAGCCCGTTCATCGTTCGCGGGCTGGTCGGCGACTGGCCATTGGTCCAGGCGGGCAGGCGGTCGGCGCGCGAGGCGCGCGACTATATCGTGCGCCGGCGCCGCGACCGGCCCTTCACCGTATCGGTCGGCGATCCGGGCAGCGACGGGCGGCTGTTCTACGATGACGCGATGGCGATGAATTTCCGCATGATGCGCGCCAAATTGCCCGAGATTTTCGCCAAGATCGACGAGCTCGGCGATAGCGGTCCGCCGATCTATCTCGCCTCGATCGACCTGCACGACTATTTCGACGGGCTGCACGAAGCGAACCATCTCGATCTCGGTGACCGGGTCACGCTCGACAGTATCTGGATGGGCACGCGCACGCGGATCGCGGCGCATAACGACATTCCCGACAATCTCGCCTGCGTCGCGGTGGGGCGGCGGCGGTTCACCCTGTTTCCGCACGATCAGTTCCGCAATCTGTACCTGGGGCCGATCGACAATACGCCCGCCGGTCGCGCGGTCAGCATGGTCGATTTCCACGACCCCGATTTCGCCGCGCACCCGCGCTTCGCCGACGCGCTGGCGCACGCCCAGGTCGCCGAGCTCGAGGCGGGCGACGCGCTCTACATCCCGGCGATGTGGTGGCACCATGTCGAGGGGCTCGATCCGTTCAACGTGCTGGTCAATTACTGGTGGCGCGAGACGCCGCGCTGGCTCGGCCAGCCGCAGGATGCGCTCAATCACGCCATCCTCGCGATCCGCGACCTGCCCGACGATCAGAAGGCGAAGTGGCGCGACCTGTTCGACTATTATGTGTTCGGCAATGATGAGGCGGTGACCGCGCACATCCCCGAAGCGGGCCGCAGCATCCTCGCGCCGCTGACGCCCGACAGCGCCGGCCGCATCCGTTCCTTCCTGCTGAGGCAATTGAGCCAATGACCGACGACAATCGCCATCCCCGCCGCATCGTCATCGCCGGCGGCGGCACCGCCGGCTGGATGGCGGCGGCGGCGATCGCGCGCACCATGGGGCGCACGGTCGACCTGACCCTGGTCGAATCCGAGGCGATCGGCACGATCGGCGTGGGCGAATCGACCATCCCGCCGCTGGTCGCCTACAATCGGCTGCTCGGGATCAACGAAGCCGATTTCATGCGGGCGACCCAGGCGACGTTCAAACTGGGCATCTTGTTCGACGGCTGGAAGACTGTCGGCGACCGCTATTTCCATTCGTTCGGGCTGACCGGCAAGGATCATTGGTCGGCCGGGTTCCAGCATTTCTGGCTGCACGGCCGCGCCAATGGCCACGACCAGTCGTATGACGATTATTGCCTCGAACTGGTCTCCGCCTTGCAGGGCAAGTTCGCGCATTTGCCCGACGACCGCATGAACTACGCCTATCAGCTCGATTCCGGCCTCTATGCCAAATTCCTGCGCGAGATGGCCGAAGGCGATGGCACCAAGCGCGTCGAAGGCAAGATCGCGCGGGTCGAACTCGATGGCGAGAGCGGCGATATCGCGACGCTGGTGCTCGAGTCGGGTACGCGGATCGACGGCGATCTGTTTCTCGATTGCACGGGCTTCCGCGCGCTATTGATCGAGCAGCATCTCCATGCCGGGTTCGACGACTGGACGCATCATCTGCCGTGCGATTCCGCCATTGCCATCCAGACCGAGAATGTCGGCCCGCCGGTCCCCTATACCCGCGCGATGGCGCACGATGCCGGCTGGCAATGGCGCATTCCGCTCCAGCACCGGTCGGGCAACGGCCTGGTCTATTCCAGCCGCTATCTGTCGCGCGACGACGCGCTGGCGCGGCTGATGGGCAATATCGAGGGCGAGGTGCTGACCGAGCCCAATGTCCTGCGCTTCACCAGCGGCGTGCGGCGCAAGCAATGGCATCGCAACTGCATCGCGATCGGGTTGTCGGGCGGGTTCATGGAGCCGCTCGAATCGACCGCCATCCACTTGATCCAGCGCGCGGTGCTGCGGCTGATCCGGATGATGCCGCAGGGTGAGATCAGCGCGCGCGACATCGCCGAGTTCAACGACCAGCAGCTGATCGACACGCTGCAGATTCGGGACTTCCTGATCCTCCACTATAAGGCTACCGAGCGTCGCGACAGCCCGTTCTGGCGCTATTGCGCCGCGATGGAGATACCGGACACCTTGGCCCAGAAGATCGAACTGTTCCGCGAGACTGGTCGGGTCTTCCGCAGGAACGAGGAATTGTTCGCGGAGAACAGCTGGGTCCAGGTGATGATGGGGCAGGGCATCATGCCGCGCACCTATCATCCGATCGCCGAAAAGCTGAGCGGCGACGAGCTCGACAAATGGCTCGGGATGCTGCGCGAGACGGTGTCGCGCACGGTCGCATCGCTGCCCGAACATGGCGCCTATGTCGCGCGCTATTGCGGCGCGACCCAGCCGGCCACTGGCGCTCTCGCGATGGCCAAGGCCTGACCGCTCGATGGCGCGGCGCAAGCAGTCGGTCACGATCAAGCACGTCGCCGCCGATGCCGGGGTGTCCCTGCAGACGGTCAGCCGCGTCATCAACAAGGAGCCCAATGTCCGGCCCGAGATGATCGAGCGCGTCCAGCAATCGATCAAGAAGCTGGGTTATGTGCCGTCGATCGCCGCGCAGCGGATGGGGGGATCGCGATCCTATCTGATCCTGTCGCTCAACGATCGCGAGCGGACGATCGCGGGCTGGCGCTCGCGTGAGGGCACCGACTGGGTCGATCAGATGCTGCTCGGCGGCATGCTGACTTGCGCGCAGCACGGTTATCGCCTGATCGTCGAGCTGATCGACACGCATAGCGACCATATCGAGCGCGAATTGCTCGCGGCGATCGCGGCCTTGCAGCCCGACGGCGTCATCCTGACCCCGCCGCACTCGGAGAACCCGCTGATCATCGACCTGCTGGTCGCGCACGGCATCAGCTTCGCGCGGATCGGATCGCTCAAGCCGGGGCCGGGCTTCGCGCTGACGATGGACGACGAGCGCGCGGCGCGGCTGGCGACCGAACATCTGATCGGGCTGGGGCATCAGCGGATCGGCTTCATCGCCGGGCCGTCGGAATATGAATTGAGCGGTTGGCGCGTCGACGGCTGGCGCGTGGCGATGGACGCGGCGGGATTGCCGACCGACGGGCTGCTCGCGGTCGGCGATTTCACCTATCCCTCGGGCAAGATCGCCGCGGCGGAACTGCTCGGCCGCGCGCGGGCGCCGACCGCGATCGTCGCCAGCAACGACCAGATGGCGCTGGCAACCCTGGAGGTCGGCCGCGATCATGGGCTGGCTGTGCCCGGCGATCTGTCGCTGATCAGCTTCGACGACACGCCGATCGTCCGCTTCACCCATCCTCCGCTGACCGCGGTGGTCCAGCCGATCGCCGAGGTGACGTCGCGCGCGGTCGAATTGATCATCGCCGATCGCACCGGCAGGGACGTCTCCACCGACCCCGTCGTGGTGCCGGCGGAGCTCGCCATCCGCGGATCGACCGCGGGGCCGCCGCAGGGCTGACTTTCTGCTCCCGCGCGGTAAAGGCTGGCCTGTTCCAAAGACTTCGTTAGGGTGCGCTCCGATTCCAACGGGGTAGATACTTCCAACAAAAAGGGGCGCGCGATGGCGAAGGACCAGTATCGGGGTCGGTCGGGGGCGCGGCGCGCCTGGCTTGGTGGATCGGCGCTGACGATTGCGACGGCCGCGCTGATGGCGGCCCAGCCGCTCGGCGCGCAGACCGTCGGCGCCGCCACGACCGAAAAGGCGTTCGACGCGCAGATCAGCAGCGCCGATCAGCTCGCCTGGCTCAAGGATATGTCGTCCGCCCCCAACCATGTCGGCAGTCCGCACGACAAGGCCAATGCGGAGATGGAACTGGTGCTGTTCAAGCAATGGGGCTGGGACGCGCATATCGAGACCTTCAAGGTCCTCTACCCGACCCCGATCTCGACCACGCTCGAACTGGTCGGTGCCGACCGCGTGACCTTGGGCGGGCAGGAGCCGCAGCTCGGCCCCGACAAGCTCGATGGCGCGCTGCCGCCTTATGTCGCTTACCAGGGCGATGGCGACGTCACCGCGCCCGTCGTCTACGTCAATTACGGCATGCCCGACGATTACGACGCGCTCGCGCGGCGCGGGATCAGCGTGAAGGGCAAGATCGTCATCGCGCGCTACGGCGGCGGCTGGCGCGGGCTAAAGCCCAAGCTGGCGCAGGAGCATGGCGCGGCCGGCTGCCTGATCTATTCGGACCCGGCCGATGACGGCTATGCCCGCGGCGACGTCTATCCCAAGGGCGGCGCGCGGCCGGAGGGCGGCGTGCAGCGCGGCTCGGTGATGGATATGACCACCTATCCGGGCGATCCGCTGACTCCCGGCGTCGGTGCGACCGACGATGCCAAGCGCCTGACCCGCGCCGAGGCCAAGACGATCCTCAAGATCCCGGCGCTGCCGATCTCCTATGGCGACGCGGTCAAGATCCTCGCCGGGCTCGACGGCCCGGTGGTCACCGGCAAGGACCGCGGCGGCCTGCCGATCCCCTATCATTGGGGCGGGTCGGACGCGGTCAAGGTGCATCTCGCGGTCAAGTCGGACTGGTCGCTCAAGACACTCTACGACGTGATCGCGGTGATGAAGGGCAGCACGCGCCCCGACGAATGGATCGTGCGCGGCAACCATCGCGACGGCTGGGTATTCGGCGCCGACGATCCGCTGTCGGGCCAGGTCGCGTTGATGTCCGAGGCCAAGGCGCTCGGCGCACTGGCCAAGAGCGGATGGCGGCCCGACCGCACGCTGGTCTATGCCAGCTGGGACGGCGAGGAGCCGGGACTGCTCGGCTCGACCGAATGGGCCGAGGCCCATGCCGACGAGCTGCAGGCCAAGGCCGTTCTCTACATCAATACCGACGCCACCTCGCGCGGGTTTCTCGAGGCCGAGGGCAGCCATACGCTGCAGCATTTCGTCAATTCGATCGCGCGTGACGTGCCCGATCCGCAAACCGGGATAAGCGTCTATGACCGGCTGCGGGCGAGTATCCGCGCCGGCGCTTATTCGGGCAGCGGACGCGACGCGGGATCGGGCGCGCTGGAGGCGGCGAAAGCGGGCGGCGACATCCCGATCGGCGCGTTGGGCTCGGGCTCCGACTATAGCTCGTTCATCGCGCATCTCGGCATTCCGTCGCTCAATCTCGGGTTCGGCGGAGAGGATGCGAGCGGCGGGTCGTATCACTCGGTCTACGACTCTTATTACCACGTCACCCATTTCGACGATCCCGGTCTGGTCTATGGCGCTGCCTTGTCCAAGTTCGTCGGGCGGGTGGTGCTGCGCGCGGCCGCCGCGCCGCGCGTGCCGGTGCGCTATGGCGACATGGCCGCGACCGTCGCGCGCTATGTCGGCGAAGTGAAGAAGCTCGCCGCCGATCAGCGCGACCAGGACCGCGCGCTCAAGGACCTCAACCGCGACGATGTGTTCAAGCTGACCTCCAACCCGGTCGATCCGACCGCCGCGCCGGAAGACAAGGGCGTGACCCCGCTGATCGACATGCTCGCGCTGGAGGATGCGTCGGATCATCTGACCCGGTCGTCGCGCGCCGCCGACGCCGCATTGGAGCGCGCATCGCCCGACAAGCTCGCCAGGGCGATGGCGGTGTTGAAGGGTGTCGACCAATTGCTGCTCGACAAGGACGGCCTGCCCGGCCGGCCCTGGTACCGCAATCTGATCTACGCACCGGGCACGCTGACCGGTTATGGCGCCAAGACCTTGCCGGGCATTCGCGAGGGGATCGAGCAACGCCATTTCGACGATGCGAAGGACTATGTCGCGAAGACCGCGGCGGCGCTCAATCGTTATGCCGACCGGCTCGACGAGGCGGTCAAGCTATTGAAGGGCTGATCTCTCGCTTCGACCGCCCGACGATCGTCAGGACTGGTCGGCGTCCGTATCGATCGGCTGCGTCAACGGCCGCTGTTCGTGCGCCAGATGCAGCGCGACGAGACGCGCGAGCAGGGTGGCGGGGAAGAGCTGACCGAACACGGCTTCGAGTGTGGCCAGACTGCGCGCCAGGGGGTGGAGCGGGGTAATGTCGCCAAAGCCGACCGTCGTGATCGTGGTCAGGCTGAAATAGGTGAAGGCCGCAGTCGGCGCCTCGCCCGGCTGTATGACGATGTGGAACGCGCCGGGCACGAGTTGCTGGAGGGCGGTATAGGCTATCCCGAACAGCGCGGCGACGTTGAGGTAGAGCAGGATCGCGCCGCGTACGCGGTGGACGGTCACGCGCGCGGACGAAAAGACGTGGCGCGCGATCAACGCGGTGATCGCGGCATTGAACGCGAACGCGATCAGCGCGACCAGTTCGTGCTGCGCCGCGACGTCGAGGTGCAGGTCCGCGCCCAGCCGTTGCGACACCGACGGCCCCATCGCCAGCAACGCCAAGGCGGCGATCACCACGCCCTGGACGACGCGGTGCCGTGTCAGCGCGGCGACGCTGATGGCGGCGAACGAGAAATGGCAGAGATCGAGCAGGATCCGCCCGCCGGTCGAACGCGCGCCGAACGGAATGACCGCGAACAGGGTCACGCCCTGAAGGACCAGCAGGGCGGTCAGCGCGGTGTCGACCCGATGCTGGCCTATGGTGCTGAAGGCGGTCTGGCTGGTGCTCGGCATGCCGCGTTTTCGGGCGCTGGCCGCCGCTTGGCAATCGCGGGCGCGACGAACGGAGCCTGGAAGCTATGAGTCATCGCACGACACTCGCCCGAGCCGGGATGGCAGTGACATCGCCGCGATCAGGCGCCAAGGAAGTCGAATGACCAAATCCGCTCCGCTCGCTGGCCTCAAGGTGCTCGAACTCGCGCGTATCCTCGCGGGACCCTGGGCGGGCCAGGTGCTGGCCGATCTCGGCGCCGAGGTGGTCAAGGTCGAAAGCCCGGCGGGTGACGACACGCGGACCTGGGGCCCGCCGTTCATCACCAACCCCGACGGCACGCGCGACGCGGCTTATTATCATTCGTGCAATCGCGGCAAGTCGTCGGTGGTGATCGACTTCACCACGCCCGAAGGACAGGCCGAGGTGCGGCGGCTGGCGGCGGACAGCGATGTCCTGATCGAGAATTTCAAGGTCGGCGGGCTGACCAAATACGGGCTCGATTATGCCAGCCTGTCGGCGATCAACCCGCGGCTGATCTATTGCTCGATCACCGGCTTCGGCCAGGACGGACCCTATGCGCCGCGTCCGGGCTATGATTTCATCATCCAGGGGATGAGCGGGATGATGGACCTGACCGGCGATCCCGACGGCGCGCCGCAGAAGATCGGCGTGGCGATGGCCGATATCGCCACCGGCCTC
>DASVNU010000348.1:0-1576 GCA_036383655.1 Sphingomonas sp. | reverse complement strand
GACGGCATGACCGAACACGTCTTCCCGGCGCAGATCCCCGATGCGATCGCCGCGGCGTGCAAGCGGCTCGCGCTCGAGGCGCATAAGCTGCTCGGCTGCAAGGGCGCGTCGCGTTCGGACTTCCGCTGGGACGACGAGCGCGGCGAGGACGGCCTGTTCCTGCTCGAGGTCAATACCCAGCCCGGCATGACCCCCTTGAGCCTGGTGCCCGAACAGGCGAGACATCTCGGCATCTCCTATCCGGAGCTGGTGCAGATGATCATCGACGAGGCACTGGCATGAGCCGCGCGCCGACCAAGAGCGGGCGCCCGACCGCCCGCAGGCCGTCGGCCAAGCGCAAGCAGAAGAAGCCGTCGATCGTCGACCGCATCCTCGCCTGGCTGCCGATCAGCCAGCACACGCTGCAGCGTATCGCGACCTGGTCGATCTTCGCGCTCGCGGTCGGGGCGGCGCTGGTCGTCGCGCAGATTTTCGGCATTCCCGGCGCGGTCGGCACCGCGGTCGCCGAACAGGCCGGCAATGCCGGTTTCCGCGTCGAGCAGATCGAGATCCGCGGCGTCAAGCGGATGGACCAGATGACGGTCTATGCGGTCGCGCTCGAACAGAAATCGCGCGCGATGCCGCTGGTCGACCTCGAGCAGATCCGCGACAAATTGCTGCAATATGGCTGGGTACAGGACGCCCATGTCTCGCGGCGACTGCCCGACACCTTGCTGATCCGCATCGTCGAACGCACGCCGGTCGCGGTGTGGCAGAACGAGGGGACGTTGAGCCTGATCGATCGCGACGGAATCTATCTTGAGCCGGTATCGGCCGACGCGATGCCCGACCTGCCGCTGGTGATCGGCCCCGGCGCCGATCGCCAGGAGCCAGCCTATCAGACGCTGATGACCATTGCGCCCGCGCTCAAGCCCAAGGTCCGCGCCGCGACCTGGGTCGGCAACCGCCGCTGGGACCTGCTGTTCGACACCGGCGAGACCTTGTCGCTGCCCGAAGGGACCGACGAGGCAGCCAGGGCGCTGCGAAAGTTTGCTGAGAAGGACGGCACGCTTCGCCTTTTGGGCAAAGGATGGTTAAAGTTCGACATGCGCGATCCGGACAGGATGGTAGGGCGCAAGCCCGACGGATCGAGCCGGATTGGGGTTCCGACGAGTTCGCAGGGCAGTACGCCGGCATCGGCGGATCGCGCGGCGTCGCGCGATCAGGTATGAATGGGGGAATAGAATAATGGCCAAGACACCGCCGGAGGGGTTGATCACGGCACTCGATATCGGGTCGTCCAAGGTTTCCGCGATGATCGCGCAGAAGGGCAGTGGCGGCGAGCTGATCGTGCTCGGCACCGGCCAGCGCGAAAGCCGCGGCGTGCGGCGCGGCTGCATCGCCGACATGGCGGCGACCGAAGTCGCGGTGCGCGAAGCGGTCGAACAGGCCGAGCGTATCGCCCAGACCAATATCGAGAATGTGTGGGTCGGCTTTTCGGCGGGCGGGCTGGTCAGCGACGTCGCCTCGATCGAATTCGAGATGGGCGGGCACCGCATCGAACAGAGCGATATCGACGCATTGTTGCGCGCCGGAC
>DASVNU010000347.1:0-12216 GCA_036383655.1 Sphingomonas sp. | reverse complement strand
GCCGACTCGCGAAACGGCGGGACTCAATGTCGCGCGCTGGACCTACGACCATGTCGCGCTGGTGACCTCGATCGGCCACGAGCACAGCCATGAGAATGTCGCCTACGAGATATTCTATCCCGAAGGGCCGTTTGCGATCCTGCCGTTGAACGACGACGATCGCGGGCATCACTCGGCGATCGTCTGGTCGGTGCGCGGGAGCCAGGGGCCCGGCATGCAGAAACTGGGCGACCGCGGCTATATGGCCGAGCTCGAGCGCAAGATGGGCGGGTTCCTCGGCACCATCACCTGGCTCGGACCGCGTTTCGCGCACCCGCTCGGCTTTCACCATGCCGCGACGATCACCGCCGAGCGGCTCGCGCTGGTCGGCGACGCCGCGCACGGCATCCATCCGATCGCCGGCCAGGGAGTCAATGTCGGCTTTCGCGACGTCGCCGCGCTGGTCGAGGTGCTGGTCGACGGCAAGCGGATCGGGCTCGACATCGGCGATCGCGCCTTGCTGACGCGCTACGAACGCTGGCGCAGCCTCGATACCTTCATGGTCGCGGCGGCGACGGACGGGCTGACGCGGCTGTTCGGCATCCCCGGCAAGACCGCCAGCGCGGTGCGGCGGTTTGGTCTCTCGGCCGTGCAGCACGCGCCAATGCTCAAGGACCGGTTCATCGCCGAGGCGAGGGGCGAATCGGGGGCGCTGCCCAAGCTGTTGGCGGGGTTGGTGGTTTGACGCGTATTTTCCTCTCCCCTTGTGGGAGTTCGAGGTAAACAGCGCCCCGCGCTGTTTAGGCCATGCCGGGGGCATGGCCGACCTCGAACTGATAGCGAAGCTTGCGAGCTTGCTCGCTAGCGTAGCTTGGAGAGGGGCTGCGGAGCGCAGCGCCGCGCGGTCGCTGCGCGACCGCTTCCCCTCACCCAACTTCGACTAGGGGCCTGATGGCCCCAAGTCTTCGTATCCCTCTCCCACAAGGGGAGAGGAACGGCGGGGGCTCACAGCCGCTCCAGAAACGCCAGAAACGAGGCATGGCTGCTGCTCGCGTCGCCCGAGCATTCCTCTTCGAGCTTCTTCTTGATCTGCGCCAGCTCGTCCTGGGTCAAATTCTCGATCCCGACGAACTCGTCGCGTGGCCCTTCGATGGCGCGGATCAGTTCGTCGAGCTTGGCCTGGATCGCCGATCCGTCGCGATTCTGGGCGTTCTGGAGCAGGAACACCATCAGGAAGGTGACGATCGTGGTGCCGGTGTTGATGATCAGCTGCCAGGTGTCGGAATAATGGAAGACCGGCCCCGTTATGCCCCAGATGACGATCACCATCACCGCCAGAATGAAGGCCGGCGGGCGTCCGGTCCAGCTCGCGACCTTGGCCGCGATCGTCTCGAAAATACGCTCCATCCGCCGCTCCTCTTGAACCCGCGACAGGGACTGCCACTTTCCACCCTTCCCCGCTATGGCAGAGGTCATGACCCAGATCAGTGTCGCCGCGCTCCAGCTCGCGTTTTCCGATGATATCGAGGCGAATATCGCCAACGTCTCGCGCCTCGTCCGCGAGGCGGCGGGCAAAAGCGCGCAAGTCATCCTGCCGCCAGAATTGTTCGAGGGCGAATATTTCTGCCGCGTCGAGGACGAAGGGCTGTTCGCCAATGCCAGGCCGACCGCCGAGCATCGCGCGGTCCAGGCAATGCAGGAACTCGCCGCCGAGCTGAGAGTGTGGATCCCGACCAGCTTCTTCGAGGCCGACGGCCCGCACCATTACAACAGCCTGGCGATGGTCAACCCCGACGGCAAGGTCGCCGGCGTCTATCGCAAGAGTCATATCCCCGACGGTCCGGGCTATGAGGAGAAATTCTATTTCCGCCCGGGCAATACCGGATTCAAGGTGTGGGATGGGCCACAGGCAAAGCTCGGCGTCGGCGTGTGCTGGGACCAATGGTATCCCGAAACCGCGCGTGCGATGATGCTGATGGGCGCGGAAATCCTGTTCTACCCGACCGCGATCGGCAGCGAACCGCATGACGAAGGGCTCGATACCGCGCGGCTGTGGCGCCGCGCGATGGTCGGGCATGCGGTGTCGAACGTCGTGCCGGTGGTCGCCGCCAACCGCGTCGGCACCGAAGGCCTTAAAGATGGATTGGGTCAGACCTTCTACGGCACCAGCTTCATCGCCGACGAGCGCGGCGACATCCTCGCCGAACTCGGCCGCGAGGAAGAAGGCGTGATCACCGCGACGCTCGACCTCGATCAGGTCAAGCGCCACCGCGCCGCGTTCGGCTTCTTCCGCGACCGCCGGCCCGATCTCTACGGCCGGCTGGTGCAGGATATTTGACGATCAGGGACGCAGTTCGAGCGCCCGCGCGAACACCGCCTCGAACATCTCGGTCGTCAGGCGGCCGGTATTCTGATTGTAGCGCGAGCAATGATAGCTATCGATCAGCGTCCGGCCGTCGGGCACGCGATGTTCGGCGAGATGCGCGAAGCGGCATTTGGGGAGCTTGCCGCCGAGTATCTTGACCGCCGACTGGTGCGCGATCTGCCCCAGCGCGACGAACACGCGTGCATTAGGCAACACGCCGACCTGGCCGGCGAGGAACGGGCGGCAGCGATGGATTTCTTCGGGAGTCGGCTTGTTCTCGGGCGGCAGGCATTTGACCGAATTGCAGATGATCACGCCGTCGAGCGCCAGCCCGTCGTCGGGGCGCGATTGATAGGTGCCGCGCGTCAAGCCGAACTTGGCCAGCGTCGCGAACAACAGGTCGCCGGCATAATCGCCGGTGAACGGCCGGCCGGTACGGTTGGCGCCCTGCTTGCCCGGCGCGAGCCCGACGATGCACAGCCAGCCGTTGGGGTCGCCGAACGCCGGGACCGGGGCGTTCCACCAATCGGGATGCTCGACCTGCAATTGCTCGCGGAATGCGACCAGCCGCGGGCATCGCGGGCAATCACGCGGGGGTTCGGTGTCGGGGATCGGGCCGGGTGCAAAGTCCATGCGCTTGCGGTAGGCCCCGCGACGTCATGACGTCCAGCTATGTGATCGCCTTGGGCTCCAACCGCCGCGGCCGCCACGGCACGCCCGCCGATGAGGTACGCGCCGCGCTGGCCGCGATCGGCGGTGTCGTCATGACGTCATCCCTGGTCACGACCGCTCCCCTGGGCCCGGCGCGGCGGCGCTTCGTCAATGCCGCGGCACTGATCGAGAGCGAGGACGACCCGGTCGACCTGCTCGCACGGCTCAAGGCGATCGAGGCCGCGTTCGGCCGGCGGCGCGGACAGCGCTGGAGCGATCGCGTGATCGACCTCGACATCATCCTGTGGTCGGGCGGCGCCTGGGCGAGCGACGGGCTGACCGTGCCGCATCCCGACTTCCGCCGGCGCGACTTCGTGCTCCGACCGCTCGCCGCGATCGTGCCCGATTGGCGCGATCCGCTGACCGGGCTGACCATGCGCCAATTGGCGGCGCGAGTGCGATAGAATCGCCTGTGGCGGTCGAAGCCGAGGGCGCAATGGTTGACCCGGCCTTCCCCGCCCCCTAAGCGCCGCGACCTTGGGGCTCGTAGCTCAGTCGGTAGAGCAACGGACTTTTAATCTGTAGGTCCCGGGTTCGAATCCCGGCGAGCCCACCAATTCCTTTTCCGCGCCGCTTACCCTTGCCGCTCGGCCAGCACCCGCTCCCACGCCAGCGCGTCGCGGACGATGCGGTCGAGGTCGTCGTACTGCGGCCGCCACGGCAAGGTCGCCAGGATGCGGCGATTGTCGGACACCAATTCGGCCGGATCGCCCGCGCGGCGGCCCTGGAACACGCGCTTGACCTCGTGATTGGTCACCCGATCGACCGCGTCCAACACCTGCAGCACCGAATAGCCATGGCCGTAACCGGCGTTCATCGTCAGGCTCTCGCCCGGCTCGGCGATCAGCCGGTCGAGCGCGTGGACGTGCGCGGCGGCGAGGTCGCTGACATGGATATAGTCGCGCACGCCGGTGCCGTCGGCGGTGGCGAAATCGGTGCCGAACACGCCGACATGGTCGCGCTTGCCGGTCGCCGCCTCGACCGCGACCTTGATCAGATGCGTCGCGCCCGCGGTCGACTGGCCCGAGCGGCCCTGCGGATCGGCGCCGGCCACGTTGAAATAGCGCAGCGCGCAATAATTGATCGGATGCGCCGCGGCGACGTCCTTCAGCATCGCCTCGGTCATCAGCTTGGACATGCCATAGGGATTGATCGGCAGCTTGGGATCGTCCTCCGCCACCGGCACCCGCTCGGGCGTGCCATAGGTGGCCGCGGTCGAGCTGAAGATAAAGTGCTTCACGCCCGATACCACCGCACTCTCGATCAGCGCGCGGCTGGCGACGGTGTTGTTGCGATAATATTTGAGCGGGTTCTCGACCGATTCGGGCACCACCACCGATCCGGCGAAATGCATCACCGCGAGCACGTCATGCTCGCGCATCGCGGCGCGGACCTTGTCGTCATCCTCGATATTGGCGACGACCAGGGTGGCGCGCGGATCGACCGCCCAGTCGAACCCGGTAACCAGATTGTCGACCACCAACACGTCCCAGCCCGCATCGAGCAAGGCCAGCACCGCATGGCTGCCGATATAGCCCGCGCCGCCCGTGACCAGTACCTTGCCCTTGCTCATTCGTGCATCCTTCTCGCCCGGCCCTTTGCCGCAAGGCGCCCCGTACCTATGTTTGCGTCAACTTGGAAAGGGAGTGACTCGAATGTCCCTCGACTATGCAACGCTCGCCGGCGGCTGCTTCTGGTGCACCGAGGCGGTGTATAACGACGTGATCGGCGTCGAGAGCGTCGAAAGCGGTTATATCGGCGGCCATGTCGCCAACCCGACCTACAAACAGGTGTGCGGCGGCGATACCGGCCATGCCGAGGCGATCCGCGTCGGCTTCGATCCCGAGCGGATCTCCTATGCCGATCTGCTCGACATCTTCTTCGCGACGCACGACCCGACCACGCTCAACCGCCAGGGCAACGACGTCGGCACGCAATATCGCTCGGCGATCTTCCCGCACGACGCGGCGCAGGAGGCGGAGGCCAGGGCGGCGATCGTCCGCAACGCGGGCGAGTGGCCCAACCCGATCGTGACGACGATCGAGCCGCTCGGTGAATGGTATCCGGCCGAGGATTATCATCAGGAATATTGGGACGGCGAAGGTCAGCGGAATCCGTACTGCCTGGCGGTGATCCCGCCCAAGCTCAAGAAGCTGCGCAAGAGCTTCGCCGCGCGGTCGAAAGCCGAGACGGCGGCCGCCTGACCATCAACCGTCATCCCAGCGCAAGCTGGGATCTCTGGCAGGGAAATACTGCTTGAGACCCCGGCTTTCGCCGGGGCGACGGTGATTGGTCAGGGCGATTGGTCAGAGCGCCTCGCCCTCGACCGGCGGCCTGGCCTTGGCGTCGGCACCCAGCTCCTTGTAGACGACCCCGCCCAGGATCCCGCCGATCAGCGGCGCGACCCAGAACACCCAGAGCTGCTCGATCGCCCAGCCGCCGACGACCAGCGCCTGGCCGGTCGAGCGCGCCGGATTGACCGAGGTGTTGGTCACCGGGATCGAGACGAGGTGGATCAGGGTCAGCGCGAGCCCGATCGCGATCGGCGCGAAGCCGGCGGGTGCGCGCGTATCGGTCGCCCCCATGATCACGATCAGGAACATGAAGGTCATCACGACCTCCATCGTCACGCCCGCGACCAGCGAATATTTGCCGGGCGAATGATCGCCGAACCCGTTGGCGGCGAACCCGCCCATCTCCCAGCCCGGCTGCCCCGAGGCGATGAAATAGAGCAGATAGGCGGCGATCACCGCGCCGAGCACTTGCGCGATCACGTAGAGCGGAATGTCCTTCCCCGAAAAACGCCCACCCGCCCACAGGCCGAGCGTGACCGCCGGATTGAGGTGGCAGCCCGAAATATGCCCGATCGTATAGGCCATGGTCAGCACGGTCAGGCCGAATGCCAGCGCGACCCCGGCAAAGCCGATGCCGCTGCCAGGGAAATTACACGCCAATATAGCTGCGCCGCAGCCGCCGAAAACGAGCCAAAAGGTGCCGATAAGCTCGGCGAGTCCGCGTTGGATGTTCGTCATACGCCCCTCTCCTTGTTCGTGCCGGGTGACGGAACGATTGCCTGGGACGGCACGATGCGGCGGAGACTATACCTCGTTTCGGCAGTGTAAAGACGTAACGGCTTGTTTTGCAGTCATTCCCGATGCGCGGCGCGGCGCAACCGGTCGTTGATCGCAACGCCGATGCCCTCATTGGGAACGGGCGCGATCGCGATCCTGGGCTGCGATGAGGCGTCACCGCGGTGCAGCGCGTCGAACAGATTGGCCGCCGCCTCGGCCAGGTCGCCGGTCGGCGACAGATTGTCGTCGCCCCCGGTCGCGGCGAACCCGATCATCCATTCGTCCTCGGCGGCGCGCGGGGCATCGATCCGCAAGGGTTTGCGCGGCGCGTAATGCGCGAGCAGCTGACCGGGCGATTCGATCTGCTCGGGCTGGCCGTCATCCTCTCCGGTGTCGAAGCGATCAAGCTTGACGCCGGGCCGGGTGATCGCGGCGCGCACTTCGTCGATCGTCACCGGGCCGTGGCGCAGGATCCGCGTCATCCCGAACACTTCGCGCACGATGGTCGATTCGATCCCCTGGCTGGTCGGCCCGTCGTCGAGGATCAGCGGGATGCGGCCGTCCAGGCTGGCGAGGACATGTTCGGCGCGCGTCGGGCTGATCGATCCTGAGGCATTGGCCGAGGGCGCCGCCAGCGGCCGGCCGCTCGCTTCGAGCAACGCGCGCATCGCACGATGGCGCGGCACGCGGATCGCGATCGTCTCCAGCCCCGCGGTCACCAGCGAGGCGATCTGCGCCGACGGCTTGAGCGGCAGCACCAATGTCAGCGGCCCCGGCCAGAACGCCTCGGCCAGCGCGTCGGCCCGCCGGTCGAACGCCGCGATCCGCCTGGCTTCGGTGATATCGGGGACATGGACGATCAGCGGGTTGAAGCTCGGCCGCCCCTTCGCCTGATAGACCGCGGTGACCGCGGCGGCGTTGGTCGCGTCGGCGGCCAGGCCATAGACCGTCTCGGTCGGTACCGCGACGCAGCCACCCTGGCGGATCAGCGCCGCCGCCTCTGCGATAGCATCGGTTCCGTAAGCTAAAGTGCGGGTGAGTTGCGCGTCCATCGCCGGGGGCTATAGCGCGTCCGATCAGGAGAGGAAGTCGAATGCCCTTCAATCCAGCGTCACGCGAACAGCGTTTCGTCCTCGACCATATCGCGCGCTTCGCCGATCTCGCCGCGATCGAGCGCTTCGCCGACGCCACGCCCGATCTGGTCGATGCCGTGCTCGACGGCGCCGGTGCGTTCGCCGCGGGCGAATGGGCGCCGCTCGCGCGCGAAGGCGATACCAACGGCCCCAAATGGACTCCCGAGGGGGTCAAGATGCCGACGGGCTATCCGGAAGCGTACAAGGCCTATGTCGATGGCGGCTGGGGCACGATCGGCGCGCCGGGCGATTTCGGCGGGCAGGGCCTGCCGTTCGTGCTGGCGAGCGCGGTGCTTGAGACCTTGGGCACCGCCAATACCGGCTTCGCGCTCGCGCCGACCCTGACGGTGGGCGCGATCGAGGCGTTGCTCCACCACGGCACCCCCGAACAACAGGCCGCCTATCTGCCGCATCTCGCGACCGGCGCCTGGACCGGCACGATGAACCTGACCGAGCCGCAGGCAGGATCGGATGTCGGCGCGCTGCGCAGTCGCGCCGAGCCCGTGGGCGACGGCAAGTGGAAGATTTCGGGGACCAAGATCTTCATCTCGTTCGGCGATCACGACATGGCCGACAATATCGTCCACCTGGTGCTGGCGCGGACACCCGGCGCGCCCGAGGGGACGCGCGGGATCTCGCTTTTCCTGGTCCCGAAATATCGCCTCGATGCCGAGGGCAAGCCGGGCGCGTTCAACGACGTCCGCGTCGTGTCGATCGAGCACAAGATGGGGCTGCATGCCTCGCCCACTTGTGTGCTGTCGTTCGGCGACAATGGGGACTGTATCGGCGAGCTGATCGGCCCGGAGCATGGCGGCATGCGCGCGATGTTCACGATGATGAACAATGCGCGGCTCAATGTCGGCTTGCAGGGCGTGCAGATCGCCGAGGCCGCGACGCAAAAAGCGGTCGACTATGCCCGCGAGCGTATCCAGTCGGCGCGCGCGGGATCGGCCGACAAGAGCCCGGTCGCGATCATCGAGCATCCCGACGTGCGTCGCATGCTGATGCGGATGAAGGCGCAGACCCAGGCCGCGCGCGCTTTGGTCTATCTCGCCTCCGCCCAGGTCGATCGCGCCGGGATGGGTGACGAGGCGGCGAAGGACCGGCTCGAAATCCTCACCCCGCTGGCCAAGGCGCACGGCACCGATCTCGGCAACGAAGTCGCCTCGCTCGGCGTCCAGGTCCATGGCGGCATGGGCTATATCGAGGAGACCGGCGCGGCGCAGTTCTTCCGCGATGCCCGCATCACCCCGATCTACGAAGGCACCAACGGTATCCAGGCCGCCGATCTGGTCGGGCGCAAGCTCGGCCTGTCGAACGGCGCCGCCTTCACCACCTTGATCGCCGACATGCGCGCCGAGGCCGAGGATTCGGCGCTGCGCATGCTGATCGACGCCTGCGACGAAGTCGGGCGGCGGCTGGCGACCGCCGACGCCGACGATCGCCTGGCGGCGAGCTATCCCTTCCTCACCATGTTGTCGGTCGCGGTGTGCGGCTGGCTGATGGAAATGCAGGGCCGCGCGGCGGCCGATGGCGACGATGATTTCCTGCGCATGAAGCGCGCGGTCTGCGCTTTCTATGTCGAGCAGATCGTGCCCGAGGCCTTGGGGCTGCATGCCGCCGCGACCGCGCCGGCTGCGGCGCTTTATGAGCTGCCGGCGGAGCTGTTCGCGGCATGAGTTTCGACCTCGACGCCTATTTCGAGCGCATCCGGCTCGCCGGGCGCCCCGCCTGCGATCTCGACGGGCTGGCCACGATCCAGCGCGCGCATCGCCTCGCGATCCCGTTCGAGAATCTCGACATCCGGCTCGGCCGCGGCATCGCGATCGACAGCGACTCGGTGTTCGCCAAGCTCGTGACGCGGCGGCGCGGCGGCTATTGCTTCGAGCAGAACCGGCTGTTCTGCGACGCGCTGACGGCATTGGGCTTCACCGTCCGGCCGTTGCTCGCGCGCGTCTGGTTCGGCGCCACCGCGACGCCCGGACGCACGCATATGGTGCTGCTGGTGACGATTGACGGGCAGGACTGGCTCGCTGATGCCGGCTTCGGCGGCAGCTATTCGCCGATCATGCCGTTGATCGAAGGAGCAGAGGCGACCGCGCCCGACGGCGCCCTGTTCAGCCTGACCCACGATACGCGCGGCTGGATGCTGTCGCGCGACGGCAACCCCGCGACCACCGACGGGCGCGAGAGCGGCGAGGGCTGGGTCGAACAATTCAGCTTCACGCTCGACGAGGTGCCGCAGATCGACCTGGCGATGTCGAACCACTGGACCGCGACCGCACCGAACACGCGCTTCACCGACCTCGTCGTGGTCAGCATCGTCCTGCCCCACGGCTTCGCCGCGCTGACCGACCGCGATTACCGGCGGCACTCGGCGGGCGAGGACACGACCGGCGTGATCGACGATCCGCGCGTCTATCGCCTGCGACTGAGCATGTTGTTCGGGATCGATTTGAGCGAGGAAGAGGTCACGCGGCTGGGACTGTTCTAGGGCGTGTGATGGCCACTAGCGGCCGTTCGCGCGAATGGCTGGGAATGGGTGGAAAGCGGACGCTAACGACTTCATCGATATGCTACTGAGACGGAGGTCCCAGATGGCGTTCATTTTGGCACGAAATTATGCGCCGCAATATACCCAGTCGGTTGTGCCTTATCCCGATAAAGTCGAACTCTTTCGGCGGGCTCAGGCGTACAACCACAAGACGGCTTACTGGCCGGCGCAGCTGTCGCACCGTGGGATTGCCCTACCGCGCGAACTCTTCCCCGATAGTGCCCGGATCTCGGGCCGGGCAAAACACCCACCTCATATTATCGACATGTGGATGTTTCCCGGCGTGTCGGAGATCGTGCGCGATCTGATCGAGGAATTCGAACCTGACCTCCACCAATTCGTCGAAGTCCCGGTGACGCTGAAATCAGGCGAGTCCACGCCACATCGGTACAGTGCGCTGAATATCCTCAATATCGTCGATAATTATGTCGACTTCGGTAGGACGGAACTGCCGAGCAAGGATTATACCGCTTTGGGGCGCTATTTATTGCCGGTTTCCCCTTTTGAGAAACGCCCGATCTATGTTCGCAAACAAGCGATCGGGCAGCGTCACCTGTGGCGAAGCCCCGAAATGTCTTTTAGCATCACCGTCTCCGATGCTCTCTGCGAGCGTATGCGAGCTGCGAAGGTGTTTGGTTACAACTTCATCAAGTGCGCCGAGCTGTAGCTTCGTTTTTTTTGAGATAGGTTCGTTGGACGTCCGCATTTGGGTCGTTAGCAGTCATCAGTGCGGATGCGTTCACAATCGGCAGTGCGGGCGGCTGGGGGCAATTCGGACCGGCGACCCGCCATTGATTTTCATGCGGAGGCGCGGAGGCGCGAAGATGGATCGCTCAATCGCGGACGGTGTAGAGCGATAGTGAGCCTCGCGCAGCTAGGCTCTCGATCCAGCAATATCGTTTGATCTTGTCCGCAATCCAAAGCGGGAATGCCTCAACACGAAATCACGACCCTTTCTTCGCGCCTCCGCGCCTCCGCGTGAATCAATCGTGCGGTTTGACAGAGTAGCCTGGATCGAACGTCCGCGCGTCAAGACAAGAGCTGGCAAGGGCCGGAGGACCGGTCGGAAAATCAGGCGCCTTCGCGCTCCAGCAGGTCGGCGGCGTCGAGTCCGAGCAGCTCGATATAATCGGCGATGCGCGGCCATTGCTGGGTCACGAAGCGATCGCGCTCGGCGACGCGGAGCTTTTCCGCCGCGCCCGGCAGGACGAACATGCCGACCCCGCGCCGGACCTCGACATAACCGTCGTCCTGGAAACTCTGATAGGCCTTGGCCACCGTCAGCGGGTTGGCGCCGTGTTCGGCCGCGAGCGCTCGGACCGACGGCAATTGGTCGCCCGCCCGAAATTCGCCACGCAGGATCGCCGCCGAGATCGTGCCCCTCAACCGGATGTAGACCGGGCTGTCATCATTACTAAGTGCCATGCTGCATTAATACAGCAATGGGCAAAAGAGTCCAGTCAATTAGCCTTGCCAATTTGAAATAATCTTTTGCAGGTCGGGGCGTGGTCTTTCCTCTAGTTGCTTGGCCGGCGTGCCGAGGAAGATGAACCCGGCCACCCGTTCGGGTTCCGCGCCGAACGCATCGCGGACCGCGTCCGAATAGGCCGCCCAGCCGGTCAGCCAACCACCGGCAAACCCCAGCGCATGCGCGGCATGGAGCAGGTTCATGCCCGCCGCACCGGCCGACAATTGCTGTTCCCACAGCGGGATATGGCTGTCGGCCTTGGGCGACGACAGCACCACCACCAGCACCGGTGCCTGGGTCGCGAATTGCTCGAGCGTCTCGATCTCCAGCCGCGATGCCTGCGGACGCTCGGCGCGATAGGCATTGGTGATCACATCGGCGAGCCGGGCGCGCTTGTCGGCGGGGACGATCACGAAGCGCCACGGCGCCAGCTTGCCATGATCGGGGGTGCGCGCCGCGATCTCGAGAATCTGTTCGAGCTGCGCATCGTCGGGTCCGGGCGCGGCGAGGTCGCGCGGCTTGCCCGATCGGCGGGTCGACAGCAGCGAAAGCGGGGTGGAGCGGTCGTTGAACATGGCGGTGATCTAGGGGTGGGCATGCCCAGCGGCAACGGCCTCTGCGGGCAATCGTCGGTATATTTACTCGCCTCGCTTTGCCGCTAGTCTCCATCATCCACTCGCCGCGTTCTTCGACGGCGGGAGCAAGAATTCAGGGAGCGAATGCATGGTGGACACCCCGACCGCGGACAACCCGCGCGAGCCGGACATCACCCACACCAATCCAGCGGCGGAAGGGACGTGGTTCGGCCATCCCAAGCCGCTGTTCTGGCTGTTCGGCACCGAAATGTGGGAGCGGTTCGGCTATTACGGCATGCGAGCGCTGCTCACGCTCTATCTCACCAAGCATTTCATCCTCGGCGACCGCGCCTCGACCGG
>DASVNU010000346.1:0-13352 GCA_036383655.1 Sphingomonas sp. | reverse complement strand
CGCCAAATCGACAACAGGAACCGCCACCCAGAACCATAATGGCGGCTTGGTTTCGACAATATCTGCATAGAGCACGACGCCGTGCGCCATCTGGCGTCCAACCCATAATTGCCAGGCGACGTCGTTTATTAGCTCCGTATTCCACAGGAGCGCACCGGCGGCGACCACGAGCAACAAGGCGACCGCCAGCGGCCAGTTCCGCGCTCGATGCGCAGTTGTTGAAAGGCTATTAACCGGGAAGTCCATTGGACATCCCGCTGCAACGGAAAATCTGCATAGAATTAAATTGCCCCACACGCTCCTATTACATGGATCGACGAGCGATGACGACTAGCAGCGGCTACTCAATCCGGAACCCGCAAGCGATAGGTCAGGTTCACCCGGCGCGACAGCAGCAGGTACGGCAGCCAGATCGCGACGCTGATCAGCACTTTCTTGAGATTGCCCTCCAGCATGTCGGCGAGCGACGCGCCCACCACTCCCGGCAAATAGGCGACATGGCTCATCACGCGCGCGATGCAGATCTGCATCAGCACGTCGACCGCCCAGACCCCGGCCAGGAAGCGCGGGAAGATCGGGACGTGGCGCAGCGCGAGGACGAAGGCGAGGGCATAGAGGCACGACAGCAGCACCAGATCGGCCAGCATCATCGCATAGAGCGTGCGGAACCAGTCGGGCGCCATGCCGCCCAATGCCGGGATGCCGGTCAGGAACTCAAAGGTGCGGACGGGAACGTTGATCAGGATGCCGACCAGCAGAGAGGCCATGAACCCGGTCGCACCATATAGCGGCATCGAGCGCGCGGCGATCGCGTCGACCCGCCGCCAGCGGCCGAACCGCGCCAGGCGCAGCGTCGGCTGGGCATGGAGCGTGGTCGCCGGGAAAGCGGACAATCCCAGCAGCACGGTGACGATCGGCGCGGCGACCAGCAGCAGATAGGGAAGCGCATTGCCGAGCTGATCGCCCGGCGTCAGCATCGGCGTCGCGGCGAAGGCGATCCTGAGGCCGCACGCGAACCCGGCGAGCAATACCCAGATCAGCATCAGCCGCGGCAACCCGACCTCCAGCTTGCAGACCAGGGCAAGACTGCGGGCGGAAAGCGCGCGGCCCGCGGGATATTCGCTCAACGACCGCATCCGGCCCCCCTTGACTGATGACCAGAGTATCAACCGAAAGCGTTGCCGTCTCGTAAAGGTTCCCGGCCGGATCTGTCCGATGTTCCTTTATGGTGCGGGCCGGCTGGCGGCGCGGATCGGGGTTCGGGGTTGAGCGTGACGGCCCGCTTGCGCAGGAGCATGGCATTATTGCCATCACTTCGCCGCCCCTGGTTTTCGTTTGCCCCCATTGTCACCCCGGCCTTGTGCCGGGGTCCGCCGTGCCTCTCGGCAATGGGCTAGAAGCTCCAATCCGTCGCCTGCCTCCCGGCAGACCCCGGCACAAGGCCGGGGTGACGAATGGAAAAGGGGGCGCCCCAAAGCCGCGCGCCCGCCGCGACGCGAGCCGATTGCGATATATCGTTCGGTTCGGCGCCCGGCGGATCATCCTGAATTGATTCCGAACTTTTGTTCCGCGACTCGCCCCGGATTTGGTGCGCCCTGCCGCCGAGTCGCGCCGAGTCGGCGATGTCGATTCCATCCAACCGTTAACAATCTTACTTAATGAAACAATAATCGTACACGTATTAGTAACTATATTCCAAAGCACCGCTTGGCCTTTGTAACCTGCCGGGGGCAAAGCCGAGATGCCCGCGCCAAGTACAGGCTGGACCATCCGTTGGAAACCATAGTTATATTCCGGAATTATTTTCGACATTTTACACTATAGATTTTCGATCTGACTTAGGATCGAAAGTTTTGTCCCAATAATAAACAGAGAATTTTGCCACTTTAGTGATTCCATATATCCATAGATATAGGTGTAATAACTGTCGCTATACCATCTTGTCTGTCACATACCTGAATTGGTTAATGAAGCGTAAAATATTCTTCTTGCCTTTTTGCCTACCGAGCAGATCATTGGGCCATCGTTCATTTGTCCGGGAGGGGGCAGCGAACTGTGACTTGCCGGGGTTCATTGACTGCGATCGTGCTGGCGATCGGTATCGCGCTGCTTCCGCAGGGCGCCGCCGCGCAGACGGTCTATGCTGCGGGGCAGCCCGGGGTGGTTGGCGGCAATCGCCAGCTGCCGGTGATGGTCACCGCGTCGGTCGGGGGGCATTGCGGCTTCGCGACCGGGTCGGCGCCCTCGGGCACCTATTCGCAGCCCGATTTCGACGTGAACGGGCTCAACCACGATTTCTCGTTCGTGCTCGATTGCACCGGCCCGTCGCGGGTCGCGGTGGTCTCGGCCAATGGCGGCCTGTTGACCGGCGGCTCGGTGCCGACCGGCTATATCACGCTGGCACCCTATACGGTGGCGCTCAACGTGGTCGGATCGACCGCAACGGCGACGGGGTCGTGCCCGGTCGCGACGCTGACCGCCGCGGCCGGCGCGCCATGTTCGTTCCGCGGCCCGGTCAGCCAGTCGCAGGGCCTGCTGCTCAATTCGACGTCGGTCAGTCAGCCCGGCACCTACCTCCGCGTCAGCGCCCCCGCCTATAGCGGTCCGGGCACGCTGGTCGGGGGCACCTATTCCGACACCCTCACGGTGACGGTGAGCGCGGCATCATGAAGACGCTCGCGCAAACGTCCGCTTTTCCCGCCCTCGGGGGAACCGGCCGATCTTCAACCGAGGGTGGGCGGAACGGTCCGGGGGGGCAGTGCTCGCCAACGGCAACATTCTGGAAAAGGAACGGTAAAGTGAACAAGTATCTGCTCGCGGCGCTCGGCGCCGGTTCGATCATCGCGATGGCCGCGCCGGCCGCCGCGCAGACGGTGTCGGGTGACGTGACCATCACCGGTACCGTGACTCCGAAGTGCACGGTCATCAATGGCACCGGACCTTCGACGTTCGCCGCGTCGCGCGACATTGGCGAACTCGCCAAGGCCGACGGCACGCTCGAAACCAGCTCGGTGCTCGCCGGTCGTTTCGGCCTGGCCGGCGGATCGGCGCCGACCTTCCGCGTGGTCTGCACCAGCGCCAATCCGCTGATCGCGGTTGATGCGGTCGAACTGACCACCGCCGGCACGCCGCCGGCCGGCTATACCTCACGCATCGATTTCATCGGCTATGTCGCGCCGCGCCTGTCGAGCGGCGCCGGCACGACGGTCAGCAACGACTCCAGCACCAACGCCGCGACCCCCGCGACCGCGATCGGCGGCCGGTTCGCCGCCGATGGCGCGGACAATATCACGGTGACCGCCGACACGTTCAAGACGGCGCCGGGCGCGTTGCTCGCCTCGGGCGGCTACACCGGCCACATCCTGATCAACATCACGCCGGGTTCGTGAGCGATCTGAGGGGAGAATGACGATGAAGACCTCGATCCTTGCCGCCGCGGCGGTCATCGCCACCACGGCAGCATTGCCCGCCGCCGCGCAGAACGCGACCGGCACCGTCACGGTCAACGGCTCGGTCGCCGACCGCTGCCAGTTCACCCTGCCGAACGACGTGATCAATGCCGGCGAACTGTCGCTGCAGGGATCGGGGGCGACCGCGGGCAAGCTGGATACCAGCAAGCTCGACGGCCAGAGCCGGACGCTGCAGGGCTGGTGCAACGGCACCGCCGCGACGATGAGCGTGGAGGCGCAACGCCTGGTCAACACGACCTTCACCACCACGCCGCCGGCCGGCTTCGACCGGGTCGTGAACTATATCGCGACCGCCACCGCCAACAGCGCCAACGCCACCGACACGTCGGTGACCGACGGCGCCGGCACGGCGGTTCCGGTGGGCCTGTTCACGGGTGACGTGAAGGTCACGCTGTCCGGCTCGTCGAGCCCGACCAGCGGGCTGCTCGTCGCGGGCGACTATTCGGGCCAGGTCCTGGTGACGCTGACTCCCGCTGTCACCCCGGCGCCCTGATCGGTCCTGACGGAGAAGCCGCGATGAAGCGCCTCGCCCTCACCCTGCTCGCTGCCGCGGCCCTGCCGGGTATCGCGCACGCCCAGGCCACCGATACCGCGACCGCCGATGTCGGCGTCTCGGGTACCGTCGCCAAGCTGTGCATGCTCGGCACGCCGACGCCGGCGCCGGTCGATGTCGGCCAGATGGCCAACACGTCGGGGGCGAGGGTCGGCAAGATCGCGGTGATCACGCCGCGCACGGTCACCTTGCCGGGATCGTTCTGCAACTTCGCGGGATCGGCCATCACGGTGACCGCGACGGCGTTGGTGTCGAACGATGCCAGCGCGGTCGAACCCGGCTTTGCCAAGGCGGTCAATTATACCGCCGACGTGACGAACTGGGCGGCGGGTTCGGCGACGGTGACCACCGCCGCCACCGCCGGGGGGGGGTCGCCGACCGCGTCGGCGACCGGACCCACCCAGCCGGCGCCCAAGGTCGCCGATCTCGATGTCACCTTGTCCAATTTCACCGCACCGTCCGACTTCTTGCTCACCGCCGGCGCCTATAGCGGCCTGGTCGTGGTCAAGCTGGGGCCGGTCGCGTCGGGGGGAGATTGATCATGACGCGTAACCTGAAACGCCCTAACCTGAAACGTCTGGCAGCCTTGTCGGCGGCGGCGGTCGCGATCGCCTGGAGCGGCAGCGCCGCGGCCCAGAGCGAGGGCGGCAGCGACACCGACACCAAGAATTTCGCGGTGGTCGGCAATGTCCCGGCGATGTGCGTCGGCGGCACGCTGGCCGGCACCGGCGCGACGTTCGACATGGGCGTGCTGATCGACCTCAATACCGGCCTGTTGCGCAACGACCTGGTGGCGCCGCCCAAGATCCTGTCGGGCTCGTTCTGCAGCGCGCGCAGCACGATCACGGTCAACGCCACGGCGATGGCCGCGCAGACCTTCACCAGCACGCCGCCGGCCGGCTTCTCGCGGGTCGTGAACTATACCGCGACCGCCAGCGGCTGGACGACGACGCCCGCCGCCTTCGTGACCGGCGCGGGCAGCAATCCGGCGGCGGTGCAAACGCGCGGGACGGCGTTTTCGGGCGACATCACCGTCTCGGTCGGCAGCTTCGCGACCGCCGGCGGCGCGGCCCAACGGCTGGTCGCCGACACCAATTATCAGGGCAACGTCACCGTTACGTTGGCCGTGGCGTCCTGACGATGCCACGCGGCCTCCGCCTTGAAACGGTCTTGGTCGTCGGCGGGCTTCTCGCCTGGGCATCCCCCGCATTTGCCCAGTCGACCGTGGCGACCAAGACCCTGCCGGTTACGGGTAACGCCCCGCCCGTGTGCGCGGTGGGCTCGCCCCGGCTGGCGGCGGGCAACCAGATCAATTTCCGCGGGCTGAGCGGCAACACGCTGCAGATCGACCAGATGATCGATCCCACCACGCTGGCGGTCGCCGCCGCGTCGGTCGACGTCAAGTTCGACGCCGTGTGCAACTATCCGCATCGGCTGCGGCTCGAATCGCAGAATAACGGCCTGTGGCCGACGCTGCAGCGCACCCAGCCGCCAGCCCCGGGCTTCGGCTCGGCGGTGCCGTATCGCGCGACGGTGATGTGGGGCGTGGTCAACGGCGTGCTCAACGCCGATGCCCAGGCGCGCCGCGTCAACGACCAGCAATTCAACATCGACCTGCCGACGGCGGGCGAGATCGACCTCAAACTCAACATCGCACCGGGCGCGTCCAACGCCCGCGACAATGCCCCGCTACTGGCCGGCGATTATGCCGACACGATGCGGATATTCGTGGAGCCGCGCTGATGCACCGCATCGCCCTCATCGTCCCCGCCCTGCTCGCGACCAGTGTCGCGGCGCAGGCGCAGACCATCAGCCCCAACGACACCGGCCAGGGACGGCTGGAGATCGCCGGGCGCGCGCCGCCGGCCTGCGTGCTCAACGCGCCGACCGCGTCGGGCGGGCAGAACGCCAGTTTTTCCGGTACCGGCGCGACGAGCGGCGAGATCCTGATCACCGAGTTCGGCGATCCGCAGACCGCGCAGCCGCGCGGCGCGGCGATCAACCTGGCGTTGCCGGTGATCTGCAACGCCGCGCACCGGCTGACGGTCACCAGCAGCAATGGCGGGCTGCTGCGCGACGGCGGCAATGCCGGCAACCGGCAGTCGCCGACCGGGTTCGGCGAATTCGTGGGATATCAGATCAGCGCGACCTGGGCGGGCCAGAACGCCAGCATGCTGACCACCAGCAACAGCGTCCTCGCGATCGCTGCCGCCGATGGCGGCGCGGGCGACATGGACCTGACGATCAGCGTTCCGCCGGGGGGCGGGGCGCTGGTCGCCGGGCGCTATGCGGACACGGTCACGGTTAAATTCGAAGCAGCGTTCTAAACGACCCAGCGGGAGGGGGAAGTGAAGAGAATGAAAAGGATTTTGACGAGTGCGGCCTTCGCGGCCGCGATCGTCCTGCCACAGCAATTGGCAGTGGCGATGACCGTACAACCGGTCATCATCAACCTGAAGCAATCGGGCAACGGGATGACGCAGATCATCACCGTCGAGAACACGTTCGCGACGCCGTTGCCGGTCGAGCTGCGCGTGCAATCGCTCGAATTCGACCAGAATGGCGTCAAGGAAACGGGCAAGGATCCAGGCGATCTGCTGATCTTTCCGCCCCAGGCGCTGATCCAGCCGGGGCAGACCCAGTCGTTCCGCGTCCAATATGTCGGCGACCCGGAGCTCAAGACCAGCAAGCATTATTACGTCACGGTGGCGCAGCTGCCGGTGAAGCTGCCCGCTGGTCAGTCGGCGATCCAGATCCTGTACAATTTCCAGGTGCTGGTCAGCATCGCGCCGATGGGCGCGAAGCCCGCGATCAAGGTGCAGGCCGCCGAGATCGGGCACAATGACAAGGGCAAGCCGATCCCCGTCGTCACGCTGAACAATGCGTCCGCGGCTTACGGCTATCTGTCCGAGGGACGGCTGCGCATCGTCGAAAAGGATGTGGCGGGCAAGGAAGTGTTCCGCCGCACGTTGTCGGGTCCGGAAACGCAGCAAACGATTGGTTTCGGTTTGGTGGGGGCCAACCAGACGCGGCGCATGTCGCTGCCGATTGAGTTGCCGGTGGATGGGGGCAGCGTCGATGTCAGCTTCACGCCAGACGGCTAAGCGGCTCACCAGCCGCGTGATCGGGCTGATGCTCGCGAGCGCGAGCATCGGCGGCCTGTGCGCGCCGGCGCGCGCCAATAGCGCCAGCCAGCAAGGCACGGTGCCGCAAGTGCAGGAACGGCGCGTCACGATCGACGCGCCCAACGCGCCGACCGATCAACCGCAAGCCACGCTCAATCCGACCGGGCGCGACATCGTCCTGACGGTGCCGGTCAAGGATGGCGGGACCTATCTCGGCGACATGCCGTTGACGATCACCGCCAACAGCAAGCTGGAATTTCCGGCGCAGCGGCTGCTCGACTTGTTGTCGAACGTCCTCAACCAGCAGTCCTTCACCGCGATCCAGTCGAGCCTGTCGACCAAGGCGGTGCTGACCCCGTCCGATTTCGAGGCCGCAGGCGTCAGCATTCGCTACAATCCGCAGACGCTCGAGCTCAACCTGACGATCGCCGCCGAACGCCGCGCCTCGCGCTCGCTGACGGTCAGTCCGCTCGACCGCAACCGGGTCGGCACCTTCGCCGCGCCCGCGGACTGGAGCGCCTATCTCAACATCCGCGGTTCGGAAGATTATATCCACGCCGGCGGCGACACCGGCTTCGCCTCGCCGATCTTCTCGCTCGACGGCGCGATGCGCGTGGGCGGCGTGGTCGCCGAAGGCGAGGGGATCTGGCAGCCCGGGGCCGCGGGCGTCGATTTCCAGCGGTTGGGATCGCGCCTGGTCTATGACGACGAGAAGAACCTCGTGCGATGGACGTTGGGCGATCTGCAGACCGTCTCGCGCGGGTTCCAGTCGGCGCCCGATATCGCCGGCATCTCGATCTTCCGCTCGTACAGCGTGCTCCAGCCGCAACAGCTGGTCCGGCCGCGCGGCGACCGCAGTTTCCAGCTCAGCCGCCCCTCGACCGTTGAGGTCCAGGTCAACGGCCAGATCGTCCGCCGCCTCCAGCTCGCGCCGGGCACCTATAATCTGCGCGATTTCCCGTTCACCCAGGGCGCGAACGACATCCGCCTGTCGGTGATCGACGATACCGGGCGCACCGACCTGTTGCGGTTCAACCTGTTCCTCGACCAGTCGCAGCTCGCCAAGGGATTGAGCGAATTCGGCCTGTATGCCGGCGTGCTCGATCCGCTCGGGCTGCACGGGCCGCATTATACCGACCAATTCGCCTTCACCGGCTTCTATCGCCGCGGCATCAGCGATTTCCTGACGCTGGGCGTCAATGCCCAGGCCGACAAACACACCCAGATGGGTGGCGTCGAGGCGGTCGTGGCGACGCCGTTCGGCACCTTTGCCGGCAATTTCTCGCTGTCGAACATGAAGGGCTCGCATGTCGGCCATGCCGCGACGCTGACCTTCCAGCGGCTGATCAACCGCTCGAGCGGACAAGCCGATTCGCTCAACCTGTTCGTCGAGACGCGCAGCCGCTATTTCGCCCCGGTCGGCGTGCTGGTGCCCGACAACCAGTTCCAGTTCGAGGTCGGCGGCGGCTATTCGCATACGTTCAACGAACGGCTCTATGCCGGGATCGACGGGCGCTTCTCCAAGGGGCGCGGCACGCAACCCGATTTGCATACTTACCGGGTCACCACCGGCTACCGGATATCCTCGACCGCCACCGTGACCGCGGACGCCCGCTGGGAGCGCGACAATTTCGGGTCGCGGTTCGGCGGGCTGGTCTCGCTGGTCATCCGGCTGGGTCGTTATTCCACCGCGCGCACCGACTACGATACCCGTGGCAACCGGGTACGGACATCGTTCCAGACGCTCTACGGACAGGGGGTCGGATCGTATAACATGACCGCCGATGTCGAACGCAGCGATGCCGGGTCGGGGATCAACTTCACCGGCAATTACTACACCAACCGCGCCGAACTGGGCATCAGCCACTTCGGGACGTTCCAGGACACGTTCGGCAGCGTCACGTCGCAGCGCACGTCGTTCCGGTTCGGCACCTCGCTGGCGATCGCCGATGGCGCCTTCTCGGTCGGACGTCCGATCTACGACAGCTTCGCGATCGTCACGCCGTACAAGAAGCTCGACGGCACCAACGTCGTCGTCTCACCGTCGCCGTTCGGCTATACCGCGAACAGCGGCGCGCTCAGGGCGGGCACCGAGCCCAGCCTGAGCTCGTACGCCGAGCGGACGATCGCGGTCGACGCGCCCAATGCGAAACCCGGCGTCGATCTCGGGCAAGGGTCGTTCCGACTGCTGCCGCCGTACCGGAGTGGTTACAGGCTCGTGGTTGGATCGGCCTATTCGGTGACCGCGATCGGTCGCCTGATCGACATTGACGGCGAACCCGTTTCGTTGGTCAGCGGCACCGCGACCGAGCTCGCGCATCCCGAACGCACGCCGATCACGGTCTTCACCAATCGCGAAGGCCGCTTCGGCATCGGCGGGCTGGCGCCAGGCAAATGGCGCATCAACATGCTCGACGACAAGAAATCGGTGTTCGATCTCACTATTCCCGGCGACGCGGACGGGCTTGTCCGGGTCGACGAACTCAAAGCGGTCAAAGGGCAGTAAGTATGGCCTTGTCTCTGTTTCGACACGCATTACTGGCGCTGACAGTCGCCGCCGGGGCATTCCCCGGCGCGGCGTTCGCCGCCGGCCAATGCGGGCTCACCACGGTCAGCGGCGGCACCGCCAACCTGACGTACGATCCGTTCAACGGCAACACGACGAACATCACCCTGACCGGGGTGCAATTGTCGCGCGTCAACGGAGCCGGCGGGCAGAAGACCGCGAACATCGAATTCTACGTCAAGGGAACCACGGCGGCGCAGAACGGCACCGTGCTGATCCCGGTCAGCGCGACGGGCTCGGGGTCGGGCGGGCCGACCGGCAGTAACATCTTCTTCGGCACCAACCAGACGCCGCCGACGCTCAACATCAATGCCGGCAGCCCGGCGCCCGGCGTGTTCCGCTGGGCGTTCACCGGCAACAATGCGGCGTCCGACGTCTTCACGCTCAACATCACGCTGCAATTGCCGGCCAATCTCAACCTCAACGCCGGCACGACGCTGCCGTTCGACGTGGTCTATAGCTGCAACGGCACCGGCGGCGGGGGACCGTTCACCGATACCGGCACGGTGAGCAACGCGATCGTCGTCAACGTCATCGTGCTGAGCGGCCTGCAGGCGAGCTATGTCGGCACCAATCTCGACTTCGGCGAGGTCGGCAATTTGACGACCGCGCAGGTGCTGGGCGCGCCGGCGACCTATACGACGCCGACCACCAACTATATCCGCGTCGCCAGTTCGGGACCGTATAAGGTCGATGTCGCCTCGCAGAACAATTACAAGCTGACCTTCGCGGGCGGCTCGCTGGGCAACGCCAATCAGACGCTCGCCTACAAGGCGCTGTTTCTGGGCCAGACCCCGACCACCGCCAGCCCGACCTTCACGACGGTGACCTGCGTGCGCGCCGGCACCGACGCCGCGGCCGGCATTCTGCCGATCCGGGCGACGTTGCTCGAGGGCGGGCAAGGCAAGACGCCCGCCTCGGTCTATAGCGACACGATCACCGTCACGGTGACACCGTTATTGTCGACGGTGCCCTCGCAACAGAATTGCCCCGCCTTATAGCGCGACGATCCGGAACGAGATCGCGCCCGGCTCGACGCCCGTCGGCAAGTCCAGCGAGACCGCATGCGCGGCGATGCCGGCATGGTTCGACTTGGTCACGCGGGTCGTGCCGCCCGTGCCGAGCGGAAGCTTCTGGCCATCGACCAGCAGGCTCGCCTTCGCCATGTTGGGCGAATAATCGGCATAGACTTCATAGCCGTTGGGGCTGTTGCAGAACTCGTTGAGCGAGCCGAGCGAGACCTGGCCCGATTGGGCCGGCACCATCGCGGCGTCGACCGTCGCGTGGCACACCACCGGCACGAAACCGCTGATGCCGATCGAATATTGCGCGGAGCTGACCGCGACATGGGGGTCCACCGCCTGGGCGGCAGGTGTCGCGAACGCAAGCGCCGCGACCAACGCAACTGATACCGTCTTCATGTCCGCATCCTCAATAGAAACGCGAGGATGCTTATGACCGGCACGTGTGAAGATGCGGTCTGCCGGTATGGTAAAGGCACAGCTAACCCTCCGAACGCATCCGCATGGACAGCGCCCGAAAGACCAAGTTATCGTATAACCAACGATGTGGAGAATTCTACAGAGACGCCTCAAAGAAGATGTCGCCGCAATCGTCGCAATTTCATGAAGTTATGCCCGCAGGACGCGGAAGAGCGCGGGACCGTTGATAGCGGCAATTGGTTACTTTATCGCTGACATTATACTGCTGCGCGATCTCGCCCGCCTGCACCGTCGTGAAATCAAACGTGAAATCAAATCGGAAATTTTATCCCCGCCGCCGCCGGATCGCCGACATCCGGCCGACTCGGCGCTCGCCTGGAGGTCCAGCCCCCGCGACCGCGCGTGTCACCGCGTTGCGGTTGAACTGGCTGTAGGTGCACACGAACAGCCCGTCCTCGCGCATCGCGCAGAAGATTCGGCGAAGAATTGTCGGGACGGTCATGCCGGGCTCCAGATCAGACGCCATGCCGCGAATTCCGATGGCCGGACTTGGTAGCGCGCGAAACTGCCCTCGTGCAGGCCAAGCAACTCCGTCTCCGCGACCTCGATGAACTGGTCCTGCTCCGCCGCCGGAATGATCTCGCGCGCAATCTCGGCAAGGTGCGCGCGCGCAGCCTTTCGGTTCATGGGGCCGCGCACAACATCGCGGATGACGTCGCGCAACCTTTCGCGGTAGCGCAGGCGGAAAGGGTCCGGTTCACCCATCGATTGGCGAACCGCCGCGTAACGTCCTGCTGATCGCTCATAGGCCCAGAGAAATACGTCGCGCAGTAAGGAGATGTCGTTGCGTTCGTACACGCCAAGCGTGGCGCGCGTGTAGAGATCGCCCGGAACCTCGGCAAACGACAGCGGCGCAAGGTTGGCCCTGATCATCGGAATGTTAGCAGCGAGGCGCGAGACCCGCTTGTTCACATCGTCGAAGGGCTGGAGGTAGGGAAGTTGAACCATGACGAAGAAGGCTTGCTCGAAAGGATCCGCGATGGCTGCTGCAGTGGCGAGGAGCTGATCGAAGCATTCCTCGATGAGCCCGGGCACTTCCAGCGGATGGAATGTGGAGCCGTCGATGCCGATGATGATGTGCCGTAACCGACCGACCGCCGCCGGGTCGGCCAACAGATTATTGGCCAACAATGCGTGCAGGTTGAGGATCGTATAGCGGTTGAATCCGATATCGTCGGCGTTGGCGACGAGAAACTCGATCGCGTCCTTGTGGTTGAGGATCATCTGCGCCTCGAGTGGCCCGCGACCCTCGGCAGCCTCCCCAAAATCGAGCAACCGCCGGGTATCGAGCAACGAATAGGTGTTGCCCTCGAGCCGGCTGGAATTCCATGCCAAGTCGATCAGCAGCCTGTTCAGGATTTGCTTCGCATAGGTTCCTGCGGCTGCGGCCTCGATCTGCGGCTTGCCGACCCTGGCCAGATGGTTGCGGTGCTCTTGGGTGAGATAATGGGTCTCATTCGGCCGGTAGCCATCTAAGAACCCGCGATCATAGCCGACCGGTAGTCGGGTCGCGGCGGGCTGGCGGACATAGGCCAGGACCGCCTTGCCCTCCGGCGACATCGGGACGATGTCGGCTGCCTCCAGTTCAGCAACAATATCGCCACCAAGATGATAGCGGGCGGCGCGGCCGTCGCCGGCAAGCCGCAGTCGGCCGGCATCAACCAGGGCGCGAAGGCGATATTGGAGCGTCCGGCGGGCACCGGGTACGGCAAGCGATTCGGCGATCTGTGCCGCAGACGCACCGCCGGGGTATCGGGCCACCGCTGCCTCGATCGCTGCCAGATCGGCTTCGGGAATCGGTCGTGCCACACGAACTCCTTAGTTGCGCGAAACGTGAACCGCGCAACTAAATGAGTCAATGCGCAACTAAACGGAGACTTGCGCAATCACATCCGAATTCGCGCAATCTCAGACTGCACGAAAGGCCTTCAATCGTCCGTCGTGGCGATATGAGTACAATAGGCAGACCTTATAGGTCGACCGACACATCCAACCAGTCGAACTGCTGCTGGTGCTGAAGGGCATCCACCTGCCCCGTTGTCAGCTTTTCAGAAGCACCGCAGCAATCGGCCCGTCGCGAACTGTTCGCCGTCGATCGCGATAGTTCGCCGCAGAAACCGGGTTGCGGACCGGGTT
>DASVNU010000345.1:0-3305 GCA_036383655.1 Sphingomonas sp. | reverse complement strand
GGAGGCGGGGGCGGCGGCGGCGGCGGCGGAGCCGGCGGTTCGCCGAAGTTGTAGGTGAAGCCGCCGAGGATGCTGTGCGTGCGGAAACGCCCGTCCAGCGTGCGGCCGCTCACATCTACCAGCTTGACGTTCTCGGCGTTGAAGAAGCGATACTTCAGCGTCGCGTCGATATGGCTGGTCAGCGGAGCACGGATACCCGCGATCGCCTGCCACGCAAACACCGTGTCCGAATCGTCCAGGAACGAGCCATAGGTGTTGAGCGCGTATTTTCCGGCCTTGACCCGAGCGACACCGACACCGCCGCCGACGAAGCCCTGCAGGCCATCATCGTCGCCGAAATCGAGCAAGCCGTTCAGCATGAAGCTCAGCGCGGTGGTCCGGCCTCCGGCATAATTATAGGAGCCGGCGTTCGCCCCACCCCCCGGGATCAGCGCACCCCCTGCATTATAAGCCGGGATCTTCAGGCTCGAGCTGATAGTGTTGACGTTGGCGGACTTGTAGCCGACCTCAGCCTCGACCCGGAACATGCCGAAATCGTAGCCGACCTGGCCATCGACATCATAACCGTAGTCATGGTCGACCTTCATGGCGCTTGGAGTCGCACCAATATCGAAGTGAATGTCTTCGACAATCATCGCGCCGCCTTCGACGCCAACATACCACGCCTTGTCGCGCGCAAGCGCGGGCGTCGCAAGAGCGGTTGAAGCGAGCGCCACGGCAATGGCAAGCTTGCGCATCTGTATCCCCTTTCTCGGTTGTCACTACGGACAGCGCAAACTCCCTACCCAATGGTTCGTTTCCGCGCAAGCGAAACAAAGCTGATCCGCTGTGGCGGCGAAGCAACACTTTTACCCGGTTTTCCGTCGATTTCGGGACTCGCGACAGGCTTGCCCGCAGTGCGGGAAGATGGCGTCGTCATGCATCGATTCGCCGCCGCCGGCGGCCCCGCGACAGCGGTCGCGCGGGCGCCGGGAGCAGGCGCGCCGACGCACGATCGGCCCGCGCGAAGGCACGCGCATCCCTATGCTTGCCGAGTTCGCCTTTTGGGCGCAAACATCGCCCATGGCGGCGGCGCCCGATTATTATGCAGTGCTCGGCGTGTCGTCCGATGCGGACGAGGCGGTGATCCGCGCCGCGTGGAAGGCGCTGTTGCGCAAATACCATCCCGATACCGCGCAAGGCATCCCCGACGCCGCCGATCGGACGCGAGCGTTCAATGCCGCCTGGGCAGTGTTGGGCAACAACAACAACCGCATCGCTTATGATCTGCAACGCGCGGCGCCGCCCGAGGATGAGGCGCGACCCGGTTGGGCATCGCCCTATCCGATGCCGCCGCGCCGCGGCGCCGGCACCACGGTCGCGCTGATCCTTGCCTTTGTCGGCCTGCCCGCGGTCGCGATCACCTTGCCAGGGGTGCCCGGGCAGGTCGCGGCGATGCTGCCGGGCGGTGACAATGGGTCGGCCGCGAGCTTCACCCGGTCGAGCTTCCACCAGGTACGCCGCCTGCTCACGCCCGCGGGCTTCGGCGCCGGCAGCGCCGCGGCGAGCCCCGCCACCCCGACGCTGACGGCGGCACCGGCTCCAGCCCCGGTCCCGGTCCCGGCCCCGGAGATCGACCGCGCGACCATCCGCCTTGCCGTCCGGCAATATGGCCGCGTCGTCCGCCGCCACGGCCGAGGCGGGGTTGCGGTGTATAGCCACGCCTGCGCCCAGCGCGCGGCCAGCCTGGCGCGCTGGGAATCGGACGATTTCTGCGCCGCGTTCGATATCACGGCCGGGCGCGACACGGCGGCGGCGGCGGCGCGCTACATCCGGCTGGGCAGCACGGCCGAGGGCGCGGCCAGGCGCGTCGAGCACATCCGCGCCCAGCTGCGCTGATCCGGCAACGCCGATCGGACGACGTGCGCAGGCCAGACGGGATTCCGATGTCAGGGTCGTCCTGAACCGTTGCGGCCGGCTGGCCGTTCAGGGTGTCGCCAGCGCCTCTTCCGCCACCCTTGCCCAGGCCGCGATCTCGTCGTTGAAATGCCGCGCCACGCTGACTTCGCCGGCCAGGGCACGGTCGAGATCGACGTCCGCCGAGCCTTCCCATTCATACGTCGCGTTGCCCGACAGCCGGACCATGCCGTCGGTCTCGGCGCAGGCCTTGATCAATCCGCCGGCGTTCCAGACGGTGATTTCGGTATCGAAGCGGGCACGTTCGGTCAGGCAAGCGGCGAAGGTCGACGCCGCCATCGCGCTGCCGCAACTGTCGGTCAGCCCGACGCCGCGCTCGAAGGTGCGGACGAACAGCCCGCCGGGGCGCGTTTCGACGAAGCTGACATTGGCGCGGTTGGGCAGCCAGTCGGGTGCCGATTCGCACAGCTGACCGATCGCGACCAGTTCCTGTTCGTCGACCGCATCGACAAAGGCGACGAGGTGCGGATTGGGGATCGATATCGCGGTGAACGGCCGCGCGCCGGGCAATCCGGGGATCGGCATCTGGACATTCTGTTGCCGGCCGATCGACATCGGCCAGTCGGCCACGTCGAGCGACGCCGGACCGGCCAATTCGCGAACCGTGACGACGCCGGGCGCGAGGTCGGGATCGCGCGTCACCTCGACCACCGAGGTCTTGAGATGGACGTGCGCGTGATCGATCCCCAAGGCATCGAACCCGGCGCGCGCGACGCAGCGCAACCCGTTGAGGCAGGTCTCCGCCTCCGATCCGTCGCTGTTGAACATGCGAAAGCCGAAATCGTGCCGCGCGTCGCCGGCGGTGAGCAGCAACAGCCCATCGCCGCCGACCGGCCCGCGCCGATCGGCCAGCGCCAGCGCGACTTGCGTCCAGACAGCGTCGGGCAAATCGATGGCGCGCGCATCGATCATCGGGAAATCATTGCCCGAGCCATGGCATTTGACGAACGCGAACCGCATGGTCGCGGTGTAGCGCCGCAGCGCGCGCGGTTCAAACCATCCCGTGCCGATACGGCACGCCCGGTCGCGGTTTCGGCGATCGGGGTTCAGTCCTCAGGGTTCGGCGCCGCCGCGTCCTTGCCCGCGGGCGGCGTATCGCGACCGGATTCATCGCCGCGCGGACCGCGTCCGCCGCCGCCGCGTTTGCCCTTGCCGCCGAACTGGCCGGCCGCCGGCGCGTTGAGCTTGGGGAGCTCGGCGCGGGTGATCTTGCCGTCATGGTTGGTGTCGAGCATCGCGAAACGCTCGACCGCGGCTTCACGAAACTCCCTGGGATCGACCCCGCGGTTGAAATTGGTGTCGGCGACGGTGATCGGCTCGGGATAGTCGAAGAACGAGAAACGCGCGGC
>DASVNU010000344.1:0-6095 GCA_036383655.1 Sphingomonas sp. | reverse complement strand
CCCACGCCAGCCTGGGCGCCCGCAATGGCGCGCTGACCCTGCGCGCCCCGGCGGCAGGCTTCGTCGAAAGCGTCGCCTCCGCCCCCGGCGACCTCGTCGCGCCCGGTACCGCGGTCGCCTCGATCGCCGGGTCGGGCAATTTGCGCGCGCGCTTCGGCCTCGACCCCGCGCAGGCGTCGCGGATCAGGCCCGGCATGGTGCTCCGCGTCACGCCACCCAGCGGCATCGCCTTTTCGGCGCCGGTATTGTCGGTCGATCCGGTGGTCGATCCGACCACCAAGCTCGCGTCGCTGTACGTCAACGTGCCCGCCGGGTCGGGCATCGGCACCAACTCCGCGCTCAACGGCCAGCTCGATCTGGGCAGCAATGGCGGCGGCGCGGCGCTGACCATTCCCTATGCCGCGTTGCTCGACGATGCCGGCCAGCCCTATGTCTTCGTCGTCGCCAAGGGCGTCGCGCATCGTCGCGACGTCGAGGCCGGCGCGGTCAGCGGCGACCGCGTCGTCATCGTCAAGGGCGTGAAGCCCGGCGACCAGGTCGTCACCGAGGGCGGCACCGCGCTCGAGGACGGCATGCAGGTGCGCACCAAATGAGCGCCGCGCTGTCCCGCCACGCGCGCTCGATCTGGCTCGCGGTCGCGCTGCTGACCCTGGGCGGCCTGCTCGCCGCGACCAAGCTGCCGGTCAGCCTGTTTCCGCACATCGATTATCCGCGCGTCGTCGTCGCGGTCGATGCCGGTGACCGCGACGCCGCGCAGATGGCCGCCGAGATCACCCGTCCGATCGAAGTCGCGTTGCGCGCCGTCCCTGGCGTCACCCGCGTCCGCTCGACCACCAGCCGCGGCTCGGCCGAGGTCGCGCTCAATTTCAACTGGGGCGACGACATGGCGCAGGCCACGCTCGCGACGCAGGGCGCGATCGCGACGATTCTGCCCGATCTGCCCGCCGGCACGCGCTTCAACGTCCGCCGTTCGGACCCGACGATCTTCCCCGTGCTCGGCGTCGCGCTGACCTCGGACAATCTCGACCAGCAGGCGCTGCGCCAGATCGCCGAGCTCAAGGTGCTGCCCGCTTTGTCGACCGTGCCCGGCGTCGCCGGCGTCGACGTGCTCGGCGGGTCCTCACGCGAATTCGCGGTCGATATCGACCCCGGCCGCCTCCAGGCGCTCGGCCTGACGCTCCCCGATGTCGCGGCCGCGATCGGCAAGGCCAACAGCGTGCGCGGCGTCGGCAAGATGGAGGACCGCCACCGGCTCTACCTCGTGCTGGTCGAGAACCGCGTCGCCTCGGTCGCCAACATCGCGGCGATCCCGGTCAAATCGGGGCAGACCAGCGGTGCCGGCCTCGTCACGCTCGGCCAGATCGCACGCATCCATCCCGCCGCCGCGCCCAATTTCACCAAGGTGACCTCGAACGGCACCAACGCCGTGCTGGTCAACGTCCGCCAGGCGCTGACCGGCGACACCGTGACGATCGTCAAGGCGGTCGACGAGCGGCTCAAGCAGGCGGGCCTGCCGCCGAGCGTCAAGGTGACCCCCTTTTACGACCAGTCCGAGCTCGTCACCGGCGCTGCCGACGCGGTGCGCGACGCGATCATCCTGGGCGCGATTCTGGCGGGGCTGGTCCTGTTCCTGTTCCTGCGCTCGGGCCGGCTGATGCTGATCACCGGGCTGATGCTGCCCGCCGTGCTCGCGGCGACCTGCCTCGCGCTGTTGACGCTGCACATGAGCTTCAACATGATGACACTGGGCGGGATGGCCGCCGCGGTCGGGCTCGTCGTCGACGACGCGGTGGTGATGCTCGAACACATCATGCGCCGCATGCAGGAAAAGCGCGCGACCACGCCGCCGACGCTGCTCGAGGCGGCGGCCGAAATGGGCCGGCCGCTGGTCGGCTCGACGATGGCGACGATCATCGTCTTCCTGCCGCTGGCGTTCGTCAGCGGGGTCACCGGCGGCTTCTTCCAGGCGCTCGCGGTGACGATGGTCGCCGCGCTCGCGGTGTCGTTGCTCTATGCCCGCTACGTCATTCCGCTGATCGCCGCGCACTGGCTGCGTGACAAGGATGCCGAGGCGGCGGAGCGCGCCGACGGGTTCATGGGGCGGCTGGGCAAATATTATGGCTCGGCGGGCGATCGCGCGTTCAAGCGTCCGGCTTGGTTCGCCGGGGTCGTCGCCGCCGCGTTGGTCGTGCTCGGCGTGCTGGCCTGGAACCATGTCCCGTCGGGCTTCATGCCGGCAATGGACGAAGGTGGTTTCGTGCTCGACTACAAGGCGCAGTCGGGCGCCAGCCTGGAGGATACCGATCGCCTGCTCCGCCAGGTCGAGGACATCATCCGCGCCACCCCCGAAGTCGCGAGCTATTCGCGGCGCACCGGCTTGCAGCTCGGCGGCGGCCTGACCGAAGCCGACGAAGGCGATTATTTCGTCCGCCTGAAAGGTGGCTCGCGCCGGCCGATCGAAGAGGTGATGGCCGATATCCGCCAGAAGATCGCGGTCAAGGTGCCGGGGCTCGAGGTCGAATTGATCCAGTTGATGGAGGATTTGATCGGCGACCTGACCGCGGTGCCTCAGCCGATCGAGGTCAAATTGTTCGGCGACGATCCCAAGCAGCTCGCCGATGCGGCGGGCAAGGTCGGCACCGCGATCGGCAAGATCGACGGCGTGGTCGAAGTGGTCGACGGCCTGCGCGTGGCGGGCGACGCGGTCAGCGTCCGCGTCGATCCCGGCGCCGCCGCGCAACAGGGGCTCGACCCCGATGCGGTGGCGAACCAGGTCGAGGCGCTGGTCGGCGGATCGGCCGCGACCAATGTCCGCGCCGGCGAGCAATTGGTCGGCGTCCGCGTCCGCGCGCCCGAGGAATTGCGCCGCCGCACCGACCAGATCGCCGCACTGGTGCTGACTGCGCCCGACGGCCATGCCGTCCGGCTGGGCGCGATCGCGAAAGTCTCGATCGATCCGGGCCAGCAGCAGCTGACCCGCGAGGACCTCGCGCCGTTCATCGCGGTCACCGCGCGGCTCGAAGGGCGCGATTTGGGCTCGGGCATGCGCGACGTGAAGTCGACGGTCGACGGGCTGCACCTGCCGGCTTCGGTCCGCGTCGATTATGGCGGCCTCTATGCCGAGCAGCAGAAGAGCTTCGCCGACCTCAGCCTGGTCTTCGCCGCCGCCGTCCTGCTCACCGCCCTGCTGCTGACCTTGTTGTTCGAGCGGCTCGCCTGGACCGGGGCGGCGCTCGCCACGATCCTGTTGTCGGCGGCCGCGGTGCTCGCCGGGTTATGGGCGACGGGCATCGAGCTCAACATCTCGGCCCTGATGGGCCTGACCATGGTGGTCGGGATGGTGACCGAATTGGTGATTTTCTTCCTGGCGGAAATCGACCGCGACGCCCCGCTGACGCTGGAGGCGCTGCGCGAAGCCGGCGCCAAGCGGCTGCGGCCGATCCTGATGTCGGCGCTGATCGCGGTGCTGACCCTGGCCCCGCTGGCGCTCGGCGTGAGCCGCGGCGCGGGGCTGCAACAACCGCTGGCGACCGCGATCATCTTCGGACTGGTCGCGGCGGTGCCGCTGGTGCTGCTGTTCCTGCCGGCGGCTTTGTGGTCGATCGCGAACGTGCGGCGGCGCGATGTCCGGGCGGCGTAGTCGATAGCGACGCCCTCACCTCGTCATGCCGGGCTTGTCCCGAATCTGGCGTCCGCAATGGGTGGTAAGCGGACTAACCATGGTCGTAGGCGCCTCTTCTCGACACCGCCGAAAGGCGCCGTTTCTCAGTTTCCCCTCGTTTGTCACCAATGGCCATTATTTCGCATTGCAGTTTTGAGGCGTTTGAAGTTCTATTTCTAGATGAGTTCCACGGCGTGTAGCCAACTTCTGAAGATGTCGGGCGTCAACATCTGACCGCGTATTAATATGTCGCGCTCGCATAGGAATGCATCGGACGGTCTGTTTGCTTCTTCGCCACTCGGGTAGCCTTCAAATATGATGCCGACCGGCTGTGGTGTATTGGCCCCGAGTGCGAAGATGGGCCCACCGCTCATTCCGCTGAAGGTCCATTTCGGTGCCGTCTTTAGTTTGCTCTGCAGAACAAACGAGGTCGACGCTGAGTCGACCTTTGAAGCAAGCTCCGCTACCGCCTCGACCATCGGTGAAGTTAATATTGCTCCGTCTTCCGACTTCGCGCGGTCCGGAAACCCTGCGGCCAGGCAGTATCGAATTATGGGCCAGTCTGGCGCGGTAAAGTTGTCGAGGTCGATTGGGCGCTTCACCTTATCCCGCGAGAGTAACTCCAAAAGATATACGGGCAATTCGCACAAACTGACGTCGATGGCGGTATCGCGGTCAACGTCTCGTAGCGAAGGCACACGAACGCCTTTGGTCGTCCAATGCGCCAATTCAATTACTGCGCGACCGGCATGTAGCCTTGCCGTCGACCCTCTACCTTTAAAAGCGATCTGTTTTACGTGGAGACATGTCACGACAAAAATGCGGTTTTCGAAGCGAACGAACGTTGCCGTAGCACTAGGCGAACTGGCCTTATGTCCGTCCGCCAAAATGTTGCCCATAAAGAGCGGAGCGCAGGTCGCGTTAACAAAACGACTTTGATCGCGTTTCCTCATCGGGTGGCCAAACCTTAGGTTGAGCAGGCGCTTTTGCGCGTGCTTATCAACCCGTCAAACGTTCGAAAACGTGTGACGGCTAAGCCAACGATTACGTCCGGATGCCGTATGCAAGAAAAAGCTGAAACGCACCTCAATATCGGACGCTCGCTACGCCGACGGCCGATCCAAATAACGGGCGTTTCCTTCAAGGACATCGATGCGAAAGAGTGGTGTTTTTGCGCTCGCCCCCGATGGCTCTGCTCGGCGTCGGTGAACAGTTGATTCGCCTACGGCGGGATAATGGTCCGGTAGCTTAGACAGCGCGCGTGCGCATTTGAAAGGCTAGCAAATTCAAGAGATCGAATCCGGTTCGAGCGGACGCGGCTTTTGCCAGTACCTCAAATGTTCCGTTTGTGATATCTTCCAGCGCTATGAACAGGCCATCGTCACTTTCAAGTGATTCCAGGCCCTGATCGTGGAAAGTCTGGCGTGAAATTTCAGTAAGCCATAACGTCCGGCTGGCGTCGAGTTGAACGGAGATGTCTTGATCAATGGCTAGCGTCATAAAACTGCATCCCAATGTTCGCGAGTTTCACGAGCCACGCATGTCAGCCGCCGCTTTGGCTGAATACCTGATCATGAAACCGGACCAGCAAGAAACGGTTTTGCATAACTCCCGTTTCGCCAGTCCACCGGTACTCATTCCCCATTCCGAAGCGCTGAACCCAATCCGGGCCTATTGCTCCGATCCGGCACGATCAAAATCTATTCTCACACAGGCAAAGACATCGTTAACGGCCAAAGCCGGTGATCCCTCTATCAGACCGAAATCGAAAGAGGAATCCCTTCGCTGCGTGGAGACAATCGGCCTTTTCGAGCTCGCCGAAAATGCCTTCGGTCTTCGCAGCTTGCGCCTCGAGCAGACCGAACGCTTCCCAGTTCTACCTATCAACGGCGTCTCAGTATCTGTCCAGCCCGACCTGCTGATCAAGCCCGGTGGCGCAGACGAGGGTAAGATGGTCGGGGTCGTGATGTTTCGTCCCCAAAAGGCTCCCGACCCGGAGTCCTGCCGTCTTGAAGAAACAAAGCGGCAGCGCGGCGAGCACCGCAGGGAAATGGGCCGCTACATGCTTGCCTTGGCGCATCTGCTGATCGACACCCACGGGAAGGAATTGGGTGGTTTCAGCCGCGAATTGTCCATAGTTGCGGATATTCGAATGCAGGAGCGGATCGGGTTTTCGACGTCCGATCACTCCGCCCGTGTTCGCGCGATAAATGCGGCCTGCAAGCAAATAGCGAGCCTGTGGAGCGACATCGAGCCCAGGAAGTCCGTTCTCGCAAAACCGGGAGGTTAGCATCGCCCGCAGTAAAACTCAGACGTTATCTTTGATCGCAGCTGGCTGACATTCGCGATTGTCGCCCACCGAGCCGAGGGGCATTCTGATGCAGTGAAGCACCATTATGCCCCTCAAGACCGCCAACCCTTGGTCAGGCGCCCC
>DASVNU010000343.1:0-4089 GCA_036383655.1 Sphingomonas sp. | reverse complement strand
ATAATCGGCGGCGGGCGGCGGGGCCGCATCCGATGGCCGCGCGTAATCGGTCCGCGGGATGCAACCCGAAAGCCCGAATATCAAAAAGACAAGTAAGATCATTCGCATCGCGGGCCCCCCCTGCGTCATCGATACGCTTTCTCCAGCATAGCCAATGAATCGCGATGCGTCAGGTCCATCTGCAATGGCGTGACGGTGATGTAACCCATTTCGATCGCTTCGAGATCGGTATCGGCCGCCGGCGTGTGCTCGACGCGGCCCAACCCCATCCAGTAATAAGCGAACCCGCGCGGATCGGTGCGCTCGATCACCTTGAGCCGGCCATAGTCGCGTAACCCCTGGTGGACGACGCGCACGCCCTTCACCTCATCGGGCAGGATCGGCGGGAAATTGACGTTGACGACGATGCGCGGATCGACCGGCGCGGCGATCAACGGCGCCAGCACGCGCTCGCCCCAGGCTTCGGCGGTATCGAAGGTGACGTCGTGGCCCGGTGCGTCGGCGCCGTAGCGCTGGCTGATCGCGATCGAGCGGATGCCGGCGAGCGCGCCTTCCATCGCCGCGCCGATCGTGCCCGAATAGAATACGTCCTCGCCCAGATTGGCGCCGCGATTGACGCCTGACAGGATCAAATCGGGCTTCGCATCGCGCATGATGTTGGCGAGCGCGAACATCACCGCGTCGGTCGGCGTGCCACCGATCGCGTAGCGTTTGTCGTCGAAGCGCTTGACGCGGAGCGGTTCGGTCAGCGTCAGCGACCGCCCCTTGCCCGATTGCTCTTCCGCGGGCGCGACGACGGTGATGTCGTCCGAGAAACACCGCGCGAGGCGTTCGAGCACGGCGAGGCCGGGCGCGTGATAGCCGTCATCGTTGGTGAGGAGAATCCTCACGCCTTGGGCTCGAGCCGGTTCAACCCGCCGAGATAGGGCTGCAGCACGTCGGGAATCGCCACCGCGCCGTCTTCCTGCTGATAATTCTCCAGGATCGCGACCATCATGCGGCCGACGACCAGACCCGAGCCATTGAGTGTGTGGACGAACGCCGGCTTGCCGTCCTCGCCGCGGAAGCGCGCGTTCATCCGGCGCGCCTGGAAATCGGTGCAGGTCGAGCAACTCGAAATCTCGCGATAGCGACCCTGGCCGGGCAGCCACACTTCGAGATCGTAGGTGCGCGCGGCGGAGAAACCCATGTCGCCGGTGCACAATTTCATGCGGCGGAACGGCAGGCCGAGCCGGGTCAGCACGTCCTCCGCCGCCGCGGTCATCCGCTCGTGTTCGGCCTCCGACTGGTCGGGCGGGACGATCGACACCATTTCGGCCTTTTCGAACTGGTGCTGGCGGATGAAGCCGCGCGTATCGCGTCCGGCCGCGCCCGCCTCTGACCGGAAACAGGGCGTCAGCGCGGTGAAGCGCAGCGGCAGTTCGTCAGCCGCCAGGATCTTTTCGCGCACGATGTTGGTCAGCGACACTTCCGACGTCGGGATCAGCCAGCGGCCATCGGTGGTCTGGAACAGATCCTCGGCGAACTTGGGCAGCTGACCGGTGCCGAACATCGCCTCGCTGCGCACCATCAGCGGCGGTACGACTTCCTCGTACCCATGATGTTTCGTCAGCACGTCGAGCCCGAACTGCCCGAGCGCGCGATTGAGTCGAGCCGCGGCGCCGCGCACCAGCGTGAAGCGCGCACCGGCGAGCGCCACGCCGGTTTCAAAGTCCAGCCCGAGCGCCGGGCCGATCGCATCATGCTCGCGAATTTCGAACGCGAAGGCGGGCTTGCTGCCACGCTCATGCATCAGTTCGTTATCGTCCTCATCGGCGCCCGCGGGCACGTCGGCGAGCGGCAAATTGGGGATCGCGGCGAGCTGGGTGTCGAGCGCTTGCTGAGCGGTGCGCTCTTCTTCCTCGAGCTCGGGCAGGCGCGTCTTGAGCGTCGCGACCTCGGCCATCAGCGCCTGCGCGGCGGCTTCGTCCCTGGCCGCCTTGGCCGCACCGATCGCCTTCGATGCCTCGTTACGACGAGTCTGTCCTGCCTGAAGCTCGGTGATTACCGCGCGGCGTTTCTCATCGAGCGCGAGCAGGTCCGCCGCCATCGGCGACAAGCCACGGCGGGCCAGGCCGGCATCGAAGGCTTCGGGGTTATCGCGGATCAGGCGGATGTCATGCATAGCGGCGTGGCTATGGCGGGGCGCGACGGGGCGCGCAACCCGGCGCGGTGCTGCGGCGTTCACCTCGCAAACGAGGAGAGAAGGCCATGCAGCTTCGTCACAACACCCTGGTCGTCGTCGCCGATGGGCGCAAGGCGCTGTTCCTGCGCAATGAAGGCGACGGCGTGCATCCCAATCTGGTGGTCGAGCACGCCCAGGACCGGATCAACCGCGCCGATCGCGACCAGAAGACCGACGCACCGGGCAGCACCGCCAATTCGGTCGGCTCGGCGCGCAGTTCGATGCAGGAAGTCGATTTCCACCAGCAGGAAGAGGATCGCTTCGCCGCCGATGTCGGCGCGATGCTGAAGGAACGCGCGCTGGCCAATGAGTTCGAGTCGCTGATCATTGCCGCGCCGCCGCACACCTTGGGCGAACTGCGCAAACATTATCATGTCGAGGTCGCCAACAGATTGGCCGGCGAAGTCCCGAAGGACCTTACCGGCCATCCAATTCCCGACATCGAGAAAGCGCTGAGCGCCGCTTAGGCGGCAGTCGTCTCCGCGGTTTTCTTCTTCGTCAGGCGCTTGCGCGCAACCATCGCGGCCGCGGCGCCGCCGAACAGCAGGACCATCGGCGGTGCGGGCACCGGGGCGGGCGGGCCGCCGGTCGATCCGGTCGATGAACCGTGGCCGCCGGTCGAACTCCAGCCACCGTTCGACGACCAGCCGCCGTTCGAACTCCAGCCCTTCGACGACGAGCCGTAGCTCGAGGACGACGTCGAGGAAGAGCCCGAGCTGGCCGACGAGTTGGACGAGCTCGACCCATTCGACGACGAGGAGGTCGACGACGACGATCCGTTCGAGGAACTGGACGTCGACGAGGACGACGAGACATTGCCGGAGGACGAGGTCGAGGACGAGACGTCGCCCGAGGAAGACGAGGAGACGTTCCCGCTCGACGACGAGGAGACATTGCCCGACGACGAAGAAGACGTGCTGCCCGACGAGAAGCCGCCGGTCGAGGATGAGGTCGAGGACGAGCCGCCCGAACTGGACGAGGTCGACGAGATCGCGATCCCGCCGCTGCCACTGCTGCCGCCACCGAAGAAGCCGCCGCCGAAGAAGCCGCCACCGCCGCCGCCCCAACCACCGCTGCCGCCGACCACCGGCACTTCGCCGCTCGAACCGGTGAACGACGGGGGCATCGGCATCGGCGCGCCACCGGCGACCGTCACTATCGCCGGCGGGCAGGTCGTGGTGGTGCTCACCACCTTGCGAACCCGCGACCGCGCCACGCTGGCCACGCGGGCACGCACGACGCGCTTCTTGTACGTCTTGGCATAAGCGGGATGGGCCTTGGCCGTATCGGCCACCTTGACCGCACCGCCGCCGATTATGGCGCCCCCGCATGCGCAGGCGCAGAGTTTAGCCATCGCCATTCGGACAGACATCGCGTCTACTCTCTCTTCAACTCGTCGCTGACCCCCTGAGACGAGAATGATTCTATTGCAGTCGGGGCTGCTGCTTACAGGCTAGTGCAAAACAAAGGATTAAGCGCAATCGCGTTAACCAATAATTATATAACCAAAGTTCGATTTCCGTTAGGGAAGGCAGAGCTTGTATGGTTAACGTTTCATTATGACACGATGAAGGTTAACTTTGCTGCCCTTCATTGATGCTGCGGATATGACCGAATGATGAAGGCATGGTTCACACATCCGTCAGCATCCCCGTACTACAAGCTCGAAAAATGACGCCGGCGGATTTCTGTCCGTCGTCAATCGCTTGTGGAGCCGCTTCCGCGCCGCTATAGGCCCGCTCGTCATTGGGGTCCGACAGGCGCACGGGGACAGTGTTCCAAAGGGCCGAACGGAGAGTGGGGATGGCAACGGCTTTGAATCGCATGGATGATTCCAGTTTCAGCGTACCGGCCAACGATGGCGA
>DASVNU010000342.1:0-7748 GCA_036383655.1 Sphingomonas sp. | reverse complement strand
GCTTTCGAGGGCGCGGATGTGGTCGCGACGAGCGATCATGCCGGCCCGGTCGTGGCGGCAATCGCGCGCGACAACATGGCGGGCGTGCAATTCCACCCCGAAATGAGCCAGCGCTACGGGCTGGAATTGTTGAAGAGGTTCCTGACATGGCGGCCTTAGAGATCCTCCCCGTGCCGGGGAGGAATTTTAATGTCGCTCATCGTCTTCCCCGCCATTGATCTCAAAGGCGGCAACGTCGTGCGGTTGTCCGAGGGCGATATGGACCGCGCGACGATCTATGGTGACGATCCCGTGGCCCAGGCGATGGCCTTCGCCGCGGCCGGGTCGCGGCATCTCCACATGGTCGATCTCGACGGCGCGTTCGCCGGCCAGTCGGTCAATGGCGACGTGGTCCGAGCGGTGGTCTCCGCCTTTCCCGGCCATGTCCAATTGGGCGGCGGCATCCGTGACCGCGCCGCGATCGAAGGATGGTTCGACGCCGGCGTGTCGCGGCTGGTGATCGGCACCGCCGCGCTCGACAATCCCGAACTGGTGCGTGAGGCCGCGCGCGATTTCCCGGGTGGTATCGTCGTCGCGGTCGATGCCAAGGACGGCATGGTCGCGACGCGCGGCTGGTCCGACGTGTCGGATGTGTCGGTCGCAGACATGGCACGCCGGTTCGAGGATGCCGGGGTTGCGGCTCTGTTGTTCACCGATGTCGGCCGTGACGGCCTGCTCAAGGGATGCAACGTCCAGGCCACGGTCGACCTCGCCCGCGCGGTCGACATTCCGGTGATCGCCTCGGGCGGCGTGGCAGGGATCGGCGACATCCATATCCTGGCGCTCCATGCTCGCGACGGAATTGAGGGCGTCATCACTGGTCGCGCGCTATACGACGGGCGCCTCGATCTTGCCGCGGCGATCGCCGTGGCGGACGCAGCGTGAGCGACGCTCTTCTTGGCGCGTTATACGTCGCATTAGGAGCAGGAGGGCTGTTTATCATCTCGCGCGCAATTCGTCGCGGCGCGGTCTGGGGACGGGCGAGTTGGGTGGCGCGCGCCGAGCACCCAACCTATTTCTGGTCGAGCATTCTTATCTATTCGCTCATTCCCTTCGCCGCGCTCCTTTGTGGCGCCATCGGCTTGATCAGATGACCGTCCGCGCGCGTGTCATCCCCTGCCTCGACGTCGCCAATGGCCGCGTGGTGAAGGGCGTCAATTTCGTCGATCTGCGCGACGCCGGCGATCCGGTCGAACAGGCGCAGGCCTATGACGCCGCCGGTGCCGACGAACTCTGCTTCCTCGATATCACCGCCAGCCACGAGGCGCGCGGTACGATCCTCGACGTCGTGCGACGTACCGCCGAGGTCTGCTTCATGCCGGTGACCGTCGGCGGCGGTGTCCGCTCGGCCGACGACGCCCGCGCGCTGCTGCTCGCCGGCGCGGACAAGGTGGCGGTCAATTCCGCCGCGGTGGCGCGGCCCGAACTCGTCAGCGACATCGCCGAGCGTTTCGGCAGCCAATGCTGCGTCGCCTCGGTCGACGCGCGGCGCTCGACCAGCGGCGGCTGGGAAGTCTTCACGCATGGCGGACGCAAGCCGACCGGGATCGACGCGGTCGCGCATGCGCTGCGTCTGGCCGAGCTCGGCGCGGGCGAATTGCTGATCACCAGCATGGACCGCGACGGCACACGCGACGGCTATGACCTCGAGCTGATCCGCACCATCGCCGACCAGGTCAGCGTGCCGGTAGTGGCGTCAGGCGGCGTCGGCGGGCTCGACGACCTCGTCGCCGGCATCCGCGACGGCCATGCCAGCGCGGTGCTCGCCGCGAGCATCTTCCATTTTGGCGAGGCGTCGATCGCCGACGCCCATCGCGCGCTCGCCGCCGCGGGCATCCCGGTGCGCGCGCCTATCTCCTGACCGTCACCCCGGACTCGTTCCGGGGTCCAACGCTCCGCAGGGGAGTCCAGCCGTTGGTGCGCGTTGGGTGCCGGAACAAATCCGGCATGACGGAAATTTAAGAGCCGCGCGGTATCACGCCCTCAAATGCGCTATCTCTTCGCCTTGCCCCTCCTGCTGCTCGCAACCCCGGCGCTCGCCTCGGTCCCGCCGCACAGCGGGGTGATCCACACGCGATCGATGCCCGAATTGTCCGACATCGCCTTGTTCGGCATGGCGGTCGCGGGCGTCTGGCTGGCGCGCCGGGCGCTGCGCAAGCGCTTCGCCAAACAGGCCGGCACCACGCCCGAGACCGCATCCAAGGATTGACGGCGGCGGCGCGGACAGGCAGCGCTCACGTCATGGACAACGACCCGCTCGACGCGCTCGACGCACTGATTCACTCGCGCAAGGGCGAGAGCGCCTCCAGTTCGTACACCGCAGAACTGTTCGTCCGCGGCCGCGCCAAGATCGCGCAGAAGGTTGGCGAGGAAGCGGTCGAGACCGTGATCGCGGCGATGCGCAAGGACAAGAAGGAACTGACCAGCGAGGCCGCTGATCTGGTCTATCACTTGCTCGTCCTGCTCGCGGATTCCGGCCTGTGCCTCAACGACGTGCGTAACGAGCTGGCGCGTCGTACCGGCACCTCGGGCCTCACCGAAAAGGCCGGTCGCTCTTAACCTCCCTCCCGCTTGCGGGAGGGAGGCTTGGGCCGGTCGTCCCCCGGACGAGCTGAAGCAAGCCGGGGGCTTGCTTCACCCAAGCCTGGGAGGGCATGTCGTAAATCGCTGCGCTCACCGGGACGGAGGATGACACGCCCTCCCCTAACCCCTCCCGCGAGCGGGAGGGGAATTGATGCCGATCGACGCCACCCAACCTTATGACGACCAGAATATCTTCGCGAAGATCCTGCGCGACGAGATCCCGTCGAAGCGCGTGTACGAAGACGAATGGGCAATCGCCTTCCACGACATCAACCCGCAGGCGCCGACCCATGTCCTGGTGATCCCGCGCGGGCCCTATGTGTCGTGGGACGATTTCAGCGCCAAGGCATCGGACGCGGAGATCGCGGGCTTCGTTCGCGCCGTCGGCAAGGTCGCGCGCGATCTCGATCTCGTCGCGCCGGGCTATCGCCTGCTCGCCAATGTCGGCTTGCACGGCCATCAGGAAATCGCGCATCTCCACGTCCACCTGTTCGGCGGCCGCGCGCTGGGGCCGATGCTGGCGCGCTGAACTCGTCGCAGTTGTAACCAATAAGGGATTGCGCACGGGGGTTTTGCGGCTAGGCTCCGCCGCCAACGCAAGAATACGGCCTTGGGGGTTGCCCATTCATGATTTTTGACCGCATCAAACCACTCGACGCGATCCTCGCGACCGCCGAGAAAAAGGGACTGCACCGATCGCTCGGTGCGTTCCAGCTGACCATGCTCGGCATTGGCGCCGTCATCGGTACCGGTATCTTCGTGCTGACCTCTGAAGCCGCGCAAAAGGCTGGGCCGGGCATGCTGCTCAGCTTCATCGTCGCCGGCTTCGTCTGCGCGGTCGCCGCGCTCTGCTATTCCGAACTCGCCTCGATGGTCCCGGTGTCGGGATCGGCCTATACCTACACTTATGCGGTCACCGGCGAGTTGCTCGCCTGGATGGTCGGCTGGGCGCTGATCCTCGAATATGCGGTCGGCGCCAGCGCGGTCGCGGTCGGCTGGTCGAACCATGCGGCGGGGGCACTCGACGGCGCAGGGCTGCATATACCAAGCGCGATACGCAACGCCGATGCATTGATGGCGCACGTCTCGGTGTTGTTCGGGTCCGCGCCCAATGCCGATCTCCAGACGGCGATGGCGACCGGCGGGTGGATCAACCTTCCCGCGATCATCGTCGTCGGCTTCGTCACTTGGCTGCTGGTCATCGGAACGACCGAAAGCGCCCGGGTCAATGCGGTCCTGGTGCTGGTCAAGATCACCGCACTGACCGCGTTCTGCATTCTGACGTTGCCGGTGCTCAACGGCTCACACTTCGGCTCTCCGACCGAACCGTTCCTGCCGACCGGTACGACCGGCGTGTTGGGCGCGGCGGCGTCGATCTTCTTCGCCTATGTCGGATTCGACGCCGTTTCGACCGCGGCCGAAGAGACCAAGAACCCGCAGCGCAACGTGCCGATCGGCCTGATCGGGTCGCTCGGTATCTGCACCATCTTCTACCTGCTCGTCGCCAGCGGCGCGATCGGCGCGATGGGCGCGCAGCCGGTAATGGGTCCCAACGGCCTGCCGCTCGACCCTGGCTCGCCCGAACTCGCCGGCCGCTGCGCCGCGCTCATCGCGAAGGGCGTGACCGAACCGATCGTCTGCTCGAAGGAAGCGCTCGTCCACGTGCTGACGGTGATCAACTGGCCGGTGATCGGCCGTCTGGTTGGTCTGGCAGCGGTCATTGCACTGCCATCGGTCGTGTTGATGATGATGTTCGGTCAGACGCGCGTGTTCTTCACCATGGCGCGTGACGGCCTGCTGCCGGAGAAACTGGCCTCGATCCATCCGAGGTATCGCACGCCGCATGTCGTAACGATCGTGACGGGTGTCGGGGCAGCATTCGCGGCCGCGCTCCTGCCGGTCGGCAAGCTCGCCGACTATTCGAACGCCGGCACCCTGTTCGCCTTCCTCATGGTGGCGGTTTCGGTGATGGTACTGCGTAGAACCGATCCGGGTCGCAAGCGCCCGTTCCGCACACCCGCTGTATGGGTCGTCGCTCCGCTCGCGATCGTCGGCTGTATCGGGCTGTACCTCTCGCTGCCGTTCATCGCGAAAATGGTACTGCCGGTGTGGGGTGCGGTCGGGCTGCTGATCTATTTCTTCTACAGCCGCAGCCGCAGCCATGTCGGCCGAGGCGTCATCGATGTGCCCGAACCCGAAGCTTATGGCGAGATCGCGCCATCGGTGCCCGGCACCGAGTGAGCGACCCGCCCACGGGCAACAAGAAAGGGGCCGGAGTATCGCTACTCCGGCCCCTCTTTTCTTTTTAAGCCCTCTCCCGCATGCGGGAGAGGGTTGGGTGAGGGTCTTCTTTCCTCTTCTTCCAAGCGTGTGGCGAAAGCGAAGAAGAAAGAAGACCCTCACCCTCCCGCTTCGCGGGCCCCTCCCTCTCCCGCAAGCGGGAGAGGGAAATATTGTTCAGCCCAGCTTTTCGGCAACCAGGGCCTTGAGGTCGGCGAGCGGGCGCGGGCCGACGTGCGAGATGCATTCGGCGGCGCAGATCGCGCCCATGCGGAGGCTGGTCGCGAGGTCGCGGCCCTGCGCCTGTCCGGCGAGGAAGCCCGCCGCGAACAGATCGCCGGCGCCAGTCGTGTCGACCACGTGATCGATCGGCTCGGCGGGAACGCGGGCATGTTCGTCGGCATGGTGCGCCTCGGCGCCATTGGGGCCGTGCGTGCAGACCAACGTCGGCACGCGTGCTGCGAGGCCCTTCACCGCCGCCGCAATGTCATCGGTCTGCATCATCGCGCGGACCTCGCTGTCGTTGGCGAACAGCAAGTCGATCTGCCCGGCGTCGATCAGCTCGAAGAATTCATCGCGATGCCCTTCCACCACGAAGGTGTCCGACAGCGTCAGCGCTACCTTGCGTCCGGCATCGCGTGCCAGCGCGATCGCGCGCTTCATCGCATCGCGCGACTGTTCGGCGTTCCACAGATAGCCTTCGAGATAGAGGATCGCGCCGGCGCCGATCGTCTCCGCATCGACCGCGCTTTCGGGCAGATACTGCGCCGCGCCCAGGAAGGTGTTCATCGTCCGCTGGCCGTCGGGCGTGATCAGGATCAGGCAGCGCGCGGTCGGGTCGCCGCCGGTCGCCGGCGGGGTTGCGAAATGCACGCCGAGCGACTGCACGTCATGCGCGAACACCTTGCCGAGCTGATCGTCGGCGATCTGGCCGATGAAGCCGGTCGGCTGGCCCAGCGCCGCGAGCCCGGCGATCGTGTTCGCCGCCGATCCGCCCGACACTTCCTGCCCCGGCCCCATCCGCGAATAGAGATCGTCGGCGGCGGCGGGATCGAAGATCAGCGCCATCGATCCCTTGGTCATGCCCTCGGCCGCGATGAACTCGTCGGTCGACGGCGAAAGGATGTCGACGATGGCATTGCCGATCGCGACCACGTCATAGGTGGGGCTGGTCAAGTCACAAATCTCCGGGAAATGGTTGGCCGCCCCGTATCGCCGCCGCTAGACAGAAGCAACGATGATCCGCGCTTTCCTCCTGTCGCTCGGCCAGCTCACCGATTCCGCGATCCTTCGCGTCTTCCTGAAATCGATCGGGCTGACCTTGCTGGTCTTTCTGTTGCTCGGCGCCGGACTATGGTTCGGGACGCAATGGCTGTTCGTCGACCAATTGGGTTGGGGAGAAGATGCCGCGGGCCTGGCGATGATCGGCGAGTTCGTCGCGACGCTCCTGTTCGGCTGGGTGTTGTTCCGCGCGGTGGCGATCGCGGTGATCGACCTGTTCGGCGACGAGATCGTGATCGCGGTCGAGCACAGACATTATCCCGACGCGCTGGCGAGCGCGCGCGACGTGCCGTTCGCGCAGTCGTTGCAGATGGGATTGAGGTCGGCCGGCCGCGCGCTTGCGATCAATCTGATACTCGCCCCGGCTTATATCCTGCTCCTGCTGACCGGATTCGGCACGCCGTTGCTGTTCTTCGCCGCCAACGGCTGGCTGTTGGGAGTCGATCTGGGTGAGATGGTCGCGGCGCGGCACATCGCACCGAGCGAGATGAAGGCATGGCGCGCCTCGACCCGCTGGGTGCGCTGGGAATTGGGCGTGATCGTGTCGGGGTTGCTGACCGTGCCCGTCATCAACCTGTTCGCGCCGATATTGGGCGCGGCGATGGCGGCGCATTTGTTTCACGGGAGGAGAGGATGAAGCGACTTCTGGCAATCGCGGGGCTGGCGCTGCTGCTCGCCGGCTGCGGCGAATCGACCATGGCGCGTCCGGCCACCCCGATCAGCACGATGGTCAAGCCGCCGCCCTTGCCGGCCAACGGACTCGAACGCGTCATGGGGCAGAATGCCGCGGGCCTGACCCAGAATTTCGGCCCACCCAACGCCGACGTCCGCGAGGGCAATGCGCGCAAGCTGCAGTTCCAGGGCACGTTCTGCGTGCTCGATACCTATCTCTATCCGGGCAAGAACGGCGGCGAGCCGACCGTGACCTATCTCGACGCCCGCCAGCCCGACGGCAGCCCGATCGACCGCGCGAGTTGCGTAGCGGCATTGGCGCGGCGGAGCGGGGGTAAGTAAACTCCCATCCCGCTTGCGGGAGGGGCTCGGGGAGGGCCTGTCGTACTTCAGCCCTTGAGATACACGCCCTCCCCTAACCCCGCCCGCGAGCGGGAGGGGAATTTAGCTGTCCGAGCGCCCAACCGACAGCATCACGCACCACCTCCGACGCATCCTCGCGTAGTTTTTCCAACACCGGCACCAACGCCGCATCCCCGCTATTCCCGGCCGCATAAGCCGCATTGCGCACCATCCGATCACGCCCGATCCGCTTGATCGGCGACCCCGAAAATACCTGGCGAAACCCGGCATCGTCGAGCGCCAGCAGATCAGCCAGCCGTGGCGCGGCCAGTTCGGCGCGCGGCAGGAACGCCCGATTGGCAGCCGCGGCGGCGGCGAATTTGTTCCACGGACACACTGTCAGGCAATCATCGCAGCCATAGATACGATTGCCGAGCGCGGCTCGGAATTCCTCCGGCACCGGCCCCTTGTGCTCGATCGTCAGATACGAAATGCAGCGCCGCGCATCGAGCCGATAAGGCGAAGGGAAAGCATCGGTCGGGCACGAGCGC
>DASVNU010000341.1:0-3121 GCA_036383655.1 Sphingomonas sp. | reverse complement strand
ACCGCGCAGGAGCATAATGGCATCATCAAGCACGGCGCGAAGCTGCTGTTCGCTTATGCCGAGGCGACCGTGCCCAAGATCACCGTCATCACCCGCAAGGCCTATGGCGGTGCCTATGACGTCATGGCGTCGAAGCATCTGCGCGGCGACCTGAATTACGCCTGGCCGACCGCCGAGATCGCGGTGATGGGCGCCAAGGGCGCGGTCGAGATCATCTTCCGCGGCAAGACTCCGGACGAGATCGCCGAACGCACCGCCGAATACGAAGCGCGCTTCGCCAATCCGTTCGTCGCGGCGGCCAAGGGCTTTATCGACGAAGTGATCCAGCCGCATTCGACGCGTCGTCGCATCGCTTTGGGCTTGCGGAAACTGAGGAACAAGAGCCTCGAGAATCCGTGGAAAAAGCACGACAACATTCCGCTTTGAAGAAAGGCCTGCCCGAATGATCTCAATCGTCGCCCTGTTGCTCCAGGCTGCTCCCGCTCCGGCGGCGGTTGCGCCCTGGACCGTGACGCCGCGTCCCAGCAGCGACCCCACCATCACCACGACGGTGACCAGTGCGCCGTCGGCCGATGGCAACGCCAAGCTGGTCGTGCGCTGCGACGCTGGCAAGGCGAAGGTCGTGTCGGTGCAACTGTTCAGCCGCACGCCGCTTGGCGGACCGCCGGCGCGTCCGGTATCGCTGACGTTCGACGGCAACACGCCGATGATCGACAATTGGGAATTCGTGCCACAGGGCGCATTCCAGCGTGACGACGTCGCGGTGACCACCCTGACCACGGCCTTGGCCTCCGCCAAGTCGATCAAGGTCCATACCACGACGACGACCGGCGAGCCGGTCGACGCCAGCTTCGTGGGTCCGGCGAGTGCTGCTCCCATCACGCAGGTGCTGGGGGCATGCGGCTATACGCTCGGCCAGGCGCCGGTCCGCGCGCCCGACCCCAAGAAGGGCAAGAAGGACGATCAGTGAAGCTCGGTCGCCTCAACCATGTCGGGGTCGCCACCCCATCGATCGCCGACGCCATTCCTTATTGGCGCGACGTGATGGGCGCGACCGTGATCCATGATCCGTTCGACTTGCCCGCGCAGGGGGTGAAAGTGTGTTTCGTCGACACGCCCAACACCCAGATCGAGCTGATCGAGCCGCTGGGCGAGGCGTCGCCGATCCGCGCGTTTCTCGACAAGAACCCGGCGGGTGGCCAGCATCACCTTTGCTACGAGGTGGCGGACATCCTGGCAGCCAAGGCCTGGTTCGAGGGCAAGGGCGCGAAGGTGCTCGGCGAGCCGCGGATCGGCGCGCACGGCACGCCGATCTTCTTCGTCCATCCGCGTGACATGGGCGGCGTGCTGACCGAGATCATGGAGACGCCCAAGGAGGGGCATTGACGCATACTTCCCCTCTCCCCTTGTGGGAGAGGGTTGCGCAGACTTGGGTCGGCGAAGCCGGCCCTAGTCGGAGCTGGGAGAGGGGTCAGGCCGAGCGCAGCTCGGCGCGAGCCTTCGGCTCGCACAACCCCTCTCCCAACCTTCGCTAGGCACCCCGGCGAAGGCCGGGGTACCAAGCTTCGGTATCCCTCTCCCCTTCCAGGGGCGAGGGAGGAAAAGAGGGAACCGAATGGCCTACGAACACATCCTGACCGAGCGAAAGGGCGACGTGCTGGTCGTGACGCTCAACCGTCCCGACCGGCTCAACGCCGCGCCGCCACAGATGTTCGTGGAAATCCGCGAGGCGCTCGGCGATCTGGGCGGTGCGCGCGCAGTGCTGATCACCGGCGCCGGCCGCGCGTTCTGTTCGGGCGCCGACGTCGGCGGCAGCGCGCTGACCGCGGCCGATCGCGGGCTCGATCCGGGGCAGGCGACCTATGACGCGCTGACCGCCAGCTACAATCCGACGCTCGTGGCGATCGCGGCGCTGTCGGTGCCGGTGGTGACCGCGGTGCGTGGGCCGGCGGCGGGGATCGGCTGCAGCTTGGCGCTGGCGGCGGACTTCTGCATGGCCTCCGACACTGCCTATTTCCTCCAGGCGTTCGTCAATATCGGGCTCGTCCCCGATGGCGGCGCGAGCTGGATGCTGACGCGGTTGATCGGCCGTCCGCGCGCGACCGAGATGATGATGCTCGGCGATCGCGTGCCCGCGGCCAAGGCGGTCGACTGGGGGATGATCCACAAGGTCGTGGCTGACGACGCGCTCGATGGCGAGGCGCTGGCGCTGGCCGAGCGGCTCGCCGCGGGGCCGACCGTCGCGCTCGGCATGATGCGTCGCCAGCTCCACGAGGCGCTGGAAGGCGATTACGCCGCCGCGATGCAGCGCGAGGCCGACAACCAGCGCGCGGCGCGCGGCACGCACGATTCGATGGAGGGCGGCATGGCCTTCCTCCAGAAGCGCAAACCCGCGTTCAAGGGCGCCTGAGACCAGAGAAGGAGTGCCCCTTTTCCGGGGCTGGACAAAGACCATGACGACCAACCCGACCCGCGATGACTGGAAGGCGCTCGCCGACAAGGAAGTGAAGGGCAAGGACCTGACCTGGCACACCCCGGAAGGGATCGAGGTCAAGCCGCTCTACACCGCGGAGGACGTCGCGGACGTCGATCCCGGCTTGCCCGGCTTCGCGCCCTTCACGCGCGGGGTGCGTGCGTCGATGTATGCCGGGCGTCCGTGGACGATCCGGCAATATGCCGGCTTCTCCACCGCCGAGGAATCGAACGCTTTCTACAAGCGCAACCTCGCCGCGGGGCAGAAGGGCCTGTCGGTCGCATTCGATCTCGCGACGCACCGCGGCTATGACAGCGACCATCCGCGCGTGACCGGCGATGTCGGCAAGGCGGGCGTAGCGATCGACACGATCGACGACATGAAGATCCTGTTCGACAGCATCCCGCTCGATCAGATGTCGGTCAGCATGACGATGAACGGCGCGGTGATCCCGATCCTCGCTTTCTTCATCGTCGCCGGCGAGGAACAGGGCGTGCCGCAGGCGCAGCTCGACGGCACCATCCAGAACGACATCCTCAAGGAGTTCATGGTCCGCAACACCTATATCTATCCGCCGGCGCCGAGCATGCGGATCATCGCGGACATCATCGCCTACACCTCGGCGCACATGCCGAAATTCAACTCGAT
>DASVNU010000340.1:0-3525 GCA_036383655.1 Sphingomonas sp. | reverse complement strand
GTCTTGAGGTCGTCGGCCGCCGCGTGGATGACCATTGCCGCGCCGTCGGCATCCATCAACGCGTCGAAGCTTCCGCCCGCCAGTCGCGTGGTCAATTTGCCGCGCCCGTCGGCGCCGATCATCAGATTGGGCATGTCGCCTTCGTGCGGGCCCTGTGGGTTCATCGAGCCGTGCTTCATGTTGGTCGGGTTCCAATGACCTCCCGCGCTGGCGAAATCGGGACCTTCGCACTTGCCGATTGTGTGCAAATGCGCGCCGTGCATCCCGGGCGACAGGTCACGGGCATCGACCGCGACGCTCAGGCCGCCTTCGACTTCGCGCACCGTCACCGTGCCGACTTGCTTGCCCGCCGCGGTCATCAACGTCGCGGTCGCGACTCGTCCCGCCGCCAGGGGCGTTTCGGCCGTCGCCTCTTTGGTCGTGCATCCCGCCAGCACCATTGGTGCGAGCGCCATCATCGCCGCAAGTCCGCGCATCCCGTATCTCCCTTTTGCCCGATCGCCACGATTATCGGCGCCGCGCGATTGTTCCGCAAGCGCCCCGCGCGGCGATTTTGCTCGCGACCGGACAACCCCATGCTATCGATGCGGCCGACAGGGAGGACCAACTATGCGCGGCAAGTGGTTGCTGTTGCTCATGATCCCGCTCGCGGCGTGCGGGCGCGACCAGAATGATCCGCGACCGCCACGAGTCGATTCGGCGCCGGTCATTCCGAAGCTCGCCTCCACCCTGGTGGTGCCGGTCGACGTGCGGCTCGCCGACCTGGAGGGGGAGCTCAACCGCGCCACGCCCCAGACGCTTTGGTCGATCGACCAGCGCGAGGACAAATGCGTGCCGGCGCAGCGGCTGACCGCCTGCGCGATCAAGCGCGAGGACGGCAGCTGCCGGATCGGCATCAAGAAACTGAAGGTCACGCCCGATCTGTCGTGCCGCATCGTCGGCCAGGTCACCCGCGGGCGCATCGCGCTGGGCGGCAGCGGCGGCAATATCACCATCACCCTGCCGGTCCGCGCCACGATCAGCGCGCGCGATGTCGGCGGGATCATCAAGCGCGAGACCGCGACCGGCGCCGCCAGCGTCCACGCGGTGGCGAAACTGGGCATGACGCGCACCTGGCAACCAACCGCGACGGTGCGCATCGCCTATGACTGGACCAACCCGCCCGGCGTCACCATCCTGGGCAAACGCATCACCTTCGTCAGCAAGGCCGACGCCAAATTGGCGGGCGTGATCGCCGGGCTCGAACGCAGCCTGCCGCAGCAGCTCGCCAAGGTTCAGGTGCGCGACAAGGTGGCGGCGGCGTGGCGCGGGGCGTTCAGCACCTTGCTGCTCAACCGCGACAAGCCGCCGGTGTGGATGCGCGTCACCCCGCAACGGCTGGGGGTGCAGGGCTATAGCGTCCAGGGCCGCAATTTGTTGCTGACCGTCGCGGCGGAGGCGACCGCGGAAACCTTCGTCGGGATCAAGCCCGACGCGCCGCCGCCCGCACCGCTGCCCCCCGCCGCTCCCCGGATCGGGCCGCGCGGCCTCAGGTTCAACATCCCGGTGCTCGCCGATTATGGCGAGCTGGAGCCGGTGGTCGAACGCGCGCTCGCCAAGCGCGCGGCGCGGGGGATCACGCTGCCCAAGCTGGGGCCGGTCGACGTCGAATTCGGCGAGGTGACGATCTACGCGACCGACAATGGCCGGATCGCGGTGGGCGTGCCGGTCAAGGCGAAGCTGCGCAACGGCTATCTGGGCGAACGGCGTGGCGAGGTCTGGCTGACCGGCCTGCCGTTCAACGAGCCCGATTCAGAAGTGATCCGGGTCGATGCGCTGCAGATCAAGACGCGCAGCGACAGCAAGGCGGTCGACCTGCTGGTCGCCCTGTTCACCGACCCCAACACGATCGGTGCGATCCAGGCCGCGCTGACCGAGAATTTCGCCAAGGATTACGACCATGTCCTGACCGCGGCGCGGCGCGCTTTGGCCGAGCGGCGCGAGGGCGATTTCCAGCTGAGCGCCAGGATCGACCAGGTCCATCACGGCCGCATCGTCGTGACCGGACGCGGCCTGTTCCTGTCGGTCACCGCGAGCGGCGCCGCCAGCGTGCTCTATCGCCCGCGCAAATGAGCGCGATCGCGCTTGGATTGGTCGAGAAAGTAGAGCGGCCCGGAACGGTGGAGGTTACGGGCAGTATCGGCGCAATTTTTACCGACGTCATCCCGGCCCTGTGCCGGGATCCGCCGGGAGGCAGGCTGAAAGCCAGAGGCTCATTCCGCAGTGCTTGCGGCACGGCGGATCCCGGCACAGGGCCGGGATGACGAAGTATAATACTGACGATCTGGGCCATCGAGGCATCGAAGCGGGACACCTCCGCGTCCTCCGCGCCTCCGCGCGAACCCACTCTTCTTCTTAGCGCCTTCGCGCGAAAAACTTCCGTCCCCCAAACCCCGAGCATCGGGCTTACTCGACCGCCCCACAACTCCCATCCCGAACCCCACTGACACTCCCCACCCCCAGCACGATCTTGGCGCGCCGCTCGAACGCCAGCGCCTGCCACCGCCCGCTATTCCCGACCGCGGTGCGGCTGCGCAGGAAGGTCAGGCTGATCAGCTCATATTGTTCGGGGTCGACCCGCCCCGCGTCGATCAGGCAGTTCCACGCCGCGACGTTCCACGGCCAGTCGCGCGAGATGCCATCCGCATCGATCGTCCGCGCCAGCGCGCCGTACCAATCGACGATCGCGCGCAGCCGCGGCCAGCGTTCGGCCGCGGGCATCGCCGCCAGCTTGGCGCGGAGTCGTGCGATATCCTCGTCGGCGGGAAAGCCGCCCTGTTGCACGCGCGTATCGATCGCCCAGCGCACCTTGCGCATCGTGATCGGCTCGCCCGCGAAGATCCGCAGCAGGTCCAACCGCACCTGATCGAGCAAGGCGATATAGGCGTCGCTCTGCACCTGGAGCATCGCGTCATTCTCGAACAGCGCGGTCAACTCGGCGTCGAGCGCGGGCGACAGCGTGCCCTTGGCATCCTCAGCCGCCAGGATCGCGTCGCGGCATTTCTGGGCGACGGGCTCCGCGAGGCAATCCTTCGAGAACAGCAATTTGCCATAGCTCGGCGCCAGCGCGTCACGCGCCCGCTTGAAGTCGCGCCGATGCCGGAACTGCTTGCGCCACGCGGCGAGCACCGGCAGCAGGCTGCCCGTCCCGAAATTCCACTGCGCCATCCCGACCGAGATCAACTGGCTGTCGAAATTGCCGGTCGGCGTCGCCCAGCAGCCCGAGGTCTCGGGGACCGAGGTCTCATGCATCCGCGCGAAGATCGCGGCGCGGTCGAGGCCGATCTCCGCGAGACGCGCGGCGGCGGCGGGGTCGATGCGGATACTGGGCGTGTCGGCGACGGGGCGGCAGGGTGGCGGTTCCTCGGGCGCGACTGGTCCCGGCGATGGCGGCACGGGCAACGTGGGCGCAGCCCCCGGCCCGGTCTGCGCCAGCGCGGGCGAGGCCAGTACGGCCAGCGCAACCAGCGTCGCCACCGCTGTCAG
>DASVNU010000339.1:0-5500 GCA_036383655.1 Sphingomonas sp. | reverse complement strand
GCCGCCCCCGCCTCCTCCGCCCCCGCCGCCGGAACCGCCTGCGCCACCGCCTCCGCCGGCCGTGGTCTGCTCGCCGGGACCGTTCATCGTGTTCTTCGAGTGGGACAAGTCGGACATCACGCCGGAAGCAGCGTCGATCCTCGACAATGCGATCAGCCAGTACGCGAACTGCGGCAATGCCCAGGTCATGCTGGCGGGTCACGCGGACCGTTCGGGTTCGGCCAAGTACAATATCGGTCTCTCGCAGCGTCGTGCCGACTCGGTGAAGGCTTATATGGTCGCCCATTCGGTTCCGGATGGTGTCATCAGCGAACAGGCGTTCGGCGAGAGCCGCCCGCGTGTCGAGACCGCCGATGGCGTCCGCGAGGTCCAGAACCGTCGCGTGGAGATCACCTACGGCCCGTCTTCGGGTCAGTAAGTCTCCAACGACTGAAAGATTTGGGGAGGTCGGTTCGCCGGCCTCCCTTTTTCTTTGGGCTCGCCGCAGGGAGATAGCGGAGCTATTTGCCGACGCGCGGCGAACTCGGCCAGCATTGCGCAGCGATGGCTGACGACGCGGCTTTGCCGCGGCGGGCTCTCCGCGGCTTAAGCCCTCTCCCGCTCGCGGGAGAGGGTCGGGGTGAGGGTCTTCTTCTTCTTTCTCGCCGCCCGATTGAAGAAGAAAGAAGACCCTCACCTTCCCACCGCCTGCGGCGGTGGGCCCCTCCCTCTCCCGCAAGCGGGAGAGGGCACCCGGCAGTGCGAAGCTGTCACCACTTAAGCCACCCCCGCACAGGGATGGCAAAACCCCCCACTTGCGATAGAGCACGCGCGTCACGATCTGGCGCCCAGCCGGACACGCCGTCTGCACCGAGGGACTAGAATGAAAATCACGATGATCGGATCGGGCTATGTTGGCCTGGTGTCGGGAGCCTGCTTTTCCGATTTCGGCCACGACGTGGTCTGCGTCGACAAGGATGCGAGCAAGATCGAGGCGCTCCACGCCGGTCGCATGCCGATCTATGAGCCCGGCCTCGACCAGCTCGTCGCGACCAACGTCGCCGCCGGCCGCCTGACCTTCACCACCGATCTCGCTACCGCGGTCGCCGGCGCCGATGCGATCTTTATCGCGGTGGGGACGCCGTCGCGTCGCGGCGACGGCCATGCCGACCTCACCTATGTGTTCGAGGCGACCAAGGAGATCGCCGCCGCGGTCACTGGCCCGACCGTCGTCGTCACCAAGTCCACCGTGCCGGTCGGTACCGGCGACCGCGTCGAGGAAATCCTGCGCGAAGAGCGTCCCGACATCGCGATCGCGGTGGTGTCCAATCCTGAATTCCTGCGCGAAGGCGCGGCGATCGGCGACTTCAAGCGCCCCGACCGTATCGTCATCGGCAGCGAGGATGCGCACGCGCGCGAAGTGATGCGCGAGGTCTATCGCCCGCTCTATCTCAACGAGAGCCCGATCCTGTTCGTCAGCCGCCGCACGTCGGAACTGATCAAATACGCCGCCAACGCCTTTCTCGCGACCAAGATCACCTTCATCAACGAGATCGCCGACCTGTGCGAAGCGGTCGGCGCCAACGTCCAGGACGTGTCACGCGGCATCGGGCTCGACAATCGCATCGGCGCCAAGTTCCTCCACGCCGGACCGGGCTATGGCGGGTCGTGCTTCCCCAAGGACACGCTAGCGCTGCTCAAGACCGCAGAGGATCACGAAAGCCCGGTGCACATCGTCGAGGCGGTGGTGAAGGTCAACGAAAGCCGCAAGCGCGCAATGGGGCGCAAGGTGCTCCACGCGCTGGGCGACGAGCCCCGCGGCAAGACGGTCGCGGTGCTCGGCCTGACCTTCAAGCCCAATACCGACGACATGCGCGACGCGCCCAGCCTGGCGGTCGTCCAGAGCCTGCAGGACGCCGGCGTGACCGTCCGCGCCTTCGATCCCGAAGGCATGGAGGCGGCCAAGGCGATGATGCCCGGCGTGACCTTCTGCAAGGACGCTTATGAAGCCGCGACGGGTGCCGACGCGGTGACGATCGTGACCGAATGGGACACGTTCCGCGCGCTCGATCTCCGGCGTCTCGCGGGGGTGATGGCCGCGCCGGTGATGGTCGACCTGCGCAATGTCTATCGCCCCGACGATGTTCGCAAGCTGGGCTTCGCTTATTCCTCGGTCGGGCGCTGAACGACGGATGGGTCTCGCCGCTTTGATATTTTTCACGCTAAGGCGCTAAGGCGCAAAGAAGTTTCGCGCAGAGGGAGCAGAGATTTCATGAGAGCCTCGCCGTGCGAGGCTCACCGTGTAATCATCGCATTTGAGTCTTGCCCGCAGTCCAGGGCGAAAACACCTCCGCGCCCTCAGCGCGAACCCAAACTCTTCTTTGCGCCTTAGCGCCTTCGCGTGAACCAAATCTACCGCGTCAGGCGGCGACCAGCGCCGTCGCCAGCCAGGGCGGCACGATCGCATCGCCCAATGCCTCGACCCGGCGCAGTTCGACCATCAGGCCGAGATCGGGATAGGCCGCGCGGGTGCGGTCGCCCGCTGGCGCGATCGGCGCCACGACCAGCCGCCGGTTGACCTTGGCGCGATAATGCATCCGCGCGGTATTCTCCTGCCCGACATAGCAGCCCTTGTCGAAGCTGACGCCATTGAGTTCGCCGGCATTGGCCTCCAGCCATAGCGTCTTGTCCTGGCCGATCTCGGCAACGCCCTCGGTGACGCCGAGCGACAGGCGATGCTCGAGCCAGCCTTGCGCTGGCTCTCCCGGCATCCCCAGCCAGCGCCGGCCGAGCTCGGGCAACCGCGGGTCCGGCACGCCCAGCGCGCTGTCCCGCGCCCAATGCACCGCGCCCGCGACGCGCTCGATCGTGATCGGCCGCCGCAGCCGGTACATCGTCAGCCGCCGCGCCAACGCCTCTGCCTCGGCCGCCTCGCAATCGATCAGCACCGAGTCGCCGTCCGCCCAGAGCAGGAAATCGAACAACGCCTTGCCCTGCGGGGTCAGCAGCGCCGACCAGCGCGGAGCGCTGGCGTCGAGTGTCAGCACGTCCTGCGTCACCAGGCCCTGAAGGAAATCGCGCACGCCCTCGCCCGCCAGGCGGATCAGCGCGCGGTCGGCCAGCATTGTTCCGGTGTCGCTCATGTCCCCAAGCTAATGCCGCCGCCGCCAAAACCAACCCATACTGGCGGATCGCGGCGTGCGATTGTAGGGCGAGCGCCATGACCGATCGCCTGACCCTCCGCCGCCCCGACGACTGGCATGTCCATCTGCGCGACGGCGCGATGCTGGAGGCGGTCGTTGCCCAGACCGCCCACCAGTTCGCGCGCGCGATCGTGATGCCCAACCTCACCCCGCCGGTCACCAATGCCGCCGCGGCCGAGGCCTATCGCGCGCGCATCCTCGCCGCCCTGCCGGCGGGGAGCGACTTCACCCCGCTGATGACCTGCTATCTGACCGACGGTGCCGATCCGGCGGAGATCGCGCGCGGGCACGAATCGGGCGCGTTCACCGCGTGCAAGCTCTACCCCGCGCACGCCACGACCAATTCGGCGCACGGCGTCACCGACATCCGCGCGCTGGGTACGGTGCTCGAGGCGATGCAGACGATCGGCATGCCGCTGCTGATCCATGGCGAAGTCACCGATCGCGACGTCGACATTTTCGATCGCGAGGCGGTGTTCATCGACCGCACGCTGGCGCCGCTGGTGCGCGATTTCCCCGGGCTCAAGATCGTGCTCGAGCATATCACTACCGCCGAAGCCGCCGAGTTCGTCGCCGATGCCGGCCCGCTGGTCGCCGCGACGATCACCCCGCAGCACCTCCATCTCAACCGAAATGCCCTGTTCGATGGCGGGCTGAGGCCGCACGCTTATTGCCTGCCGGTGATCAAGCGCGAGCGCCATCGGCTCGCGGTGCGCGCGGCCGCGGTATCGGGATCGCCCAAATTCTTCCTCGGCACCGACAGCGCGCCGCATGCGGTCGAGCGCAAGGAAATGGATTGCGGCTGCGCCGGCATCTTCAACGCGCCGTTCGCGCTCGAAAGCTACGTCGCGGTGTTCGAGGAGGAAGGCGCGCTCGACAAATTCGAGGGCTTCGCCTCGGAACATGGCCCGCGTTTCTATGGACTGCCGCTCAACGAGGGGACGGTAACCTTGGAGCGGGTGGCGACCGAGGTCCCAGCGCGGGTGGAGGGGCTGGTCCCGTTCCATGCCGGCGAGACGCTTGGCTGGCGGTTCGTGGAGTAAATTCCTCCCCGGAACGGGGAGGAGGACCATCGCGTAGCGATGGTGGAGGGGGCCCACCCGGCGAGAAGTGGAAAGCGACCGCCTCTGACTATCTGGAGTCCCGGGCCCCCTCCACCACGCGCTGGCGCGCGCGGTCCCCCTCCCCGTTCCGGGGAGGATTTGCTGGGGCAAGGTCGGACCTTTCACGCCCGGCGCGGGCAAAGCCCGCGCTTCGTCGGTCGGCGCTACGCGCCGCCGGCCGGGCTTGCGCGAGTCAGCGGGGCGTCGCCCGCTGCCGCGCTGCGCCTAAAACGGCATCCACTTCGATTTGTGGCTGAACTTCATATATCCGGCGTTGACCCCGGCGCGCCAGCCGACGCCCAGCCGCACCGGAATCAGCACGATGTTGCCGCGCCGGAGATAGGTCGCCGAGAAACCGCCGACGAAATAGAGCCGCCCTTCGCCGCTCGGGAAGCGCTTGTAGAGATCCTCGGTGTCGTAAAGGTTGTAGACCAGCACGAACACCTTGGTCGCGTCGCCGCCGACATCGAACCCGACCGAGGGGCCGGTCCAATAGACCTTCTGGTCGCCCGCCACCTTGTGGCTGAGCGTGCCCGAGCCATAGCGCAGCCCGACGACGAACGCGCCCGATGCCTCGCGCCCGGCGATATAGGCGTTGGGCCGGCCCTGCTTCTTCAGGATGCTCTCGATCATCCCGGCCAGGCCCTTGGCACCCTTGCCGAACACGCCTTCAGCCGCGTCGAGCACGTCGTCGTCGCCATAGGTCGGACCGGTGGTCGGCGGGATCGGCGGTGGCGTCGTGTTGGCGGTCACGTCCTGCGGGGGCGGCGCCTCGTCATAGGCGGGGACGCTGGGCTCGGCGGGCGGTGGCGTGGAGGGCGCCGGCTGTTGCGGCGGTGGCGGCGTCCGTTGCAGATCGCCATCGATCGCCTTGTTGGGATCGATCGTGGTCATCTGCGCGGCGACAGGTCCGGCGATCGCCAGCATCGCCAATGACAGAATAGTCAACAAATGGCGCATCATCGCCCCCAACCCCAACTCATACATGCCGCACGCTAAGCCCGGTGGAGATTGCCCGGCAATGAACGCAGCGGCGATCCGAGTCTATTCCGGGCTCGACCGAGTCGAAACCTCCGGTTGATCACGTAGGGGACGCTCGCTATAGGCCCGCATTCTGCCGCAACCGGAGACGTGGGTGAGTGGCTGAAACCAACGCTTTGCTAAAGCGTCATACGGGAAACCGTATCGAGGGTTCGAATCCCTCCGTCTCCGCCA
>DASVNU010000338.1:0-4983 GCA_036383655.1 Sphingomonas sp. | reverse complement strand
CGCCATCCCGTCTCTCCTGCTTTTTCGGTTGCAGTTAGCCACTGGCTGACGCGAGCGGCAAGCGAATTTCCCGGTGGACGGCAATGCCTGTCCGTGTATTGGCACGGCTCCTCCCCTCATCACCTTGATGGAGCAGTGCATGCCCGGAGGCACCATGATCGATCGTAATGGCCTGAAGATCGCGAGCGAGCTCGTCGAGTTCGTCGAGGCGCGCGCGTTGCCGGGCACCGGGATCGATCGCGGCGCCTTCTGGACGGGTGTCGCGGCGATTTTCGCGCAATTTGCGCCGGCCAATGCCGCGTTGCTGACGAAGCGTGACCTGATCCAGGCGGAGATCGACGGCTGGCTGGCCGAGCGCGCCGGCGAGCCGATCGATCAGGCCGACTATCAGCCGTTCCTCAAGTCGATCGGCTATCTGGTCGACGAGCCGGCACCGTTCGCGGTGACGACGCGCAATGTCGATGCCGAGATCGCGACGATGGCGGGGCCCCAGTTGGTCGTGCCGGTGCTCAACGCGCGCTTCGTGCTCAACGCCGCCAATGCGCGCTGGGGCAGCCTGTACGACGCGCTCTATGGCACCGACGCGATCCCAGGCACGGCGAAGGCCGGCGGCTACGATCCCGAACGCGGCGCGCAGGTGATCGCCTGGGCCAAATCCTTCCTCGACAAGGCGGTGCCGCTCGCCAACGGACGTTGGGCGGATCTGGCGGGCGAGCCGGTGCTTGCCGATCCGACTTTGCTCGTCGGCCGCGCCGGCGAGAATTATCTGTTCCGCCACAACGGCTTGCACATCGAAGTCGTGATCGATCGTGAGCACGCCATCGGGAAGACCGACCCCGCGGGCATCGCCGACGTCATCCTGGAAAGCGCGATCACCACGATCGTCGATCTCGAGGATTCGATCGCCGCGGTCGATGCCGAGGACAAGGTCGCGGCCTATGCCAACTGGCTCGGCCTGATGCGCGGCGACCTCGAGGATACGTTCGACAAGGGCGGACGGACCCTCACCCGCCGCCTCAACGACGACCGTCGCTACACGGCACCCGATGGTAGCGAACTGAGCCTGCGCGGTCGCAGCCTGTTGTTCGTGCGCAACGTCGGTCATCTGATGACCACCCCCGCGGTGATCCTGCCCGATGGCGGCGAGGCGCCCGAGGGCATTCTCGACGCGATCATGACCAGCCTGATCGGGCTGCATGACGTGAAGGGCCTGGGCCGGTTCCGCAACAGTCCCGCCGGGTCGATCTATATCGTCAAACCCAAGATGCACGGGCCCGACGAAGCCGCCTTCACCAACCGGTTGTTCGATGCGGTCGAGGATCTGCTCGGGCTTGCTCGCCACACGATCAAGGTCGGGGTGATGGATGAGGAACGCCGCACCTCGGCCAATCTCGCCGCCAGCATCCACGCGGTGAAGGAGCGCATCGCCTTCATCAACACCGGCTTCCTCGATCGCACCGGCGACGAGATTCACACTTCGATGCAGGCCGGGCCGATGGTGCCCAAGGGCGAGATGAAGACCTCCGCCTGGATCAAGGCGTATGAGGACCGCAACGTCCAGATCGGGCTCGCCTGCGGGCTCAGCGGCAAGGCACAGATCGGCAAGGGCATGTGGGCGGCACCCGACCGCATGGCCGACATGCTCGAGCAGAAGATCGGCCATCCGATGACCGGCGCGACCACCGCCTGGGTCCCCTCACCCACCGCGGCGACCTTGCACGCCACGCATTATCATCAGGTCGACGTGTTCGCGCGCCAGCAGGAACGCGCCTCCGAGCCGATCGCGAGCCTCGACGCATTGCTGTCGGTGCCGCTCGCGCTTGGCCGCAACTGGACGCCGGACGAGGTCCGCGCCGAACTCGACAACAATGCTCAGGGCATATTGGGTTATGTCGTGCGCTGGATCGATCAGGGCGTCGGCTGTTCCAAGGTGCCCGACATCCACGATATCGGGCTGATGGAGGATCGCGCGACCTTGCGCATCTCCAGCCAGGCGCTTGCCAACTGGCTGCTCCACGGTGTTTGCACGCCCGAGGAGGTCGAGGCGGCGTTCGGACGCATGGCGGCCAAGGTCGATGTCCAGAATGAAGGCGATCCGGCCTATCGTTCGCTGGTCGCCAACCCGACGGGGACCGCCTTCCGGGCGGCGCGCGCGCTGGTGTTCGAGGGCACGACACAGCCGAACGGCTATACCGAGCCGCTGCTCCATCGCTTCCGGCAACAGGCCAAGGCCGCGACGGCCTGACGCCCAAAACGAAGAGGGCGGCTTGCCGGCCGCCCTCTATTTCATCCTGTCGGTAGCGATCGGTTCAGGTCGCGTGGACGCCGTCGCCGCGACAGACGTTGACGTTCTCGAACGTCTGCTCATAGCCGTCGCTGAACTTGATCTTGATATCGTACAGACAGACGTCGCCCGATCCCATGGTGAAGCTCGACTTGTTGTTCGGCTTGATCGGGTAATCGAGAAAGACTTCTTCCCAATTCTCATTGGTGCCGGCTTGCGCGTACCAGACGCGTTGGACGGAAACCTTGGCATTGGTGTTGTTGACATAGAAGCTGCGGCCGGCGGCCATGGCGGCGGCCGGAAGCACCAGCAAGGCAGCGGCGCAGAGCATGGTCAAGGCCTTGGAACGGTAAATCATCGGACCCCCCTTTCGATGCCCATGGATGTCCCGGCGGTTTGGTGGAGCGGCTGGATACCCGGGCCTTTCGGTTATCATATTGGCATGGGAAAACGCAAAATTTATTGGACAAAATGGTCTTGGATCATGCGTTTTTCCGCAATTTTCTATCGCGATAATTTCGTCAGCCGTCGGCGAAAGCCAGGATTCGAATTGCAATTTCGCAGATAGAACATATCATGAACATCTTATGCCCGAGTCGTCTGCCTCACTGAGTCGATTGCGCCGCCGTGTCGCGCGCATCGAAGGCGCGCGCGTGTCGGGCGGCCCGGCGCGATTCGCCACCGGCCATGCCGCGATCGATTCCTGGCTGGGCGGCGGGCTGGCGCGCGGGCGCCTGCACGAAGTGATGGCGGACGACAGCGAGGATGCCGGCAGCCTGTCGGGATTCGCCGCGATGCTGGCGCTGCGCATCGATGCCGGAAAGCCGTTATTATGGCTCAGGACCGAGGCCGCGGAGCGGCGGGCTGGCAAGCTATACGCCAGCGGACTCGGCGAACTTGGACTCAACGGCGGCGACCTTATCCTCGGGCTGCTCGTCGACGATGCGGCATTGTTGAAAGCTGCGAACGATGCCGCGCGCTGTGCCGGACTCGGGGCATTGGTGGTCGAGAGCTGGGGCGAGCCCAAGCCGCTCGACCTGACCGCGACGCGCCGGCTGATGCTGGCGGCGGAAGCGTCGGGCGTGACCGTGCTGCTGTTGCGCGGCGGCGCGCGCGAAAGCCCCAGCGTCGCTGATACGCGCTGGCGGGTCTCCGCCGCCCCCTCGGCCGCGCTTGCCGCCGATGCGCCGGGGCCGCCCGCGTTCGACCTCGAATTGTTGCGCCGCCGCGCCGGCCCCGCCGGACGTCGCTGGCGCGTGGAGTGGAATCGTGAACGACGTGCCTTCCAGCCCCTCAACGGGCAGGCGCTATCTGGCGCTGTTCTTCCCGTGGCTGCCGGCTGAGCGCATCCGCATCACGCGCCCGCATCTGTTCGCGGGTCGCGCGGGTGCGCCTTATGCGCTGACCGAGAAGGTCAAGGGCGCGCTGCGCCTGTATGCGATCGATCAGGAATCCGCGCGGCTGGGGATCGAGCGCGGCATGACCCTGGCCGATGCCCGCGCGCGGCTGCCCGAGCTCGAAGCGTTCGACCATGTCCCGCACGACGACCATCTGTGGCTCGAACGGCTGGCCGACGGTTGCGCGCGCTACACGCCCTGGGTCATGCTCGACGCGCCCGACGGGCTGGTGCTCGATGTCAGCGGGTGCATCCATCTTCTCGGCAGCGAAACGGCGTTGGCCGATGATGTAGTGGAGCGGCTGGGCCGGCTCGGCGTGATGGCCCGACACGCTTTCGCCGCCAATCCCGATGCCGCGCGCGCGATGGCGCGGTGGCGCAGCGTCGGCGCGAGCGAGGATGAGGCGATCCGTCGCTTGCCGGTCGCGGCGCTCGGGCTGGAGGAGGAAGCGACGACAGCGCTGAAGCGCGCCGGGCTCAAGACCGTGGGCGACATCATTTCGCGCCCCCTGTCGGCGATCGCCGCGCGGTTCGGCAGCGATGCCGTGACCCAGATCCGGCGCATCACCGGCGAGGCGGATAGCCCGCTGACCCCGCGCATCGTCGCGCCGCCGTTGTTCGTCGAGCGACGCTTTACCGAGCCGGTCGCGCGTACCGAATTCGCGTTGACCGTGCTGGGAGAATTGATCGCCGACGCGGCGGCCCGGCTCGACCAGACCCATGAAGGCGGGCGTCGGTTCGAGGCGCGCTTCTTCCGCACCGACGGGCTGGTCCAGCGGATGGCGGTCGAGACGGGCCGGCCAACACGCGATGTCGCGGCGGTATTGCGGTTGTTCCGCGAACGGATCGAGACATTGGCCGATCCGATCGACCCCGGGTTCGGCTTCGACCTGATCCGGCTCGACGTGCCGGTCGCCGAGCGGCTCGACGCGGCGCAATTGCGGCTCGAAGGCGGCGCGGTCGGCGAGGCTGAGCTGACGCAGCTGATCGACCGGCTGTCGACCCGGGTCGGGCGCGGACGCGTGCGCCGGTTCGCGCCGCGCGACCGCCATTTGCCCGAACAGGCCGAACTGATGCTGCCCGCCACCGATCCGGTTCCGCCGGGCGACTGGCCCGAGCTGGAAACCGGCGAGCCGCCCTTGCGCCCGATCCACTTGTTCGACCCGCCGCAATTGATCGACTCGATCGCCAGCGAAGTCCCCGACGGCCCGCCTCGCCTGTTCCGCTGGCGCCGCATCCTGCACGAGGTCGCCCGGGTCGAAGGACCCGAGCGCATCGCCACTCCCTGGTGGGGCAGCCGCCA
>DASVNU010000337.1:0-2263 GCA_036383655.1 Sphingomonas sp. | reverse complement strand
CCTAGGTCCTTGGTCCAAGCCACGAAGGACCAAGCCATGACCTTTGCTTTCACCAGCTACCCCTCTCCGGTCGGCATGCTCAAGCTCGTCGCGAGCGACCGCGGGCTGGCCGCGATCCTGTGGGAGAATGACGATCCCGATCGCGTCCGGCTGGGCGCGATGACCGAACAGCCCGACCATCCGGTTCTGGCCGAGACGATGCGTCAGCTCGACGATTATTTCGCCGGCACGCGCAGCCGCTTCGACCTGCCGCTCGATTTCCACGGCACCGATTTTCAGAAGAGCGTGTGGGCGGCGTTGCTGACCATCCCGTTCGGTGAGACGCGATCCTATGCCGAGATCGCGCGCCAGCTCGGCCGCCCGACCGCGTTTCGTGCGGTCGGCGCCGCCAATGGCAAGAACCCGATCTCGATCGTGGCGCCGTGCCACCGCGTGATCGGCACCAACGGCGCGCTGACCGGCTTTGCCGGCGGACTGGCAGGGAAGGCCTTCCTGCTCGAGCTCGAAGGCGCGAACGCCTGAGCAATCAATCGGTGGCGGGTGCGTCCGCCGCTGGCGCGCCCGCGTCGATGGGCATGCCCTCGCCGCGATGGACGCGGACGTTGCCGGTCGACACCATTCCGCTGCTGACGCGGATGCGCTTGCCCATCGCCACTGGGGCGACCGGAACCGGAGCCGACAAGGCCGCGGCTTCGGGCACCGGAGCGGTCATGCCGCCGCGATGGACCACGACGCCCGAATCGACCTCCGTATTATAGCCCGCGGCAAGCGCGGTGCCGCCGTCGCCGCCCGGCCACGGTGCGGTGCGCCCGGTCAGGCTGGGTTCGAGCCCCGAATAGCTCTGGCTGTTGGCGAGCGCGCCTTCCAGCCCGCCGCGCCAGCGGTAGAAGATGTGCGCGCCGACCGTCGCGACGCGATCCATGCTCGATGCCCACCAGGGCAGAACATAATCGGCGTGATAGAAAGTGGCGGAACCGACTGGCGCATAGACCTGGCCGGACAGCGCCGAGACCGCGACGTCGCGGGCATGCGCCCAGGAGGCGGGGTCGCGGCGGAATGCCATCGATCCGTCGCACGTGAAGCTGAACTGGCACCCGGTGCGCCGGGTGGATCCCTGATAGACCACGCCGCACACGCTGTCGGGAAAGGCGCGATCACGCACGCGGTTGAGCACGACCTGGGCCACCGCGCGCTGGCCGTCGTCGTTCTGCGACCGCGCTTCGTAATAGACCGCGGCGGTCAGGCATTCGATCGCGCGCGCGGCGTCGTCGGGGCTGCGCGTCGTGGCGAGCGCGAGCAAGGGCGGCGCGGCGCGGAGCGCGATGGCCGGGCTGGCGGCATCGACCAGCGCCGGAAGCTTGGCGGCAATCTCGGCCGGAAGGTCTAGTGCCAGGCGATTGATCATCGTCACGGTCGCGATCGGACGGGCACTCGAACGCGGCGCGACCTCGGCCCGCGGCAGGCACGAGGCGACCGTCGCCAACAGCAACAGGCCGGCGGGAGCGCGCGTACGCAACAGGGACTGGCGGCGATTCACCGGTCCGGGAGTAACCGCAGGGTCTTATAAGTTGGTTAACCAGAAGCGCGCGGCCACGCCGTCTGGTACTTCTCCGCGATCAATGCGCCGATTTTCGCGGCGAACTCGGTCATCACCCGAACCGCGTCGTGCGAGCTGACCGAGCGCCGCACGGGATCGATCGCGCACAATGTCCCGAAAAAGCTGCCATCGGGGAGGCGGATCGGCAGCGAGATATAGCTTTTGAAGCCATAGATGATCGGCACCGGATGCGTGCGCCACTGCTGGTCCGCGTCGACATCGTCGATGATCACACCCATCCCGCTATCGCGGATTTCGTCGCAGATCGTCTTCTTGATCGCGAGCTCGCTTCCCGGCTGCAGCCCGAATTCGATCTTGTCGAGCACCTGGCAGGCAATCCAGTGATCCTGCGTCACGCGCGCGACGGCGGCGAACCCCATGTCGGTCATCGCGCAGACCTGCGCCAGCATGCCGCGGATCACCTCGTCATCGGCGAGCGCGAGCGCCTCGCCCTTCGTCTTGTCGGTCATTACGCTACAGTCCCCCAAGAAGGACCGATCCTAGGCTTCAGCCCGAATTGCGCAATGCGGTGGCGATGGCGTTGATCGAGAGCAGGATGCCCTCGCCGATCCGGGGATCGTCCTCTCCGGCGCGGTGGCGCTTCATCAGCTCGATCTGGAGCAGGTTGAGCGGCTCGATATAGGGCAGGCGCAAGCGGATCGAGGC
>DASVNU010000336.1:0-5741 GCA_036383655.1 Sphingomonas sp. | reverse complement strand
TCGACGTCGAGGGCGGCTTCGTCGCGATCGGCCATCACCCGGCGACCGAATTGTTTCGCGGGCATCTCGAGCTCGACGCCGACCATTACATCAAGGTCGAGACCGGCACGACGCGGACCAGCGTCCCCGGCGTGTTCGCGTGCGGCGATGTGATGGACAAGGTCTATCGCCAGGCGGTGACCGCCGCCGGCACCGGCTGCATGGCCGCGCTCGACGCCGAGCGCTTCCTGGCCGAGGCCGATTTCGAAAAGGTCGCCGAAGCGGCGGAGTGACGTCAGGCGGCGCGAATCGCCGTCAGTATCTGCTCGCGCAGCCATTCGCCATCGCCCGGCCGCGCGAAACTGTGGCTGTCGGTCGCGCGGTGACGGATCGAATCGGCCTCGCGCCACGCTTCCTCGAATCGGATCGCCGTATTGTCGCGTTGTGCCAGCAGGATCGCACGCGGCGTATCGACCATCGCCACCGCCATCCGTGCGGCGATCGGGTTGGTTGGTTCGCTCGATTTGGCAGAAGCCTTACGCAACCCCTTGATTGCCTTTCCGATATTGACGTCACCTGACAAGGCGCGGAGCCATTGGCGCGGGTCGCGCAGGCGATCGGCATAATGCGATCGGATCGCGGAGGCCGGGGGCAAGGCGTCGTCCTCATCCCCGACCCAGGGGTTGGCGAGCACGAGCGAATCGATTGCGGCGTCACGATGGAACAAGGCGAGCGCGGTCGCGGCGTCGCAACCGCCGAAGCCGACCATCCGCGTCATGTGGGGTGCGAGCGTGCGGAAAGTGCGCGCCGCGGCGGCGATATCGGGCCCGCTGTGCTGATAACCGTGATTGGCGCCGTCCGAATCGCCGATGCCGCGGCGGTCGAAGCGGAACACCGGAACGCCGGTGGCCGCGAGGTCGGCGGCGAGCAGCGCCATGCCACGATGCGCGCCGCAGCGCAGCTCGTTGCCCCCCGAGACGATCAGCAGCCCGGTCGTGCCCGGCGCGTCGTCGAGCGTGCCGATCAGCGTGTCGCCATCGCAGGGAAACGCGGTCAGTTCGCGCATCGCGCGATCCAGTCGGCGATATCGTTCGCGAGCAGGTCGGCGAGCGCCGGGTCGTCTCCGGGTTCGCTCTGGCGCCACAACGGCGCGCCGGCGACCTTGCGGTCGGCGACCGCGGGGTCGGTTTCCAGCCGGATGACGCGGACCGCGCCATCGCGTACGCAATCGGCGGCGTTGAGGTCGCGGAGCAGCGTCCGCGACAGCAAATTGCCCGCGATCGTCACCGCGCTGCCCTCATCATTGTAATTGTCGAGGTCGATATCGATCCGCGTGCCCGCCGCGGCGCTGGTGCGGAGCAGTTCGCGGACCAGCGCTTCGCCCTTGGCGGGGGCGAGTTGCCAGCGCGACGCCGCCTTGACGCCATGATCGAGCAACGCCCCGCCACGACAGGATAAAATGTGAACGGGGCGCCCGTCCGCGGCTGCGGTCGCGGCGGACGCCAAAGCCGTGCGCCAGCCCGCTAGCATGGCATTTTCGGTCGGTACCAGGCTCTCGCCTTGTCCGGGAAGGTCGGGAAGCGCGCTTGCGACACGGCGCTCGGCAAGGCGGCGCAGCATGCCGGTCACGAAGGTGCGCGTGCGATTGGCTTCCTCGAACAGCGGCAGCACCGCGACCACGACCGGGCCCGTGGCGGGGCCGAAGCGGATCATCGCCTCGCGCCCGCCGGCCCAGTCGTAGTGATCGATCATGCGTCCTTCTTAGCGCGAACCTTGGCTTCGGCGAAACGGCGGAGGGCGCCGAAGCTCTCAAGCATCTCTCCGTCCACCTCATCATCCTCGATCAGAATGTGAAGCCGGTCCTCGATTTCGGTCAGGACGCCGGCGACCGCCATCGAATCGAGCTCGGGCAGCGCGCCGAACAGCGCGGTGTCGTCGTCGAACGCGGCGACGCGATCGGCGTCGAGCGCCAGGACATCCTTGAGAACGGCGCGCACGGTCTGGTCGACCGTCGACGAAGCGTGGTGCATGGTCATCGTTTCGGCGCGTTACCGATACAGGCGTGGCTTGGAAAGGGCCGGGTGGGGGCGCTCGTGGCCGCCGTGGCCAAGCCGATGCCTCATCGCGATACATTCAGTTCGTCATGCCGGGCTTGTCCCGGCATCCAACGCGCAACACCGGCTGGATTCCGTTGTGGAAGGTTGGCCACGGAACAAGTCCGGGGTGACGGAGGAAGGAGTTGAGGATGGAATGACATGAGAGTGAAGCCCTTGGGGTAACCGCCGCGCCTCGCTATCAGGGGCCATGATCCCGCTCGATCCCGTGCCGCGGCCGCTCGATCACCTGACGTCGCGCGGGCGTGCCGGCGATCCGGCGCTGGCGACGCGCGACGGCCTACTCGATTATGCGGGCCTGGAAGCGGCGGTCGGGGTATTGGCCGGTTGGCTGGCCGGACAGGGGCTGGCGCAGGGCGATCGCGTCGCCACCTGGTTGCCCAAAACGCGCACGGCCTGCCTGATGCCCCTGGCGGCGGCGCGTGCCGGTTTCGTACACGTTCCGATAAACCCCCAGCTCAAGCATCTGCAAGTACAGCATATTCTGTCGGATAGCGGCGCCCGCCTGTTGCTCACGCAGGCGGCTCGGGCGGAGACGCTGGAGGTCGCGGACGCCCGCTTGGTGACCGACGATCCGGCGGTTGACGGTCCAGCCTTGCCTCCTTCCGACGCCGATCCCGATGCCTTGGCGGCGTTGCTCTACACTTCGGGATCGACCGGTCGGCCCAAGGGGGTGATGCTCAGCCACGCCAATCTATGGCTCGGTGCGATCAGCGTGGCGCATTATCTGGGGCTCGCGCCTGCCGATCGCGTGCTCGGGGTGCTGCCGCTCAGCTTCGATTATGGTCAGAACCAGCTGTTCTCGACCTGGGCGGCGGGGGCGTGCGTCGTGCCGTTCGACTATCTGCTGCCGCGCGACGTCTATCGCGCGATCGAGCGCGAGCGGATCACGACGCTGGCCGGCGTGCCGCCATTGTGGGCGCAGTTACTTGATATCGATCCTCAGGATATCGACACAAGTACTTTGAGAATAATTACAAATTCTGGCGGTGCTTTGACCCGGCGCCTCATTGATGGTCTGCGCGAGCGCTTTCCCCGGACCGATATCTATCCGATGTACGGGCTGACCGAGGCGTTCCGCTCGACCTATCTCGACCCCGCTTTGGTCGCCACGCACCCGGACTCGATCGGCCGCGCGATTCCGTTCGCCGAGATCATGATCGTGCGGCCCGATGGCGCGCAGGCGGCGGTCGATGAACCCGGCGAACTGGTCCATGCCGGAGCGCTGGTCGCACAAGGCTATTGGCGTGACCCCGCGCGGACCGCGGTGCGCTTCCGGCCGGCGCCGGCATGGTCGCAATCAGGCGGCACGGCGGTGTGGTCGGGCGATACCGCGGTGGCGGACGCGGACGGATTGCTTCGCTTCGTCGGCCGCGACGACGAGATGATCAAATCGGCTGGCAATCGTATCAGCCCCAATGAAGTCGAGGAGGCGATCACCGCCGGCGGCGAGACCAATGAGGCGGTCGCGATCGGCGTTCCCGACGAACGGCAGGGCCAGGCGATCGCGGTGGTGGCGAAGGGCGACGGGTCGGCCGAGGCGGCGTTGCGCGAGCGCTTGCGTCGCGATCTGCCCAATTTCATGCAGCCGACGCGCTATGTCTGGCTGGCCGAGCTGCCGCGCAACGCCAACGGCAAGCTCGATCGTGCGGGGTTGAGGGGGATGATTTGATGAAGCCGATGGGCACGATCCCGCTGGAATTCCAATCGCTTCCGCTCGTTATTGGCGGCCGGCCGGTAGAAGAGTTGCTCACGTCGTCGCCGTTGTTCATCTACGATATGGCGGTGGTGCGGAGCCGGATCGCGCGGTTCCGCGCGGCGTTTCCCGGCATCGACCTCCATTACGCCGTGAAGGCCAACCCATTCTCACCGTTGCTCGCGGAAATCGACGCGATCGTCGATGGATTCGATGTCGCTTCAGCAGGCGAGCTTGAAAACGTGTGGCAAACCGAACCCGCGGCAAAGATCAGTTTTGCTGGCCCCGGCAAGCGTGACAGTGAGCTCGACTTTGCGATTAAGATCAGGGCCACGATCAATGTCGAAAGCGAAGGCGAGACCGAGCGCGCACTCGGTATCGGGAATTCTTTAGGTATCAGGCCCCGGCTCGCGGTCCGGGTGAACCCCGAATTCGAGCTGCGCGGGTCCGGGATGCGGATGGGCGGGCGAGCCTCACCCTTCGGCGTCGATGCCGAGCGGGTGCCAGCACTGGTGAAGCGAATCCTGGCGGCCGGTGCCGACTGGCGCGGTTTTCACATCTTCGCTGGATCGCAGGCGCTCGACCACGCCGCGATCATCGACGGCCAGGCACACACGCTCGATCTCGCAGTACGATTGGCCGAGGAAGCGGGTGGAGTGCCGCCGCTGGTCAATCTCGGCGGCGGGTTCGGCATTCCCTATTTCCCCGGCGAGCAAGTACTTGATATCGAAGCGATCGGTGCGGCGCTAACGCCAAGGCTTAGCATGCTGCCCGATATGCGGTTCGCGATCGAACTCGGCCGCTGGCTGGTGGGCGAGGCGGGCGTCTATCTGACCCGCGTGGTCGATCGCAAGGAGAGTCGGGGCGAGACCTTCCTGGTGTGCGATGGCGGCCTCAACCATCAATTGGCCGCCACCGGCAATCTCGGCACCGTGGTGCGCCGCAACTATCCCGTTGCCGTAGCTACCGCCGAACCCGACGCGCCGCGTGAAACGGTCAGCGTCGTCGGTCCGCTCTGCACCCCGCTCGACCGGCTCGCCGATCAGGTCGACTTGCCGGTCGCCGGCCCCGGTGACGTCATCGCGGTTTTTATGGCTGGCGCCTATGGCCTTACCGCCAGTCCGTGGGAGTTCCTGGGCCATTCCAGACCCGCCGAAATACTGGTGTGACCCTATACTCCCAACGCTATCTTTTTACTCCTAACGCTATCTTTACCTCCTCCGTCCCATAGCCAGACCGAAGTCTGCGCGTGCCGGAATGACGTCACCGGTCCAGCCGTGCGCAGATGGGAGGCTGGTTTATGAGTTTCTTGAAGTTTTCCCGGGCCTTGCTGCTCGTCGGCGCGAGCGCCAGCGTGCTGACGGGATGCGCCGGCAGCGGCGGTCCCGAATTGCCGCCCGCGGCCTTCGTCGGATCGCGCGAACAGCCGAGCGAGGAATATGTGATCGGTCCGATGGACCAGCTCAACATCTTCGTGTGGCGCAATCCCGAATTGTCGGCGAAGGTCCAGGTGCGCCCCGACGGCCGCATCACCACGCCATTGGTCAACGACATGCCCGCGGTCGGCAAGACCCCGGCGATGCTCGCCGACGACATGAAGCTGGCGCTGTCGACCTATATCAAGGACCCGATCGTCTCGGTGATCGTCGAGAGCCCGCAGAGCACCTACAGCCAGTCGATCCGCATCGTCGGCGCGACCGAGAAGCCGGCGTCGATCCCCTATCGCGCCAACATGACCCTGCTCGACGCGATGATCGCGGTCGGCGGGCTCAACCAATATGCCGCCGGCAATCGCGCGCGGCTGGTGCGCCAGGACCGCGCTACCGGCCAGCAGCGCCAGTATAATGTCAAGCTCGGCAAGCTGCTCAAGGACGGCGACCCGTCGGCGAACGTCAAGCTCGAGCCGGGCGACGTGATCATCATCCCCGAATCGATGTTCTGACGGAGGCCTG
>DASVNU010000335.1:0-7185 GCA_036383655.1 Sphingomonas sp. | reverse complement strand
GACCTGCGTTTCGTGCCCGAGATCGAGGCCGGCCAGGACGAGGTCGAACTGGCCGACAGCGATGTCGACGTGCTTCCTTACGAGGGTGACGCGATCGACCTGGGCGAGGTCGCGGCCGAGACGATGGCGCTGGCGCTCGACTCGTTCCCGCGCGGGCCCAATGCGGAGGCCGTGCTGAGCGAAGCCGGCGTACTGAACGAGGAACAAGCCGGCCCGTTCGGGGCGCTCGCCGCGCTCAAGGAAAAGTTAGCTAAGAAGTGATCGCGGCATATTCCCCTCCCGCTTGCGGGAGGGGTTAGGGGAGGGCATGTCGCCTGCCCCGATGCCATGACCGCGAGATAACAGGCCCTCCCCCAGCCCCTCCCGCAAGCGGGAGGGGAGAATCTCCTTCGTCGCGCGGCCGATTGGTCGCGAGGTGGTCAGTCCGCGTCCGGCCCCAGCCCTGGGTCGAGGTCGCGCGGGCGAACGAAGGTCGTGAGCGTGCAGCTGCCCGCTACGACGTCGGCCCAGCTGGTGCCCTGGCAGGTGATCACCGCCAGGCTGGCGGTCGGGAATTTGACCTCGACCTGATCGCGCTTGTTGTCGCCATCGGGGACCAGCAGCAGGATCAGATCCTCGAGCCCCGGATTGTGCCCCGACAACAACAAACTGTCCGCGACGACCGGCGCCTCATGAACCAGCTCGAGCAAGGTCGCGGCCGACGCCAGATAGGCGCGGCGGTCCCAATCGGGATCGATGCGGCGGCCATAGCCTTGCGATGCCTGTTCGAGCGTCTCGATCACGCGCGTGGCGGGCGAGGCGATGGCATAATCCCACGACAAGCCGATCGAACGCATATGGGCGCCCATCGTGCGGGCGGCGCGTTCGCCCTTGGGATTGAGGGCGCGATCAAAATCGCGGACGCCATGATCGTCCCAACTCGATTTGGCGTGCCGGAGCAGGATGAGCGTCTTCATGGCGCCTTCTGGTTGATCAGATCGTCGGCCGTCCCTTGCCCCAGCTGTGCGACAGAAGAAAGACGCGATCTGACCCGCGCGACCGCTTCGTCGAGCGGAACGCGCGCGATCGGCACCCCGGCGGGAAAGGCCGAGAGCAGCCGGCTGGGCATCGCGGCAGACAGCAGCACGAAGGCACCGCGATCGTCGGCGCGGCGAATCAGCCGGCCGAACGCCTGGGCGAGCTTGGCGCGGACGATGCGGTCGTCATAAGCCGATCCGCCTCCCGCCAGCCGCCGCGCGGCGTGGAGCACGGTCGGTTTGGCCCAGGGCACGCCTTCCAGGATCACCTGGCGCAGCGATTCGCCGGGCACGTCGACGCCGTCGCGCAAGGCATCGGTGCCGATCAGCGAGGCGCGGCGATCGTCGCGGAACATGTCGATCAAGGTGCCGGGATCGATCGGATCGACATGCTGCGCATAAAGCGGCAGGCCCGAGCGGGCGAGGCGATCGGCGATGCGGGCATGAACCCCGCGCAGCCGGCGGATCGCGGTGAACAGCCCGAGCGTGCCGCCGCCCGCCGCCTCGATCAGCCGGGCATAGGCATTGGCCAGCGCCGCGATGTCGCCGCGTTTGACGTCGGTGACGATCAGCACTTCGGCTTGGCTGGCATAATCGAACGGGCTGTTGACCTCGAACAGGCCGGCGCCGCGATCAAGATGCGGAATGCCGGCGCGCGCTTCCGCGGTCACCCAGTCGGGATCGCCCGCCTTGAGCGTCGCCGAGGTGACGAGCACGCCGTGCGCGGGCTTGAGCACGGTCGCGGCGAGCGGACGCGTCGGGTCGAGCCAGCGGCGGTGCAGCCCGATATCGATCTCGCGGCCCTCGATCCGTTCGACCGCCAGCCAGTCGACGAAATCGGGATCGGCCGGCCCGCCGATCCGCGCGAGCAGCCCGATCCAGGCGCCGACCGTGTCGGTCCGCCAGCCGAGCGAGGCGATCGCGCCCTCGACTCGCGCGCGGGCCTGGCCATCCATCCAGTCGGGCGCCTCCGCCAGCACCGCTTCCAGCCGTTGCCCCAGCGTCATCAGCGGGCGGAGCAACGCTTCCAGCCCGTGCGCGGCCTCGGCGGCGGCCTCGATCAGCGCGCCGTCGGGCTCGGCGAGTTCGGTTTCGAGGCCATAACCGGCATCGCCGTCCTGGGTGGCGCGCGCATAGGTCAGCCCGCGCACCGCGGCGAGCAGGCGCTCGACGACGCCGAACGGTTCACCCTCCGCCACGCGCTGCAGCCAGCCGTCGCTGGCGAGCGCGCGCGCCGCCTCGACCGCGTCATGGATCGCGCGGCCGCCCGCCTCGTCATAGCTGGCGACGTCGCTCAGCCGCGCGGCGAGTCCGCGGCGGCGGCCGCGTGAGGTCGATTCGGGGCCGACGATCCAGCGCCTGAGTTCGATCGATTCCTGACCCGACAAGGCGACACCGAACATCGAATCGGCGGCGTCGAACAGATGATGGCCTTCGTCGAACACATAGCGGGTCGGGCGGCTATTGGCCTCGCGCCCGCGTGCGGCGTTGACCATTACCAGCGCGTGATTGGCGATGACGATATCAGCCTCGGCGCTGGCGCGCGCGGCGCGCTCGATGAAGCACTTCCGGTAGTGCGGACAACCGGCATAGACGCACTCGCCGCGCCGGTCGGTCAGCGCGGTCGAGCCGTTGCGGCGGAACAAGGTGGGGAGCCAGCCAGGCAGATCGCCGCCGACCATGTCGCCATCGGCGGTATACGCCGCCCAGCGCGCGACGAGATGGGCGAGCACCGACGCGCGGCCGGCGAACCCGCCCTGCAACGCGTCCTCCAGGTTGAGCAGGCAGAGATAATTCTCCCGCCCCTTGCGTGTCACCACGCGACGGCGGCGCTCGACCGGGTCGGGAATCAGCCGCGACGTCTCGTGGTTGAGCTGGCGCTGCAGCGCTTTGGTGAAGGTCGAGATCCACACCGGGCCTCCCGCCGCTTCCGACCAGAGCGAGGCGGGGGCGAGATAGCCCAGGGTCTTGCCGATCCCGGTGCCTGCCTCGGCCAGCACCATGTTGGGATTGTCGCGCAATACCCGTGGCGCGAAGGCGGCGGCCGATGCTTCGGCAAAGGCGCGTTGGCCGGAACGCTGCTCGGCGCCGGCGCCGGTCAGATAATCGAGCCGCGCGGCGATGTCGGCGTCGTTGAGCAGCACCGGACGCGGCGCGGGGCGCGGGGCGACTTCGTCCCATTCGGGCAATTTGGTGAACAACCAGCGTTCGTGCTCGCGCGGTCTGGCGATCCGCCCGGCGACCAGCGGCGACCATGGCCAGCGCAGTCGCGCCAGGCTCTGCGCGGCGGTCCAGGCGCCCTCGCGCTCGGGCCAGTCGCCCTCCGCCAGCGCGAGTAATGCCGCGGCGGCGTCGCGCAAAAACGGCGCGATGCGATCCTCGCTATCGGGCTCTTCCAGTCCCAGTGTGCGCGCGAAGCCGCGCGGCGTCGGTGCGAGAAAATTGGCGGGTTTGAGGAAGGCGTAAAGCTCGAGCAAATCGAGCCCCGACAGATCGGCATAGCCGAGCCGTTGCCCGATCAGCGGCGCGTTGAGCACGATCATCGGCGTGTCGGCGGCCAATCGGATCGCCTCGCCGCGCCCGACCGCGCGGCAGCCTTCGGCGTCGGCGATCCACACGCCGGCATGGCTGGCATGGAGCGCGGGATAGGGGAGGGTTACCATTGGGCCGCGCGCATTCCTTGAGGTTGCAAAACCGACCCGCTTCGCGCACTCGGCAAGCATCATGGTAGCGGAAATGGAACAGACGGGAAACGCCCTGCGCGCAGCGGCGATGGACTCCAAGGCTTGGCCGTATGAGGAAGCGCGCAAATTGCTCAAGCGCTATCCCGACGGCGCGCCGGCCAAGGGGCATGTGCTGTTCGAGACGGGCTATGGTCCATCGGGCCTGCCGCATATCGGCACGTTCAACGAAGTGCTGCGCACGACGATGGTGCGTCGCGCATTCGAGACCTTGTCGGACATTCCGACCCGGTTGATCGCCTTTTCGGACGACATGGACGGGCTCCGCAAGGTCCCCGACAACGTCCCCAACAAGGAGATGTTGGCGCAGTATCTCGGCAAGCCGCTGACCAGGATACCCGATCCGTTCGGCACGCACGACAGCTTCGCCGCGCACAACAACGCCATGCTGCGCGACTTCCTCGATCGCTACGGCTTCGAATATGAGTTCGTGTCATCGACCGACTATTATGTCGGCGGCAAGTTCGACGAGGCGTTGCGCGGGGTGTTGCGCCATTATCGGGACATCATGGCAATCATGCTGCCGACGCTGCGCGCCGAGCGGCAGGCGACCTATTCGCCGGTGCTGCCGATCAGCCGGAAGTCGGGGATCGTGCTCCAGGTGCCGGTCGAGGTGGTCGATGCCGACGAAGGGATCGTGCGCTTCGTCGATGAGGGCGAGACGGTCGAGCAATCGATCCTGTCGGGTGGCGCCAAGCTGCAGTGGAAGGTCGACTGGGCAATGCGCTGGGTCGCGCTCGGCGTCGATTATGAAATGGCGGGCAAGGATCTGATCGACTCGGTGATCCAGTCGGGCAAGATCACGCGCTCGCTCGGCGGCCGTCCGCCGGAGGGCTTCAATTACGAGATGTTCCTCGACGAAAAGGGCGAGAAGATCTCGAAGTCGAAGGGCAATGGCCTGTCGATCGACGAATGGCTGACCTATGGCCCCGACGAGAGCCTGGCTTTCTACATCTATCGCGAGCCGCGGAAAGCGAAGTCGCTCCACCTCGGGCTGATCCCGCGCGTGGTCGACGATTATTGGCAGTTCCGCGCGAACTATGCGGGCCAGCCGGTCGAGCAAAGGCTGGGCAATCCGGTCCACCATATCCATAACGGTCCGCCGCCGGCGGAGACCTTGCCGGTGACGTTCGGGCTGTTGCTCAACCTGGTCGGGGTGATGGGCGGCGACGCGACCACGGAGCAGGTCTGGGGCTATCTCGGCAATTACGTGGCCGATGCCTCGCCCGAAAAGTTTCCGGCGCTCGACCAATTGATCGGTTACGCGCTGGCTTATGCCCGCGATTTCGTCGCGCCGACGCTCAAGCGCCGCGCGCCCGAGGGTGTCGAGGTCGAGGCGCTCAAGCGGCTCGACGCCGACCTTGCCGCGCTGCCGGCGGGGGCGACGCCCGAGGACATCCAGAACATCGTCTACGAGATCGGCAAGACTGGCGGGTTCGCCGAGCTGCGTGACTGGTTCAAGGCGCTGTACGAGACATTGCTCGGATCGAGCCAGGGGCCGCGCATGGGCAGCTTCATCGCGCTCTATGGGGTGGAGAATACGCGGAAACTGATCGCCGAGGCGTTGGCGCGATAAGGTTAAACCATTGATTCGTCACCCCGGGCTTGTCCCGGGGTCCACTGTGCCGCAAACCAACCGGACGCGGCGCTTGCTGCGCAGTGGATGCCGGCACAAGGCCGGCATGACGGTTGGGGGATAGGCGTGGCCAAGACCAGTCCCGGATCGGTTCTTCGAGACTTCCTCAAGGACGAAGCCGCCGGCGGAATCGTCCTGATCGTCGCCGCCCTGCTCGCGATGACCGCGGCGAACTCTCCGTTGGCCGACGCCTATTTCCACCTGCTCCACATCGAAACCGGCCCGGTGCTCGCGCCCAAGCTCGGGCCGATGACGGTGCATCTGTGGGTCAACGACGCGCTGATGGCGGGGTTCTTCTTCCTCGTCGGGCTCGAGATCAAGCGCGAGCTGGTCGACGGCGAATTGTCACGGCCCGCCGATCGTACCTTGCCGGTGATCGCCGCCGCGGCGGGGATGATCGCGCCGGCGCTCGTCTATCTGGCGGTCATCGCGGGCGATCCGGCCCTGGTCCGCGGCTGGGCGATTCCGGCGGCGACCGACATCGCCTTCGCGGTCGGGGTGATGGCGCTGCTCGGATCGCGCGTACCGGCGCCGCTCAAATTGTTCCTGACCACCGTCGCGATCGTCGACGACATGGGCGCGGTGGCGATCATCGCAATCGTCTATAGCCACGGGCTCGATCTGGTGTCGCTGGCCGGTGCGGCGGTGGTGCTGGGGATCATGATCGCGATGAACCGTGGCGGCGTGGTGCGGCTGTTACCCTATGTCATCGCCTCGGCATTGCTGTGGTGGCTGGTGCTGCGGTCGGGCGTGCACGCGACGGTCGCGGGCGTGCTGGCGGCGATGACGATCCCGATCCGCACCTCGCCCGGCGCGCCCGACGATGCCGAATCGCCGCTGCATCGGCTCGAGCACGCGCTCAGCCCGTGGATCGCGTTCATGGTGGTGCCGCTGTTCGGGTTCGCCAATGCCGGCGTGTCGCTGGGTGGACAAGGGTTGCATGTCCTAGCCGAGCCGCTGGTGATCGCGGTCGCCGCCGGATTGTTCGTCGGCAAGCAGGCGGGGATGTTCGCCGCGGTGGCGCTGGCGGTGAAGCTGGGCTGGGCGGAGCGGCCGGGCCGGGCGTCATGGACGCAGCTTTATGGCGTACTGCTGCTCGCCGGGATCGGCTTCACGATGAGCCTGTTCATCGGTGGTTTGGCGTTCGTCGATCCGGTCCTGATCGACCGGGTCAAGGTTGGCGTGCTGATCGGCTCGATCCTGTCGGGGGTGGCGGGGTTCGTGGTGCTGCGCTGGGTGGCTCGGCCGGCGGAGGCGTGATGCGCAGATTCTTCGATCCGCGGCAGTTGCTCCACGCGCCGACGCGCGAACTGCACAATGGCGGCTTCACCGATTATGCCGAGACGCCGTCGCGGGCGCAGTCGATCCTGGTCGAGATCGGTGGCGCGGAAGCGCCCGAGGATCGCGGCGAGACGCCGATCCTGGCGGTCCACGATGCCGGCTACGTTGCTTTCCTGAAAACGGCGGCGACGCGATGGTCCGAGGCGGGACGGCCGGGCGACGCGGTGCCCTATGTCTGGCCGGTGGTGGGACGGCGCCCGCTCAAGCTCGACCGCATCGATGCGCTGCTCGGCCGGTACAGTTTCGACGGCGGCACTCCACTCACACCCAACACATGGGAAAGCGCCTATTGGAGCGCGCAATCGGCGCTTGCCGCGACGCAGGCCGTGCTCGACGGAGAGGCTGCCGCCTTCGCCTTGTGCCGGCCACCCGGCCATCATGCCGGCGCGGATTATTATGGCGGCTATTGCCATCTCAACGTCGCCGCGATCGCGGCGCAAGCAGCGCGAGA
>DASVNU010000334.1:0-1818 GCA_036383655.1 Sphingomonas sp. | reverse complement strand
TTGCGTCCAGGGCGCGGCGCTGTGGTACGGCGTGTTCGACTTCGGATTGGCGGTCGATGCACCCGGGACGGCGCTGTCGGCCAGGACGCTGACCACGCTGCTCGGCTGCGATCCGACCGCGTGCAAGGATGTGGCGTCAGCTGCGAGCCCGGTCACTTACGTCAAGCGCGAGACGCCGTCGTTGCTGCTGATCCACGGCACCGCGGATGAGGAGGTTTCGTTCCGTCAGAGCGAGGCAATGGCGGCGCGGATGAAGGCGGCTGGGGCTCCGGTGGAGTTCGTGTTGGTGGCTGGCGCCAATCATGGGTTCGTCGATGCGATGCCGGAGGCGACGAAGCGGGATAGCTTGATGGCGCTCGATCGCACCTTCGCGTTTTTCGATCGGTTGTCGAAGCGATAGGAGCCGACCCACTCTCTTAAATCCCACCCCGGCGAAGGCCGGGGCCCAGTCGCAATGTTCTCTCGGCGGCGGGACGCCATCTCCACGTCATCGGTCCTGGGCCCCGGCCTTCGCCGGGGTGGGGTATGAGAGATGCGTGCAACCTTTCAGCGCTTAGGCAACGCGCACACGAAACTGCTCGCCAGCTTGGCATTCCCATCCCGATATTCCGGCTGGCGCGGCCAGGCGCAGATCGGGCGTTGGAAGTCGATCGCGCGCTTCGCCGGCGGGGTATCCTCAGTCCCCGAAACATAGCGCGTCGCGATCAGGCTCTGCGGTGCGCGCGCCTTCTCCACCCAGGCGTAGAGCGCGAGTGTCATGTCGTGCTCGGCGTCGCGCAGCGGCGGCGTTGAATCGCGCGTCGCGGTCGAGAAATTGGTCGCGCCCGGGCCGCCCGCGCAATGGTCCATGCCAGGGACCATGAACAGTCGCGCGAACGCCTGGGTCGCGGCGAGCCCGCCGGCATGGCCCTCGACCGCGCGGTAATAATTGATCGCCTCGAGCGGGGTGCCGACCGGGTCCTGCCAGCCCATGAACATCATCAGCTTGCCGCCGGCACGCGCGAAGGGCGAGAGGTTGGAATTGTTGGCGTCGAACATCGGGCTCAGCCGCGCGCGCATCGTGTCGACGTCGCTGCCCCAGTTGAAGTTCCACCAGTTCCAATCGGGATTATCGAACACCCAATATTTGAACATGTCGGCGCGCGATGGCTCTGCCGGATTATCGGATTCGGACCAATAGCCGGTCCAGCCGGGATGCTTGTCGTCGGGGGCGGACATCACGCCTTCGGTCCCGATCGGATAGCCGGGATAGACCGCCGCGCCGGTGCGGGCGTCGCGCGGGCCGGCATAGATTTTGTCGGCGGCGGTGACCTGTTCCTGGGTCAGGCACGTGCCCGGCTGCGCACCGGGACGACAGAGCAATTGTGCCGGCTTGAACCCGCATTGCCGGGGATCGGCAATCACCCCGTCCTCGACCCCGTCGAGCTTGTCGCACGCCGCGACGGCGGCGCGGTTGATCAGCAGCAGGTCGCTCGCCGCCAGGATCGGGTTGCGGTCGTCGCCCTTGCGGTGATTGGCGAGGTAATTCCACAGGAACGCCATGGTCAGACTGGTGCGGTTGTTGCCCGGCGCGCCGGCGATGATCCCGTCGAAATCGTGCGGATAACGCTGTGCCTCACTCAACCCCTGATAGCCGCCGGTCGAACAGCCGCTGAAATAGGACCAGCGCGCCGGGCGGCTGTAATAAGCGCGGGTGACCGCCTTGGCCGCGACGACCGATTCATGGACCGCGCGATGCCCGAAATCGATAATCTTTTCGGGATGCTTCCAGCCGAATTGCAGATCGGTGCCAATGTGCCCTGTGTCGGTCGCCACCGC
>DASVNU010000333.1:0-3259 GCA_036383655.1 Sphingomonas sp. | reverse complement strand
CGCCGAAGCGTCGGGATCAGCGGGCGATCCTTGGTCGGCGGAAGGTCGGTGGGCGGCATCGCGCCTTTATGTAGGGAGCCGCGGGCATTCAGGGAACCGTCATCATGCCCCATCGATTATAGACGCGATGGAGGAAGACATGGGTTCGGTATTCTATGTCATCGCGATCATGGGCTGCGGCGATGGCCAGACGCAATGCGCGCAACAGCGGATCGAGCCGGTCCGTTACTATAGCGCGGCGCAATGCCGGGCAGCGATGCCGGCGGCGCTGATCCGCAACACCGATATCGATTATCCGACGATCACCGCCGCGTGCCGTCAGGTCGGCCAGTCGATGGCCGACAGCGCCGGCAGGGCCCAAGCGCGCCGCAGCTGAACTGGCGCGGCGCTCCACACACCGATAGTGATGATCCCGGGGCAGCACCCAGGGGATTCGTCATGCGCAGGATCGTCGGAACCATCATCGGACTGGTGATCGCCGTCGCGCTGGTCGACGGGTCCTGGGCGCTGGCCAATCGCTGGTTCCCGGCGCCGATGTCCCCGGACGCGAGCGATCAGGACATGCTCGCGCATTTCGTGATGGCGATGCCGCTCCCGGGTCAGCTGATGATCGCCGCCGGCTGGCTGCTCGCGGGTTTGGTCGGCGCGTTCGCGGTGTTGCGGATCGCGCAATGGCGTCCCGGCGGCTGGATCGTCGCGTTGGCCGTGGTGGCGACGGGGGTATGGAACCTGACTCAGCTCGCCCAGCCCTGGTGGCTGCAGGGCGCGACCCTGATTCTGCCATTGCTCGGCGCGTGGCTGGCCGAGCGGCATTTTCACCGCGTGCGACCCGGCGATCCGTTAATCAGCTAGAGTCAGATCGAGCAGAATGGAACCATTGCCACCCCGGCCTTCGCCGGGGTGGAATTCAGACCAGATGGATCAGACCCTGGCGCCGACGCCATTGGCTTTTTGGCCTCTCGCAGGAACACGGCCTATTCCTCAATCAACTAGCTCGGCGTCCGCGCCGCGGCGGATCGGCAGCGACCAGCGGATCTGGTCGCGCAGCATCGCCTCGAGATCCTCGGCGCCGACATTGTGCGCGGCGGCGCGTTTCCTCAGCAAGGTCAGCAACAGCCCGGCGCGGGTCGGTGGCGGCGCGGGCTCGGCGCGGCCGCGTTGCAGGGTACGCGCGAACTGTACGGACAACATCGTCATATTGGGTAGCTAGGCTGCCCGGCTTGCCGAGTCCTGACCGAGCAGGGTTCACGAGCCGCTAACCACGCGCCGTCAACTACGAGGGCGCGTCCACAAATCGGGGTCGCGCGGGGTGGCGGGATAGAGGCGGTTACGCCACAGCGCCTCGCCCAGCGCGCGCCCGATCAGTCCGACCTTCGCCAGCGCCGAGGTGCGCGCGCGATGGTCCCAGGCATGGTCGCCGCGCGCCACCACCTCGCGGCCGATCGCGCCATAGATGCCCGCCGCCGCCAGCACTGCCCAGGCCGATCGCAGGCGGAGCCGCGGGGTGCCGACGCGCGCGCTCGCCTCGAACGCGTCGGCCCGGTCGATCAATCTGCGCACCAGCAATGTCAGGCGATGGCGGAACGGCGGCTTCATGTGCTGGCCGGGCGGCATGTCCATCTCGACCAACCATTGCTCGGGCAGGTAACAGCGCCCGCCGCGATCATCCTCCTCGACGTCGCGCGCGATATTGGCGAGCTGGAACGCCATGCCGAGGTCGCAGGCGCGGTCGAGCGTGTCCTCGTCGTCGGGCGACACCCCCATCGCCACCGCCATCATGCAGCCGACCGCGCCGGCGACATGGTAGCAATAACGATAGAGATCGGCCTCGCTGCGCGGCCCCCACTCCTCGAGGTCGAGCCGGAATCCCTCGATCAGATCATGCGCGAAACGGTGCGGTAGCTGCGTTTCGGCGGCGACGATGCGGAGCGCGTCGAACGCGGGATCGCCGACCGTCTCGCCGGCCAGCGCGGCGTCGGTCAGCCGGTGGATCAGCGCGAGCCGAGCGGCGGGATCGGGGACGGCGGAGAGATCATGGCCATATTCCTGGCCGTCGGCGAGGTCGTCGCAGCGCCGGCACCAGGCATAGAGCAGCCAGGCATGGTCGCGCATCTTGGGATCGAACAACAGGGAAGCGGCGGCGAAACTCTTCGATCCCCTGGCGATCGCCTCACGCGCGGTCGCGACGATCGCCGCGCGGCTGGGGAGGGTCGCTGCCGACCTCACTCACCCGCGCCGTTCGTGAGATCGGGCGCTCACAAATCCTTCGCGCCGATCTGGCCGATCGTGGTCGCGGGCTGAAACGCCGCCATTTTGTCGAGCAACTCGCCCAAGGTCGTCGCCACGATCAACAGTCCCTGATGCTGCGGCCGGACGAACCCGACTCGCGCCATCGTCTCCCAGAACTCGACCAGCCCGTCATAATAACCGTCGAGATTGAGCAATCCGACCGGCTTGGCGTGGTAACCGATCTGCGCCCAGCTCAGCGCTTCCCACAATTCGTCCATCGTGCCCGTCCCGCCGGGCAAGGTGACGAAGCCGTCGGACAGATCGGTGAACGCCTGTTTGCGCTGGTGCATCGTGCCGACGACATGGAGTTCGGTCAGCCCCTGGTGGGCGACCTCGGCGGCGACCAGCGCCTCGGGGATGATGCCGATCACTTCGCCGCCCGCGGCCAGCGCGCTGTCGGCGATTGCACCCATCAGCCCGAGCCGCCCGCCGCCATAGACCAATCCGATCCCGCGCTCGGCGAGCGTGCGCCCGACCTCGCGGGCGTTATCGACATAGCGGGGATCGCTCGGGGAAGCGGAGCCGCAATAAACGGCGAGGCGGTTCATGAAAAATCCTCCCCGTTTACGGGGAGGGGGACCGCTCGCGCTAGCGAGTGGTGGAGGGGGCCCTCCACACGTGCGTCGCCCGGGGCAGATCCCCCTCCACCAAGCTGCTGCGCATCTTGGTCCCCCCCTCCGTAAACGGGGAGGAATTTTTCGTTCCAGTTCATTTCTGCTCCAGCATCAATTTGGCGGTGGCCTTGGCGCTCATCACCACGCCGGGAATGCCCGCGCCGGGATGCGTGCCGGCGCCGACGAAATAGAGATTGGGGATGTGCGGATCGCGGTTGTGGACGCGGAAATAGGCCGATTGGGTCAGGATCGGCTCGAGGCTGAACGCGCTGCCGAGATGCGCGTTCAGATCGTGCGCGAAGTCGGACGGCGCATAGCTGAACTTGGTGACGATCCGCTCGTGGATGTCGGGGATC
>DASVNU010000332.1:0-14109 GCA_036383655.1 Sphingomonas sp. | reverse complement strand
GAAAGCGTATCGATGACGCAGGGGGGGCCCGCGATGCGAATGATCTTACTTGTCTTTTTGATATTCGGGCTTTCGGGTTGCATCCCGCGGACCGATTACGCGCGGCCATCGGATGCGGCCCCGCCGCCCGCCGCCGATTATGCACCGCCGCCGCGGGACAGGATTCCCGCGCCGCCCTCGGCTCTGCCGGCCTGGGAAGCGCGGCCGGTCACGCCCGACGCGCGGGCCATCGCCGAATCGAGCTATATCGTGCAGCCCGGCGACACGCTGCGCGGCGTCGCCGACAAGACCGGATCGGGGTCCGAGATCATCGCCCGGGCCAATGGCCTCGAATCGCCCTTCACCATCCGCCCCGGGCAACAACTTCGTATTCCAGGCGGGCGCTACCATCTGGTCAGGCCGGGCGAATCGGGCATCGCGATCGCGCGTGCCTATGGCGTCCGCTGGGCCGACATCGTCGCCGCCAATAATCTGGTCGAGCCGTACGTGCTGAGGTCGGGTCGCCGTATCCTGATCCCGGGCAGGCCAAGACCCCAGACGCTCGCCGAGCGCGCGGCCGCGTTCAAGATCGACCTGGGGGACATCGCTACCGGCGGCGGCGAGCCCGCCATTCCCGACAATGTCAGGCCGGTTCGTCCCGCCACCTCTGTCATCAAGGCGCTGCCCTCGACCGCCGCGGTCGGGGCGCCCTCGCCGCTCAGCGGTCCATTCCTCTGGCCGGTGGCGAGCGGTAACGTCGTCAAGCGCTTCGGCGTCGGCGCGAGCGGCGAACGCAATGATGGTATCAAGATCGCCGTGCCGCTGGGAACGCCGATCAGGGCGGCAGCCGACGGGGTGGTGATCTACACGACCGACAGTATCGCCGGACTGGGTGGATTGGCGATGATCCGCCACGGCAACGGCTGGACCAGCGTTTATGGCCATGCCAGCCGCATCCTGGTGACACGCGGCCAGGCGGTGAAGCGCGGGCAGACGATCGCTTTGTCGGGCGACACCGGATTCGCCGACCGGCCGGAGGTCCATTTCGAGCTGCGGCAGGGCCGCACGCCGGTCGATCCCTTGTCGAAGTTGCCGAAACGCTAGTGGCAATGCTACCCGCGCCGCCATCATGACCGATTACAAGTCCGACCTGCTCCGCCTGCTCGACGAGCGCGGCTACATCCATCAGGTGACCGACGCGGGCGCGCTCGACGCGTTGGCGGCGAAGCAGGTCGTGCCCGGTTATATCGGCTTCGACGCGACCGCGCCGTCGCTGCATGTCGGGTCGATGGTCCAGATCATGATGCTGCGCCGCCTGCAGCAAGCGGGGCACAAGCCGATCGTGCTGATGGGCGGCGGCACCACCAAGGTCGGCGATCCGTCGGGCAAGGACGAGAGCCGCAAGCTGCTCGACGATACGGCGATCGACGCCAATATCGCCTCGATCCGTCGCGTGTTCGAACGTTTCCTGACGTTCGGTGACGGCCCGACCGATGCCGTCATGGTCAACAATGCCGATTGGCTCGACAAGCTCGAATATATCCCCTTCCTGCGCGATGTCGGGCGGCACTTCACGATCAACCGCATGCTGGCGTTCGATTCGGTCAAGCTGAGGCTCGATCGCGAACAGCCGCTGACCTTCCTCGAATTCAACTATATGATCCTCCAGGCCTATGACTTCCTGGAGCTGTCGCGCCGGTCGGCGTGCCGGCTGCAGATGGGCGGGTCGGATCAATGGGGTAACATCGTCAACGGCATCGAGCTGTCGCGCCGGATCGACGGGACGGAGGTGTTCGGCCTGACCACGCCGCTGATCACCAACGCAGATGGCTCGAAGATGGGCAAGACCGCGGCGGGCGCGGTGTGGCTCAACGACGACGCCCTGCCGGCCTATGATTATTGGCAATATTGGCGGAACGTCGATGATCGCGACGTCGGGCGCTTCCTGCGGCTGTTCACCGATCTGCCGCTCGCCGAGATCGCGCGCCTCGAATCACTCGAGGGCGCCGAGATCAACCAGGCCAAGATCGTGCTGGCGAACGAGGCGACCGCCTTGTGCCGGGGCAAGGACGCCGCCGATCTGGCCGCCGAGACCGCGCATAAGACCTTTGCGGAAGGGTCGGCTGGCGCCGACCTGCCGACGTTCGCGGTGTCCGGCTCGATCGGGCTCGTCGATGCGCTGATCGGCCTGGGCTTCTGTGCGTCGAAGGGCGAGGCACGGCGGCTGATCGCCGGCGGCGGCGCACGGATCGACGGCGAAAAGGTGGCGGATGAGGCATTCACCATCGCGATCGGCGGAAATCCGGTACGCGTGTCGGCGGGCAAGAAGCATCACGGACTGCTCACGCCTGCGTGAACATCGCTAACGCGCGTTAAACACGTTCCTTTTCAAGCTTTTCATGTGCTGGCCGTTACCCATTGCAGCGAACGGGAAAGGAATCGATGGGCGCGGCTCTGGCCTATAGCGATCAGCGCGATGCTCCACGGGATGAGGTTCATTACCGTGCGCGCGCTTTCGGCGGCGATGCCCGGCCGGTCTCGGTGCTGGTCGTCAACCTGTCGGCGCAGGGGCTGATGGCGCGGGTCGACGGCGACCGCCCGATCGGCGAACGGCTGCACATCACCTTGCCCGTGGTCGGCGTGATCGTCGCCGAGGTGCGCTGGTCGCTCGGCGGACGGATCGGGTGCGAGCTCGACCGCCCGATCGGGATGGCCGAATATTACGAATTGCTCACGGCGTTGTTGAAGAACACTCGCTGAGGGTGGACTGGGCGGATTCGTCGGCCGCTATTCCACACCAACCGTCACCCCGGACTTGTTCCGGGGGCCAAGCCTCCCCAACGGAATCCATCCGTTGTTGCACCTTGGATGCCCTACAAGTCCGGCATGACGGCTTGGGCTTAGCCGACCCGCCACTCACCCCGACCGCAGCAATTGCACCCCGGCATCCCGTTCGAACAGATACAGCGCCGTCCGCGACGCCTGACCCCGCGGCCCGTCGAGCCCACCATCGCGATCGATCATCAATCGCGCATCGTCATGCGCGGTCTGCTGGAGCGAGGCGAAATGCTCGGGCGTCGCCAGCCGATAGCCCTGTTCGCCCGATTGCCGCGTGCCGAGCATCTCGCCGGCGCCGCGCAGCCTGAGATCCTCCTCGGCGATGCGAAAACCGTCATTGGTTTCGCGCATCAGCGCCAGCCGCGCGCGTGACGTCTCGCTCAATGCCCCGCCGCGGATCAGCAGACAGATCGAGCGCCCGGTTCCCCGCCCGACGCGCCCGCGCAACTGATGGAGCTGGGCGAGCCCGAAGCGGTCGGCATGTTCGATCACGATCAAGGTCGCGTTGGGCACATCGACCCCGACTTCGATCACCGTGGTCGCGACCAGCACCCCGAGATCGCCGCTCGCGAATCGTGCCATCACCGCGTCCTTCTCGGCGGGCTTCATGCGGCCATGGATCAATCCGACACGATTCCCGAACCGCGCCTGGAGCGACCCCGCCCGCGCCTCGGCCGCGGCGAGGTCCGACTTCTCGCTTTCCTCGACCAACGGGCACACCCAATAGGCCTGCCCGCCGCCGTCGAGATGGCGGCCGAGCCCCTCGACAACCTCGCCCAGCCGATCCGCCGACATCACCCTCGTCTCGATCGGCTGGCGCCCCGGCGGCATCTCGTCGAGCCGGCTGACGTCCATCTCGCCATATTGCGCCAGGGTCAGCGTGCGCGGGATCGGCGTAGCGGTCATCGCCAGCAGATGCGGCGCCGCGCCCTTCTCCTGAAGCAGCAGCCGTTGCGCCACGCCGAAGCGATGCTGCTCGTCGACCACGACCAGCGCGAGGTCGCGATATTCGACCGCTTCCTGGAAGATCGCATGCGTGCCGACCAGGATATGGATCGAGCCGTCGGCCAGCCCCATCAGGGTCGACTCGCGCACCCTGCCCTTGTCGCGCCCGGTCAGCACCGCGACGTTGATCGGCAGACCGGCGAGCATGCGCTGTAGTGTGTCGTAATGCTGCCGCGCCAGAATCTCGGTCGGCGCCAGGAAAGCCCCCTGCGCGCCCGCTTCCACCGCCATCAGCAGCGCCATCGTCGCGACCAGGGTCTTGCCCGAGCCGACATCCCCTTGGAGCAGGCGCAGCATCGGCGATGATTGCGCGAGGTCTCCCTCGATCTCGCGGACCGTCCGTGCCTGCGCGTTGGTCGGCGCATAGGGCAGCTTGAGCATGTCGCGCAGCCGCCCGTCGCCATTGAGCGGCCGGCCCTTTCGCGAGCGCGACGATTGCCGCACCAGCATGAAGGCGAGCTGGTTGGCGAACAATTCGTCATAGGCCAGCCGCTCGCGCGCCTTATGGTCGGCGGGATCGGCATGCGCGCGCGCCAGGGCATCGCGCCAGTCCGGCCATTGATGCTTGGCCTTGACCCCCGGCTCGATCCATTCGGGCAGATCGGGCGCGCGGTCGATCGCTTGTTGCGCCATCTGCCCCAGCCGGCGCGAGGTCAGCCCCTCGGACAGCGGATAGATCGCCTCGCGCTCGCGGAAACCCTCACCGGCTTCGGCAAGGTCGGGATGGATGATCTGCAATTCCTGGCCGTACATTTCGAGTTTGCCCGAAATGCGCTTGGCCTCGCCGAGCGGCAGCAGCTTCTTCACCCAGCCGGTCGAGCCGCCGAAATAGATCAAGCTGACATAATTGCCCTTGGCATCGGTCGCATGGACGCGCGTCGGCCCGCGCGGACTGCTGCTGATGCGGTAATCGACCGGCGTCACGGTGATCGCGATCGTCCGGCCGGCATCGGCCATGTCGAGCTCGTCGCGCGGTACGCGGTCGATGAACCCGGTCGGCAGGTGGAAGGCGACATCGACCACGCGATGCAAGCCAAGCCGGTCGAGCGGCTTGGCAAGCCCGGGCCCCACGCCTTTCAGCGCGGTCACTTCGGCAAAGAGCGGGTTGAGGATATCGGGGCGCATAGCTATCTCGCTCTTCCTAACCCCAGCCGACTGCGCGTCAACGCGCCGCCGGCCAATTGCCGTTGGAGTATCATGGACCGCGAGATCCGCCTCAAGCGCCTGCGCTTTCGCGCCTGGCACCGCGGCACCAAGGAAGCCGATCTGATGATCGGCGGATTCTTCGATGCGCATGGCGCCGGATGGAATGACACCGAGATCGACTGGTTCGAATCCTTTCTGGAGGAGCAGGACGTCGACATCATGGCCTGGGCGATCGGGACACAGGATGTGCCGGTGCAATGGCAAGGGCCGATGATCGACACGATGAAGCAGCTGAATTTCGTGCCGATCGAGAAGTAACAACTGTTCGCCGTCACCCCGGACTCGTTCCGGGGTCCGATTCTCCACAACGGAATCCAGCCGTTGTTGCGCGTTGGATGCCGGGACAAGCCCGGCATGACGGTGTGAGGGAAAAGATGACCGACCCGCGCAAGATCCTCTCCGCGAAAGCGCCCCTGACCCTCGCCGGCGTCCCGGCGGGGTTCCTGCCCGTGCTGCTGGCCGACCTCGCCCGCGCACAAGCGCCCGGCCGCGTCGTGCTGATCGCTCCCGACGAGGCTGAGATGCGCGCGGTCGCCGCGACCGCGGGGTTCTTCGCACCCGAAATCGAGATCGTCTCCTACCCCGCCTGGGACTGCCTGCCCTACGATCGCGCGAGCCCGACCCTGCGCGTCATGGCCGAGCGGCTGGCCGCACTCCACCGCCTGCAACAGCCGACCAAGCGCCCGCAACTGGTCGTCACCACCGCCAACGCCGCGACCCAGCGCACGCTGACGCCGTTCCGCATCCGCCAGCTCGTCGCGCGTCTCGCTCCCGGCGAGCGGATAGGCCGCGACAAATTGGCGGAACTGCTGTCGGCCAACGGCTATGTCCGCACCGACACCGTCCACGATCAGGGCGAGTTTGCCGTGCGCGGCGGGCTGGTCGATCTGTTCCCCAGCGGCGAGGAACAGGCGCTGCGGCTAGACTTCTTCGGCGACGAAATCGAAAGCGTCCGCACCTTCGACGCGGTCGATCAGCGTACCACCGGCCGCGTCGATGGCTTCGTCCTGCTGCCCGCGTCCGAAGCGTTGCTCGACGAGGAATCGGTCAAGCGCTTCCGCGCGCGCTATCGTGAGAAGTTCGGCGCCACCGCGACCGGCGACCCGCTTTATCAGGCGATCAGCGACGGCCGCCGCCTCGCCGGCATGGAACATTGGCTGCCGATGTTCGAGGATCGGCTGGAGACCTTGTTCGACCATCTCGGCGACGATGCTTTGGTCATCCGCGAATCGGGTGTCACCGCGGCGGCCGAGCAACGGTTCGAAGCGGTCACCGACTATCATGCCAATCGCCTGAAGGCGCAGTCGAGCGATCCGGGCAGCTATCGCCCGCTCGCGCCGAACGCGCTCTATCTGCTGCCCGACGAATGGGCGACGCGGCTCGATCGGGCCAAGGTGCACCTCTCCACCCCGTTCCACGAACCGCCAAGCGACACCGTGCTCGATTTCGAGGTCGATGGCCCACGCGACTTCGCGCCCGAGCGCGCGAGCGGCGTCAACATCTACGAGGCCGTCGTAGATCATATCGACAAACTGCGGAAAGACGGCAAGAAACCAATCCTGGCAAGCTATTCGACGGGGTCGCGCGAGCGCCTCGCGGGACTGCTCAAGGACCATGAACTGACCGGGTTGAAGCTGGTCGCCACCTGGCAGGAAGCGCAGGCCGCGGCGGATCGTGGCGTCGCGCTCACGGTCCTGCCGCTCGACCACGGCTTCACCTCGCCGCAGGTCGCGTTGCTGACCGAGCAGGACATGCTCGGCGACCGGCTGGTTCGTCGCAATCGTCGCAAGAAATCGGCCGACGCCTTTCTCGCCGAGCTCGCGACGCTCTCCCCCGGAGACCTCGTCGTCCATGCCGATCACGGCATCGGCCGCTATGAGGGCCTGACCCAGATCCCGGTGCAGAAGGCGCCGCACGATTGCGTCGCGCTGACCTATGCCGGCGGCGACAAGCTCTACGTTCCGGTCGAAAATCTCGAAGTGCTAAGCCGTTACGGCGGCGACGAAGGCGGCACGCTCGATCGCCTCGGCGGCGAGGCGTGGCAGCGCCGCAAATCGCGGATGAAGGAGCGTATCCGCGAAATCGCCGGCGAGCTCATCGCGACCGCCGCCTTACGCGCGCTGCGCCAGGCCGATGTCGCCGAACCCGATTCGTCGGGCTACCCGGCGTTTGTCGATCGCTTCCCCTACCAGGAAACCGACGACCAGGACCGCGCGATCGCCGAATCGCTCGACGATCTGGGCTCGGGCAAGCCGATGGACCGGCTGATCGTCGGGGATGTCGGCTTCGGCAAGACCGAGGTCGCGTTGCGCGCCGCGTTCGTCGCGGCGATGGGCGGGATGCAGGTCGCGGTGGTCTGTCCGACCACCTTGCTCGCCCGCCAGCATTACAACAATTTCGTCGCGCGGTTCGAAGGCTTCCCGATCAAGGTCGGGCGCCTGTCGCGGCTGGTCGGCGCCAACGAGGCCAAGGCGGTCAAGGACGGCCTGACCGACGGCACGATCGACGTGGTCATCGGCACCCACGCGATCCTGGCCAAGGGCATCGACTTCAAGCGGCTCGGGCTCGTCGTGGTCGACGAGGAACAGCGCTTCGGCGTCACCCACAAGGAACGGCTCAAGGCGCTCAAGACCGACGTCCATGTCCTGACGCTGACCGCCACGCCGATCCCGCGCACCTTGCAGATGGCGATGTCGGGATTGCGCGAATTGTCGGTGATCCAGACCCCGCCGGTCGATCGTCTGGCGGTGCGCACCTATGTCATGCCGTGGGATCCGGTGGTGCTCCGCGAGGCATTGCTGCGCGAACATTATCGCGGCGGGCAGAGCTTCTTCGTCACGCCGCGGGTCAAGGATGTGCCCGAGATCGAGGAGTTCCTGCGCGAGCACGTGCCCGAAGTGCGCTACGTCGTCGCCCATGGCCAGATGGCGGCCGGTCAGGTCGAGGAGCGGATGTCCGCTTTCTACGACAAGAAATTCGAGGTGCTGGTCTCGACCACGATCGTCGAAAGCGGCCTCGACATCCCGAGCGCCAACACGATGATCGTCCACCGCGCCGACCGTTTCGGCCTCGCCCAGCTCTATCAGCTGCGCGGTCGCGTCGGGCGCGGGAAGACGCGGGCCTATGCCTATCTGACCACGCCGGCCAATCGCATCGTCACCGAGACCGCCGACAAGCGGCTCAAGGTGCTGTCGGACCTCGATACGCTCGGCGCCGGGTTCCAGCTCGCCAGCCACGATCTCGACATTCGCGGCGCGGGCAATCTGCTCGGCGACGAGCAATCGGGGCATATCCGCGAGGTCGGCTACGAACTCTATCAATCGATGCTCGAGGAAGCGATCATGGATGCCCGCGCCGGCGGCCTCGCCCAGCGTCCGCGCGATTTCAGCCCGCAGATCACCGTCGACGCGGCGATCATGATCCCGGAGGATTATGTCCCCGATCTCGACCTGCGCATGGGCCTCTATCGTCGCCTCAACGAACTCGATGATCAGAACGGAATCGAGGCGTTCGCCGCCGAGATGATCGACCGTTTCGGTACATTGCCCGAACCGACCGCGAACCTGATCAAGCTCATCGAGATCAAGCTCAACGCCAAGAAGGCCTGCGTCGCCAAGATCGATGTCGGCGCAAGGGGCGCGCTGGTCAGCTTCCACGACGACAAGCCGCCCAATATCGACGGCCTGCTCGCTTATGTCGCGCGGTTGCAAGGCGTCGCCAAGCTACGTCCCGACAGCAAGCTGGTGATCGCGCGCGAATGGCCCGACCCTCAGGCGCGGCTGAATGGCGCGCTGCAATTGTCGAAGGGGTTGGCAAAGGCGGCGGGTTGAACCTCACCCGTCACGCCGGACTTGTTCCGGCATCCAAGCCGCAACAACGGCTGGATTCCCAAGTGGAAATTTGGCCCCCGGAACAAGTCCGGGGTGACGGATGGGATGGATCGGCGGTAGGTACGATACCGTGACGACTCAGCCGCGCCGCCTTGCCCTGATCACCGGCGCTTCGTCCGGCATCGGCGCGGCATTCGCCCGGGCCTATGCAGCGCGCAACTGCGATCTCGTCCTGGTCGCGCGGCGCGAGGACCGGCTGAGAGCCTTGGGCGACGAACTGGCAGCGAATCACGGCATCGCCGCAACCCCGCTCGCAGTTGACCTCTCCAGCCGCGACGCCACCCAACACATCATCGCAACGCTCGGCGGCCTCTCCCCCGACATCCTCGTCAACAATGCCGGTTTCTCGATCGCGCAGACCTTCCTCGCCAGCGACTGGGTCGAGCAGCGCGACTTCCTCCAGGTCCAGATCATGACCGCGGTCGAATTGTGCCGCGCGCTGATGCCGGCGATGGTCGAGCAGCGCTGGGGCCGCGTGATCAACGTCGCCTCGGTCGTCGCTTATTCGCCGGGCGCCAAGGGGCACACGCTCTATCCGGCGGCGAAGAGCTTTCTGATCAAGATGAGCCAGTCTTTCGCCGCCGAGGTCAAGGAATCGGGCGTCCACGTCACCGCGGTCGCACCGGGCCAGACCGAAAGCGAGTTCGCCGACGCCAACGGCACGCGCGATCTGGTCAAGCGCGGCGGTTTCATGACGCAGAAACCCGATGAGGTTGTCGCCACCGCGATCAGGGCGAATGAAAAGGGCCACGAAGTCGTGGTCAGCGGGCTCAACAACAAGATCGCCGCCGCGCTGCTGACTCACCTGCCCGACCGCCTTACAGCCGCCCTGATCCGCCCCACCGCCGCCAAGTTCGCCCTTCCCGACTGACCGGAGCCTCGCTTATGCCGCAGCATTACGACGTCGTGATCATCGGTTCGGGCGCGGGCGGCGCGACACTCGCGCAATCGCTCGCCGACACCGGCAAGTCGATCCTGATCCTCGAGCGCGGCCAGCCGCTGCCGGTCGAGGACGACAATTGGTCGTCCGACGCGGTGTTCATCAAGAAGAAATACCGCACCACCGACGAATGGCTCGACAAGGCAGGCAAGCCGTTCCGCCCCGCCGCGCATTATTGGGTTGGCGGCAATACCAGCTTCTACGGCGCCGCCTTGATGCGGATGAAGGAACGCGATTTCGGCGAGCTCCACCATTGCGGCGGTGGCATCTCGCCCGCCTGGCCGCTGAGTTATGCTGAGATGGCGCCCTGGTACACCGAGGCCGAGAAAGTGTGGCAGGTGCACGGGCAACGCGGCATCGATCCCTATGACGACAAGGAAGCGCCGCCCTTCCCCTTTCCGCCGCTGACCCACGATCCCAGCGTCGAGGCGCTGCGCCAGCATTTCGAGCAGATCGGCTGGCACCCCTCGCCGCTCCCGCTCGGCGTCCGCCGCAACGACGCCGATCCGCAGCACAGCCTGTGCATCCGCTGCACGACGTGCGGCGGCTATCCGTGCAAATTGCTGGCCAAGGTCGATGCGCGCACCGCCGCGCTCGAGCCGATCTCGGACAAGTCGAACGTCACCATCCTGCCCGGCCGCAAGGTCTGGCGGCTCGAGACCGATCCGTCGGGCAAGGTCGTGACCGAGGTCCATTGCTTCGGTCCGAACGGGCCTGAGGTCTATTCGGGCGACATCGTCGCGGTGGCGGGAGGCGCCGCGAACACCGCCGCTTTGTTGCTTGCCTCACACAGTGACAAGCATCCCAACGGGCTCGCCAACGGCTCCGACCAGGTCGGGCGCAATTACATGTTCCACATGACCTCGGCGGTGGTGTCGCTGTGCTTCGAGCCGTTCATCTCGAACTTCCCCAAGACGCTGACCGTGATGGATTTCTATTTCGGGGAGCCCGACGGCAGCTACGATCATCCGATGGGCCAGATCCAGTTGCTCGAATATATGACCGGGCAGACGCTGCAGGGTCAGGTCGCCGACATGATCCCGCCCTGGCTGCTCCCCGACGCCTTCATGGACGCGATCGCGCATCGCATGGTCAGCTTCCTGGCGATGTCGGAAGACGTGCCCAATCCCGACAATCGCGTGACGCTGACGCGCGATGGGCAAATCCAGCTGAGCTACACGACAGGCGACGTCGAAGCGCATGAGCGGCTGGTAAAACGGCTCGACCATGGCCTCAACGGCTTTGCCGAGCACAAATTGCCACTGCTCGAGCATCGGTTCGAGGTCGACCAACTGCTCCCACTCTATGGCACGGCGCACCAATGCGGTACTACGCGGTTCGGCACCGATCCGCGGTCGAGCGTGGTGGATATCAACTGCAAGGCGCACGAGCTCGACAATCTTTATGTCGTCGATTCCAGCATCTTCCCGTCATCCTCGGCAGTGAATCCCACGCTGACGATCGTCGCCAACGCGATGCGGGTCGGTGCGCATTTGCGCGATCGATTGACCTGACAAGAAATTGGTCCAAAAAGAATTAATCTTTACTCCCTGAGCGTAACGCCAGGATTCGCGCGTGGGGTAGGAGCGATGGAGAAGACGGTCCGTTTCAAAAGCTTGCGGCTCATGACCGCCGCGACCGAGGCACTGACGAAAGCCCAGTCGCTCGCCGAGATACTGGAGATATTACGGTCGCGCGCGCGCGCCATCCTGGGCAGTGACGGCGTTACAGTGGCGATGCGCGAGCGCGATCAGGTCCATTATGTCGGAGAGGATTCGATCGCACCTTTATGGGCCGGGCGGCGCTTTCCGATCGATTCGTGCATCTCGGGCATGGCGATGACGCGGCGCCGGACGATCGTAATTCCCGACATCCGCGTCGATCTCCGCGTGCCGCTCGAAGCCTATCTTTCGATCTACTTCGTCGGCCTGGCGATTGCCCCGATCGGTGTCGGCAGGCCAGTTGCGGCGGTCGGCGCCTATTGGCGCAGCGGCCGCCCGATCGACGAGGACGCGTTGGTATTGCTCGACATGCTGGCCAAGGGCGCCAGCGCGCAATTCGAGCGGATCGTCGATCAGCGGATGAAGAGGGCGTCCTGAGGGCCGACAAGTTCGACCTCCTCTTCGCCTTCGAGGTGGATCTCGGCGAATTTCTCGCGGCGCATCGTGAAAATGCCGTGATGGCTCACGATTATCCAAGTGCCTGATATCTCGGTCGCGTCGCTATTGATCTGGCCCGAATAGCGAACCGCGTGTGCCAGTGCACCGCCGTCATATTGCTTTACGAACCGGAGCCCCGATGCGCTTCGAGTGCCGCTGACAAAGGCCCGCCTCACTCCAGTTCCGCCGCTGGTATCGGGCTCGGTGATCGTTCCTGAGATCGCGCCGCCATCATCGTCAAGCCGTGCGACGAAGCTATTGGTATCGGCATAGCCCAACGCATCGTAGCGACCGTACCAGACACCGCCGAGATTCTGTGGATCGTCACTCACCCGGCGACCAGATCGGCAAGCGCCGCGCTTGTCAGCGGCTCGGCACACAGGAAGCCCTGGTAATATTGGCATCCTTCCTTGGCGAGCAGGTCGAGCTGTTCGGCGGTCTCGACGCCTTCGGCGATCACCGACAGCCCCAGCGACAAGGCCATCTCGATCACCCCGCGCACGACGATCCGGTCGCGCGGCGACCCGGCAATGTCCTGTGCCAGCTTGCGGTCGATCTTGAGATAATCGAGCGGCAGCGCCTTCAGATAGGCCAGACTCGAATAGCCCGTGCCGAAATCGTCGATCGCCACGCGGCATCCCGCTTGCCGCAACTCCGTGAGCAACGAGGCCGCCGCGCCGAGATCATCGATCAGCCCGCTTTCGGTGATTTCCACCGTAAGCCGCGAACGCGCGAACCCGGAAGCATCGATGCGGTCGAGCAGGATATCGGCAAAGCCCGGTCGCGCGATATCGGCGGCGGTCAGGTTGATCGACAGGCGCTGGCCCGACAGCGCATCGGGCCAGGCCGCCGCCCTGCTGAGCGCCAGACGCTGGATATGATCGGACAAAGCGAGCCCCAGGTCGGCGCGGTCGGCGGCAGCGAACAATTGGTCGGCACCGATCGCGCCGAAGCGCGGATGCTCCCAACGCGCGAGCGCTTCGACCCCGACGATCTTGCCCGTCGCGATCGCGACCTGGGGCTGGAACAGCACCGCAATCTCATTGCTGTCGATCGCGCGGCGCAGATCGACCGACAGCGCTTCCGCGATCACCGGTTCGTCGGCGATGCGGATCGTCGCGCCGTCGGAGGCTCGCGCATCGTCCAGGGCGTCGTTGGCGCGACGCAACAGCGCATCGACGCTTTCCTCCGCCCGCGCCGCGGCGACACCCAGCCGCGCACCGACGGCGACCAGCGTGCCATCGATCGCGAACGGCCGCGCCAATGCCTCGGCCAGCGCCGCCGCCAGCGCTTCCGCGTCCGCCGCCTCTTCGACTCCGACGAGGAATTCGGGGCCCTTTTGCCGTGCGACGATCTGGCGCTTCCCGAGCGTCGTGCGAGCGACGCCGGCAATCCGCCTGACCGCGGCGCGGATCAGCGCGTCGCCGGCGGGCCGGCCATAACCGCTATTGACCAGATCGAAGCGACTGAGCGCGATCAGGATCGCGCTGGTCCGTTCGCCGCGCTGTAGCCGGCGATCGAGCCACAGTTTGGCCGCGCCAGCGTCGAACGCACCTTCGATCGCGTCATCGGTTTCCGCCGCCGCGTCGGGCGCCGTACCGAGTTCCTCGATCAAGCCGTGGACCCAGGGATCGCCCATCGCCGCCTGGACGTGGTGGACCAGCCGCCCAATGCCGGGCCGATCGTGCGCGAACGCGGTCGCGCCGCCGCCGCCGACACGGCGAACCGCCGCTACCGCTGCCGCGCGATCGTCCTGCGGCAGCGCGCGGAGCGCAATGTCGAGCGAGACCTCTTCGCCCAGGTCGAGCCGTTTGCCCAAGGCGGGCGTCAAGCGCACGCGGCGCGTGCGGCGATTATACCGCCAGCCGAGCAGATCGACCGCGCGACCGCGATCCCAATCGCCCGCGACTCGTTCGACGAACCGCCACGCGAACCGCAGCGCCTGAGCGAATTCGACCTCGGTGAAGGGGCTGGCCAGGAAATGCGTCGCCCCCGCGGCATGGAAGTCGCCCAGTGCCGCGACATCGTCTCGCGACACCAGCACCAGCAACGCGCCGCCGCGCACGCGCGCCGCCTCGCCGAATGCCTTGGC
>DASVNU010000331.1:0-1641 GCA_036383655.1 Sphingomonas sp. | reverse complement strand
CAGCCGTTCGTCGCCTGGATCAAGGATCTGTCCGCGCCCGATCCGCTCACGCCGCTCAACCTGTTCGGGCTGCTCAATTTCACCCCGCCGCACATGATCGCGATCGGCGTGGTGCCGATCCTGCTCGGCATCTCGATGTGGTTGCAATTCAAGATGAACCCGCAGCCGATGGACGATGCGCAAAAGCAGGTGTTCGCGCTGATGCCCTGGGTGCTGATGTTCGTGATGGCGCCGTTCGCGGTCGGGCTGCAGGTCTACTGGATCACCAGCAACCTGTTGACCGTGCTGCAGCAGCGTATCCTCTACGCGCGGCACCCTGCCCTCAAGCAACCGGTGGTCAAATAACGTGAGCGAGTTCGACGAGGACGCGATCGAGTCGGCGCGCAAGATTTTCGCCGGGCCGGTCGCGTTCCTCAAATCCGCGCCGGCGCTCGAGCATCTGCCCGATCCGGTCGTCCCCGAAATCGCGTTCGCCGGCCGGTCGAACGTCGGCAAGTCGTCGCTGCTCAACAAGCTGACCAACCGCAACGCGCTGGCCCGTACGTCGAACACGCCGGGGCGGACGCAGGAGCTCAATTTCTTCGACGTCGGCGAGCCCCTCGCCTTCCGGCTAGTCGACATGCCCGGCTATGGCTTTGCCAAGGCGCCCAAGGATGTCGTCAAAAAATGGCGGTATTTGGTCAACGACTTCCTGCGCGGGCGCCAGGCGCTCAAGCGCGCGCTGGTGCTGATCGACGCGCGGCACGGCATCAAGGATGTCGACCGCGAGATCATGGACATGCTCGACAAGGCGGCGGTGAGCTATCGCCTGGTCCTGACCAAGGCCGACAAGATCAAGCCGACCGAGCTCGACAAGGTCGCGACGGAGACCGCCGAGGAAGCGCGCAAGCGCCCCGCCGCGCATCCCGACATCCTGTCGACCTCGAGCGAAACCGGGCTCGGCATGCCCGAATTACGCGCCGCGGTGATCGAGGCGCTCGGCTAGCTTTCGTTCCCCGGCGTTCCTAAGGATCGCGCGTAAAGATCCGGGGGAACAATAATGAAACATGTCAGCCTGTTCGCTTTACTGGCGCTCGCCTCGCTGCCGGCGATGCCCGGCGCCTCCCGCGACAAGGCACCTCCGACAATCGATCGCGACAGGGTACTCGCGGACGAGACGCTGCTCGCCGGGCCGGGCCTGCGCGGACGCGGCAGCGCCACGCCCGACGAGGCAATCGCCGCGGGCTATGTCGCCTCGTTGTTTCGCGATTCCGGCCTGCGTCACGCGCCCGGCATGGATTCCTACCTCCAGACCGCGCCGCTGACTCGTCGCGGCATCGCCGGCCCAGCCGTCCTGACCGTCGACGGCAAGCCGGTGGCGGGCGTCAACCTGCTGTTGACGGGAGGCGGCGCCGCCGGCGGCAAGGCGGCCATCGTGACTCGTCCCGATGGCGACATCCCCGCGGCCGATGTCGTCGTCTATACCGGACCCGCCAACGACCTGATGACCTTCGCCCGCAAGCTGCGCGGCAAGGGCATCAAGCTGGTGCTGGCCGCGGAAAGCGACGCCAGCCGCAAGTTCCTCGGCATGATCGGCGGCAAGCCATCGCTGCCGACGACGATCGAGGGCACGCCCAGCCGCCGTCCGCCGATGACGGTCGC
>DASVNU010000330.1:0-2967 GCA_036383655.1 Sphingomonas sp. | reverse complement strand
CGAACGCTACCGCAAGGGCGCGGTCAAGCAGCCGCAGGCGCAGATGACCGGCGGAGCCGGCGGGAGTTCCGGCGGCGGCGGTGGTAGTGGAGGCGGGGGGGGATCCCCCCCCAGTTCGAACTGACATGCGCCGCGCAGCCCAAAAGCTCTGGAAATCGGAGAGCGGTTCGGTCGCGCCCATCGTCGCCATTTCGCTGTTCGCGCTGATCGGCGCGGCCGGCATCGGGTTCGATTATTCGCGGATGGCGGCGATGCACACCGAGCTTCAGGATGCCGCTGATCACGCCGCGCTCGCCGCCGCGGCGCAACTCGACGGCAAGAACGGCGCGCAAACCCGCGCCCAGGCGGCCGCCGCGACATCGACTACACCATCGAATAACCTGATCACCAATTATGCGCTGTTCGCCAATGACGGCAACAACCGCATCGTCACGGTACCCACCGGCAAGGTATTGTTCTTTCAGGACAAGGCTAAGACCACGCGCGCGACGAGCGACGCCAACGCCAATTTCGTCGAGGTCACGGTTGATACCAAACAGGCCAATTTTGCCCTGACGCCGATCGTGGCTGCGTTCAATTCCGGCCTGATCTCCGCCAAGGCGTTCGCGGGCGTGGCGTCGGGCATCTGCAAAGTGCCCCCGGTGATGATCTGCAACCCGCAGGAAACCGCCACCACCAAGACGTTCGATGCGACCGGGCTGATCGGCGCCGGGCTCAATCTCGTCTCGGTCGGCAATGGCAGCGGCGGCTGGTCGCCGGGCAATTTCGGTTATCTCAACACGCATGGCGGCAGCAACGGCGCGCCGGGGTTGCGCGAAGGGCTCGGCTGGCTGACGCCCGCGGGCGACTGCCTGCCGCAGACCGGCGTCGATACCAAGCCGGGCGCGAGCGTGTCGGTCACCGACGCGCTCAACACGCGCTTCGACATTTACGATTCGGGCCAGAGCTGTCCGAGCGGCGGCACCTGCCCGCCCTCGGCGAACACGGTCAAGGATCTGGTCAAGAAGAACGGCAACGGCAATAATTCGTGCACGTTGGGCAATAACGGCTGGCAGGAATCGTCCAATCCGTATCTGGCGCCCAGCGCCACCACGCCGCTGACCTCGGCGCAGATGCCCGACGCGATGGGCTATCCGCGCGACATGTGCCACGCGATCAGCGCCAACGGCTCCTGCGCCAGCGGCCGGATTGGCGATGGGTTGTGGGATCGCAACGCCTATTTCTACGTCAATTACGGTTCGGGGTTCGACTGGCGTACCGCGATGACGACAGCGGGGTACAATCCGAATACGGTCACCCGGTACCAAGTCTATAAATGGGAACTGACCAGCTCGTCTTCACGGATCAACACGCCGCGAGCGGTCGGTGCCAACACGACCGCCTATGGCGCGCCGATCTGCTGGTCGGGTACGCCCTCCGGCGGGATCACCCCTGGCGGCAGCAACGTCGATCGGCGACGGATTTCGGTGGCGGTCGTCAATTGCCAGCAGAACAGCGTCAACGGATCGTCGACCAATGTGCCGGTGGTCAAATGGGTGGAATTGTTCCTGGTCGAGCCCTCGGCCAACCGGGCGCGGACCAACGCCGGCGACATCTATGCCGAGATCATCGGCGAAACCAATAGCGGCAGCGCGGGAGGCACGGCGGGCCAAGTGGTGTACAAGACCGTGCCGTATCTGATCGAATGACAGGGCCGCGCGCCTCGACCGCCCGCCGGGCGCTCGCCTGCCGCCGCGGTTCCGCGGCGGTCGAGATGGCGCTCGTCACGCCCATGCTGCTCATCCTGGTTTGCGGGGCCGCCGATCTCGGCAATTATTTCCTGTCCGAACATGCCGTGGCGAACGGCGTGCGCGACGGCGCGCGCTACGCGTCGCGAAGCTATCCAGTCGGCTGCACGGCGGTGGCCGACGACACCGGGACGGTCGCCACGGCGACGAAATATCTGGTCCGCACCAATTCGATCGACGGCACCGGCGCCGCCCGCCTCGTCGGCTGGACCGATAACGGCACGATCAAGGTCTCGGTCGCCTGCAACACCGGCAGTTCCTATGCCGGGGGTATCTACGCAGGGTCGAACGCCGGCGTGCCAGTGGTCACGGTGACCGCGACGGTTTCCTACACCTCGCTGTTCAAGGCGTTCGGTTTGACCACCAGGACGATCAACCTCAACGCGTCCGCGCAGGCGGCGGTGGTGGGGGCATGAGCACGATACGCGCGCTACTGCGATCGACGGCCGGCGCGACGGCGGCCGAATTCGGCTTGCTGACGCCGCTACTGCTGTCGTTCATGATCGGCACGATCGATGTCGGCCGGTTCCTATGGACGTGCAACCGCGCCGAAAAGGCCACCGAGTTCGGCGCGCGCTTCGCGGTGACCAATGATGTGGTGGCAACTGGTCTGTCGGGCTATGACTTCGCCACGCTGGGCGGTATCCCGCAAGGCGATCCGATCCCGCGAAGCGCCTTCGGCGGCGCCGATTGCTCGTCGACCGGCGGTGTCGTGACCTGCACCTGCAAGACCGGGGCAACCTGCCCGCCGCTTGGCACCGCCAATGCCACGGCGTTCAACAACATCGTCGCGCAGATGCAGCGTATGTATCCGGGGCTGACCGCCAATAACGTCAAGGTCAGCTACGAATATTCCGGCCTTGGGTATGCGGGCGACCCAAACGGCATCCAGGTTTCGCCGTTGGTAACGGTCAAGATCAGCCAAGTGACTTTTACCCCGATGTTATTTCGTTTCTTTGGGAACGCCACGGTCACTTTGCCTGCTTATACCAGCTCGCTGACGCTGGAAGACGGCAAGAGTTCGTAGATGGGAGTTTGCGTTGTGGGAGCGGTAGAGTTGTCCGAGTTCGAACCGAACAGCTGGACCATCAGGCGGCCCGGCGCGGCGGTCGAACTGGTCCTGTCGCAGGAAGAAGTGCTGACCGCCGAATTCGGCCCCAGTGTCGTCGGCGGCTGGTCG
>DASVNU010000329.1:0-17594 GCA_036383655.1 Sphingomonas sp. | reverse complement strand
AGACCCCGGCACAAGGCCGGGGTGACGATGGTTTGATTGGCCGGCGTTATCCACAACACTCCACGCGCCCGCCTTTTCCCCTCGCAACGAACCTGTCTAAAAGCGTCCAAATGGACGCCGCCGACGACACGCTGACGCTCGACATCGAGGGATGGGAAGGTCCGCTCGACCTCCTGCTCGCGCTCGCTCGGTCGCAAAAGGTCGACCTCAAGCAGATTTCGATCCTGCAACTGGTCGAGCAATATCTCTCCTATATCGAACATGCCCGCACGCTGAAGCTCGAAGTCGCGGCCGATTATCTCGTGATGGCGGCGTGGCTTGCCTATCTCAAATCGGCGCTGCTGCTGCCGCGCGATCCTGAGATCGAGCCAAGCCCCGAGGAACTGGCGCTGCGGCTGCAGATGCGGCTCGAGCGGCTCAACGCGATGCGCGACGCCGGCGCCCGGTTGCTCGCGCGCGACCGGGTCGGCCGCGACGTCTTCCGCCGCGCCGCGCCCGAGGGATTGCGCACCGTCCGCAAGGCGCAATGGCAGGCCGAAATTTACGACCTGATCGCAGCGTACGGCCAGATCAACGCGCGCAACCGGCCGGTCTTCCACGTCGTCCATGACCGCCTGGTGATGACCTTGGACGCCGCGCTCGAACGCGTCTCGCGGCTACTCGGCGAACGGATCGACTGGGCGACGATCGAAAGCTTCCTGCCCGACAGCCTGGACGGCGCGTTCCGCAAGTCGGCGCTGGCCTCCAGTTTCGTCGCGGCGCTCGAACTGGCGCGGATGGGCAAGGCCGAATTGCGCCAGAAATCGGCGTTCGCGCCGCTCTATCTCAAGGCGACGGCATGATGACGGTCGATCCCGACGATCCGGTCCGCGCGGTCGAAGCAGTGCTGTTCGCCGCCGAGGAGCCGCTGACCGCGGACACGATCCGCGCGCATGTCGGCGAGAATATCGACGTGCGCGATGCGCTCGACCGCATCGCCGAACATTATGCCGGGCGCGGGATCGAGCTGGTCCGGCGCGGTGACCGCTGGCATTTCCAGACCGCCGGCGATCTCGCGCATCTGCTGCGCCGCGACCGCGAGGAGCCGCGCAAACTGTCGCGCGCCGCGATCGAGACGCTGGCGATCACTGCCTATCACGAGCCGGTGACGCGCGCTGAGATCGAGGCGATCCGCGGCGTCCAGATCAGCAAGGGCACGCTCGACGTGCTGATGGAGGCGGGCTGGGTGCGTCCCGCCGGACGCCGCGAGACGCCGGGGCGCCCGCTCACTTATGCGACGACTCCCGAATTCCTCACTCATTTCGGGCTCGCCAGCCGCCGTGACTTGCCCGGGATCGACGATCTGCGCGCCGCCGGCCTGCTCGATCCGATCGACCTCGCCATGGCCGAGCTGACGATCGCCGGCGAGGATGAGGACGGTGGCGAGGAACAAGTGGAAAATGACGGCGATCAGGGCTAGATAGCGTTTACGCCTTTGGGAGATTTTGTGATGGGTAGTTTCAGCCTGGTTCATTGGCTGATCTTTGGTGTGATCGCGATCCTGGTTCTCGGTGGTGGCCGGTTCTCGAGCATGATGGGTGACGTCGCCAAGGGCATCAAGCAGTTCAAGAAGGGCATGGCGGAGGATGACGACGCCGCCCCGCCAAGTCGGATCGAGGCCAAGCGGCAAACCGATCCGACGATCGATGCCGCCGCTGAGCGTGTCCGCGACGCCGAACGCTAAAAGCCGCCGGAGAGGTATCCGGCCGTGATTCTGGACATAGACCCGACCGAATTGTTGGTATTGGGGGTGGTGGCGCTACTCGTCATTCCGCCCAAGGATCTGCCGCGCGCGATGCGCTTCGCTGGCCAATGGGTCGGCAAGGCGCGCGGCCTGGCGCGCCAGTTCCGCTCGGGCTTCGACGACATGATCCGCGAGTCCGAATTCGCGGAAATGGAACAGAAGTGGAAGGCGGAGAATGAGCGCATCATGCGCGAATTCCCCCAGACCGTGGATATGGCCGCGCTGATGGCGCCCAAGCCGCAGGACACTACCGTCCACGATGCCTATGCCGATCCAGCGCCGGTCATGGTCGAACAGCCGGTGACGTCCGCGCCGGATCCGGTCATTCCCGAACCTGCGCCGGCACCCGCCGCCCGCAAGCCGCGCGCCCGGACCGTCAAAGCCGGTCAGCCGATGTCGCTGGATACGGTCGACGCACCCGCGCCCAAGCCGCGCGCCCGCAAGCCAAAGGCCGCGGCCGCCACCGATACGTCGGGCGAATGAGGCGATGACCGACCAGGACGATATCGACGCCAGCCGCGCGCCTCTGCTCGACCATCTGATCGAGCTGCGCAAACGCCTGCTCATCAGTCTCGGCACCTTGGCGCTGCTGTTTGGCGTCTGCCTATATTTCTTCGAACCCATCTTCGCGGTCCTGGTCCATCCGCTGGTCAAGGCTGGCTTTCCGAAGCTGATCTACACCTCTCCCTACGAGATGTTTTTCGTGCAGCTGAAGGTCGCGTTCTTCGCGGCGATAATGCTGGCCTTTCCGGTCATCGCCAATCAGCTGTGGCAGTTCGTGGCTCCCGGGCTTTATCGCAAGGAGAAGCGCGCGCTCCTGCCGTTCCTGTTAGCGACGCCAGTGTTGTTCGGACTGGGGGCAAGCTTCGCCTATTTCTTCGCCGTCCCGCAAGCGCTCCATTTCCTGCTCGGCTATCAGGGGAACGTTGGCGGAGTACAGCAGGAAGCGCTCCCGGCGGCGGACAATTATCTGAAGTTCATCATGCAGTTCCTGTTCGGATTCGGCGTCTCGTTCCTGATGCCGGTGCTGCTGATGTTGGTCGAACGCGCCGGGATCGTGACGCTGGGACAGCTTGTCCGGGCATGGCGCTACGCGATCCTGGGCTGTTTTGCGGTGGCGTTGTTCCTGGCGCCGCCCGATGCCGGCTCGATGATCATGCTCGCGCTGCCACTGGTCGGCCTCTACGTGATGACGCTCGGGGCGATCTGGCTGACGCATCGGCGCCGGGATCGCCAGCCGGCTCCCGACGCCGAAGCGGTCTGAGGGTCCAAGACCCTCATCCGTCTTATTTATGCTTGTCGGCGGTCTTCGAGACCGTGCTGCCGACCGAGCTGACGTCGCGGCCCATGCCCGAAATCGTGTTGCAGCCAGCGAGCAAGAGCGCCGCCGCCGCGAGCGACAGACCGATAATCCTATTCATCATTAAATCTCCCGAACTTTTCGGCGTCGCCTCGCGGGAACGCCCGACACACCAATGATCGAGCCGCGGAATTCGTTCCGGCGGCGTTTCCATATCGGCGATCTGACTGACTTTGGACGAATTTAGGCCCGGAAGCGCCACCGGGGGGGGAGGGGTTGACGCTTCCGGGCCTATGTCTTGGATAGCGAGAGCGGGGGGGCATAAGGTCGCTATCCGAATTCCCAAACGCACCTTTTTCGACCTGGTTCCCAAAAAAAATGCGCCGACCCGCTTTTTTTTAATCGCGACCCGTGACGGGGACCGCGATCTCGTACGATCCGGCCAGCGGGTCGTGGTGGAGTGGCGCACGAAGCTGACGCGACAGTCCTTCGATCACGCGGGCGTACCGCTGGCCCAGCGCACCGACCAGGGCGTCGCCGTCGACCAGCGAGGGCGAACTGACGCGCAGGATCGCGGTGCCGGGCGTTTCGCCCTGGCGCACCGAGATGTGGATCTGGGCGTTGGCAATGACGCCGATCGCGAGTTCGATGATCTCGGTCAGCAGGAACGCGACGGCGATCGCAATGTCCTGGGTGACCAGCCAGGGTTCGACGTCGAGCAGGATCGTCAGCCCCGAATTCTCGGGACTGGTCGCGCGGATGTTGGAGGCGAGCTCGCCGATCACCGAGCGCAGGCTCAACCCGCGATTGTCTTCCATCTCGGCGAAATGGTGGCGATGGACCACCGACAGTGCGTCGACGCGGCGCTGGATCGAGGCATAGGCGCGCGACGCCTCGGCCGCCTCGGCGCCACGCGAGTGAAGATTGATCAGGCTGGAGATGACCTGCAAATTGTTCTTCACCCGATGATGGACCTCGCGCGTCAGCCGCGTCTGGCGCACCAGCCCTTCGGCTAGCCCCGCCTCGTGCAGGATCAGCGTCCGGCTCAACGATCGAAAGGTCTCGCCGAGTTCGCGGATTTCCTGCGCGGGCAACGCACGCACCACGGCCGGGTCGATCACTTCGCCGGGTCGATAGGCGGCGACGCTGGCGCGCAATGTCCGCAACGGCTTGATCAGCAGGCGATCGACCACGAACCAGGCAAATCCGGCCGCCGCGATCCACATCAGGATCGGAAAGATCAGCGCGATCAGGATCGGGGACGTCAGCACCTTGGTCCGCATCCGCATCTCGACCGACAAGTCGCCGATCCCCAGCGCGGCCCTGACCGGCACGTAGAGGTCGAGCGGATTATCGCCGCCCAGCGATCGCAGCACCAGTCGGGCGGGCTCTGTGTTGTTGCTCAGCGATTCCTCATAGTCGGAGGCGAAGCCGCTCGGCTTGGCCACCGCGGATAGAAAGGCCGCGGGGAAGAACGCGGCGCCGTGAACCTGGCCGCCACGATCGGCGATTGCCAGCACGATGCCTTTGCCGGGGACAATCCGCGACGTCGATCCGGTCGCGCGCATCTGGTCGGGAATCGCGACGGGCAAGCGCGAACCGCAGAGCAAGCGGTCCTGGCCGTCCACGATCATGAACCCGGCGCCGGCGGTCGACTGCTGCGCGAACACGCCCTGCACGCGTGCGCAACTCGGCGTGTCGCCATGGTCGATCGCCAGCGCTTTCATCGCGGATGTCAGCGCGGTCATGTCGCCGACCAGCTCGATCGAAAGATTACGCGAACTTTCCTGCGCGGCGACGCGCAATTGCGACCTGGCTTCCTGCCCCGCCTGACGCGTGGTCGACAAGGTCGCGAAGAAAGCGATGACGGCGAACGGCAACAGGGCGACGCCCAGGATCATGAAAATCTTGGCGCCGGTCGGCATACGTGCGACGCGCGCCCCGAGCGTTCCGGCAGCGCGCTCCCCAGCCGTCAGGCCGCTCATGCCCTATCCCAGCTTGTTCAGCAGGTCGAGCATCTGATCGGGAACGGGTTCGCTGGCGGCAGCATGATAGACCGAGCGAAGGGCGGCGCCCATCGCTTCGTCCCTACCTTTTTTGCCTTTTTCATCCTTGTCGTCGGACTTTTTGTCCCGCTTCGACGACGGCCGGCCAGGCTGCAACGCATTCCCCCTCATATGTATGCCGGCCATGCCGGAACAAAAAACGACCCGCAAGAGGGGGTCCCGACACGGCGCTTAGAATGCGCCATCATGCTTGTGAAACCAAAAACGATCTCGATTGTTCCACTAGCGAACAGAAAATATGCCGCGTTGCATTCGCCAGGCCGGCCCCCCACAAGGTTCGGCATCATCCTATCGGGGAGATTGAATTCATTATGTCGCTCGGTCAGCAGCTAGCCCCGCATCTGCCCTTTCTGCGTCGTTATGGGCGGGCGTTGACGGGAAGCCAGGAACATGGCGACCGCTATGTCCGCGCCACGCTGGAGGCAATCGTCGCCGCGCCGGAGGAGTTTCCGCGCGAAGTCGATCCCCGGCTCGGCCTGTATCGCACGTTTCAGGCGATCTGGCAGAGCGCCAATGCAGAGGAGAGCGAAGCACCCGCCGCCCACGACGTGAGCGGCCAGGAAGCGATCGCCCGCGCACGGCTCGCGCGGATGACTCCGTTGTCGCGACAGGCGCTGCTGCTGACGGCGATGGAAGGCTTCACGACCGAGGACGCGGCCTATCTGATCGACGTCGAGAATGACGAAGTCGAAAAACTCGTCACCGACGCGCTCGCCGAAATCGAAAAGCAGACGCGCGCGCGGGTGCTGATCATCGAGGACGAGCCGATCATCGCGATGGATATCGAGACGATCGTCCGCGACCTGGGGCATGACGTCACCGGCGTCGCGGTCACGCGCGACGAAGCGGTCGCCGCCGCGATGGCCGATCGCCCGGGCCTGGTGCTGGCGGACATTCAATTGGCGGACGACAGTTCGGGGATCGATGCGGTGAAGGACATCCTCGCCGAATTCCAGGTGCCGGTGATCTTCATCACCGCTTTCCCGGAACGGCTGTTGACCGGCGAGCGGCCCGAACCGACCTTCCTCATCACCAAGCCGTTCCAGCGCTCGACGGTGAAGGCGGCGATCAGCCAGGCGCTGTTCTTCGACGAATCGACCGTGCCCGCCTGACGCATTCGTCGCGTTTCGCGCGCGATCGGCCGCCGGCAGCATCGAAAAGACGCCGCCGGCGGACGCGTCTGTTGACATAAGCGGTTTTAATTCAAGTAAATACTCAAAGTTCCATCGGTTACGGAGCCAAAACGGGATCGGTGCGTTTTGGCATGATGGCTGAACCCACTCCCTCTGAGGCTTCGGTACACACCGACGCCGAGCATGCCCGGGCCGGCGCGACGCCCGGGGTCATGCGCTATGTCCTCGGCATTTCCTTGCTGCTGGCGGTGGTAATCCTGTCGGCGATCGTCTGGGGTCCGGTGTTGTTGCAGCGTCAATGAGCCGGGCCGGCTTGGCGTCGGCACCCATGTCACCCTATGTATTCTCCCGGCCGCGCTTCGGTGGCCCCACGTTCGACGGAGTTCCATGAGCAGCACAGATACCGGAACCGTGGATGCCAATGAGGAACCGATCGAGCACGTCGCCCTGTCGGATCCGGAGTTCAAGGAGCAACTGGGACAGGTTATCCCGCATCTCCGCGCGTTCGGCCGTTCCTTGTCGGGCAGCCGTGACCTTGCCGATGATCTGGTGCAGGAAACCTTGCTCAAGGCATGGGCGGCGCGTCAGCGTTTTCAGGCCGGCACCAATATGCGCGCCTGGACCTTCATCATCCTGCGCAATCTGTATCTCAGCCAGATGCGCCGCGCGCGCTTCAAGGGCGAATGGGACGATCTCGTCGCCGACCGCATTCTCGCCGCACCCGCCAGCCAGGACAAGCATGTCGAGCTTGGCGACATGCAGCGCGCCTTGCTGCACCTGCCGCAGCCGCAGCGCGAGGCGCTGATCCTGGTAGGGGCGGGCGGCTTCGCTTACGAGGAAGCCGCCGAAATCTGTCAGGTCGCGGTCGGCACGATCAAGAGCCGCGTGGCGCGCGGACGCGTCGCGCTCGAGGCGATCCTGAGCGGTGGCCAGCTGACCTCACGCCGCGACGCCCCCGATCATCCGGGCCGCACCGCACTCGATACGATCATGGACGAGGTCGACGATCTCAGCGGCGACCATATGCCGGCGTCCGACCGTGGCGACGCCACTGACGAGGACTGAGTCTTACCTCCCCTTCCGCTTGGGAAGGGTTAGGGGGAGGGCGTGGTCGCTCTCCCAATCGCCCGAACAAGACAGGCCCGCCCTCGGGCCCCGCACCTGGTGAACGATGCCCCCTCATCGTTCAGGGTCGTTCAGGCCATGCCGGGGAATGGCCGACCCGGTGCGCGCAAGCGGGAGGGGAGATGATCGCAGTTATCGAGGGGAAGGCCTATTTCGGCAGCTGCCTCAGCAACGTCGCCAGATCGCTCGGAAGGGCCGGCGCGCCAGTGAAAATCTGGCGCAACGCATTGCCCACGCCATCGCTCTCGCGCGGGCGATGCACGACGTGGCGGGCGCCGGATTGGATCGCCTGGCTGTGAGGATGGGGCGGACTCATGGGGCGTAGAACGTCGCTTGCCTTGATTTGTTGCCGCTTTGTTATGGTTTTCGGTTGATCTGGATCAAATTGTGGTTTTCGCGTCACGATTGGCGGGCGCGGGCGAGTGTTCTAGGCAAGGCACGTGACCGCGCAGAACTTCGTCGATGCCATCGCCAGGGCCGAAGCGCACGCGCCGTTCCTGCGTCTCGGGCTCGAGCAGCAGCCCGACCTTGCCGCCCAACTGGCGCAAGGCGTGGTGCCCGACCCGGCGCCGTTCGATCCCGATCTGCCCGTCAGCGTCGCGCTGCGGCGGGCACGGCGGCGCGAGGCGTTGATCGTCGCGATCGCCGATCTCGCAGGGGCGCTCGACCTGGTCGGCGTGACGCGGCGGCTGAGCGACTTCGCCGACCGCGCGCTCGACCTCGCGATCCGCACCGCGATCCGCGAGCGCGCGCCCGATGCCGACGCCAGCGGTTTCGCCGCGATCGCGCTCGGCAAACAAGGCAGCCACGAGCTCAATTATTCGTCGGACATCGACCCGATCCTGTTGTTCGACCCGGCGAGCTTGCCGCACCGCGCGCGCGAAGAGCCGGTCGAGGCGGCGGTGCGGATCGCGCGGCGCGTGGTCGAACTGCTCCAGGCGCGCGATGGCGAAGGCTATGTGCTGCGCGTCGATCTTCGCCTGCGCCCGTCGCCCGAGGTGACGCCGATCGCGTTGCCGGTCGAGGCGGCGATTTCTTATTACGAGAGCCAGGCGCTGCCCTGGGAGCGTGCGGCCTTCATTCGCGCGCGCGCCTGCGCCGGGGACGTGGCGCTCGGCCAACGGTTTCTCGACGCGATCCGCCCGTTCGTCTGGCGCCGCGCGGTCGATTTCGGCGCGGTCGGGGAAATTCGCGAGATCACCCGGCGGATCCGCGATCACCACGCGCAAGGCCAGGCGTTTGGGCCGGGCTATGACCTCAAACGCGGGCGCGGCGGTATCCGCGAAGTCGAGTTCTTCACCCAGATCCACCAACTGATCCATGGCGGGCGCGATCCGTCGCTGCGTGCCCCGGCGACGATGGACGCGCTCGACCGATTGTGCGCCAGCGACCGCATCACGATCGACGAAACCGGGTCGCTGAAGGCAGCCTATGTGGCGTTGCGGACGATCGAACACCGGTTGCAGATGGTCGACGACCGGCAAACGCATTCACTGCCGCGCGCGGGCGAGTCGCTCGATGGCGTGGGTCAACTGGCCGGGTTTGATGGCGGCGCGGATCTGATCGCGATGCTGCAGCCGCATGTCGCACGCGTCGGCCGGATCTACGACTCGCTCGATGCCGGCGACGAGGCGGCGCTGGCGAGCGATACCGACAATCTGTCGGCACAGCTCGGCGCGATGGGGTTCGATGACGGCGCGAGCGCGGTCCAGATGATCGAGCGATGGCGCGGCGGCTCGTATCCCGCGTTGCGCAGCCCGGCCGCGCGCCAGGCGCTGGAGGCGGTGCTGCCGGGGCTGATGACGGCGCTCGGCCAGGCGCCCGATCCGCGTGCCGCTTTGGTCCAGCTCGACACGATGTTGTCGCGGCTGCCGAGCGCGATCAATTTCTTCCGTCTGATCGAGGCGCGGCCGCAATTGGGGCAATTGATGGCGACGATCCTCAGCCACGCGCCGCCGCTGGCGGGCGCGCTGAGCCGTCGCCCGGCCCTGCTCGACGGATTGATCGACGCGACCGCGCTGGAGCCGGTAGGCGATGTCGCCACGCTCGCCGAGGAAATGCGCTCGAGCGAGGCGGGGGACGATTACGAGGCTGCGTTGCAACGCGTGCGCCTGGTCGTCGGGGAAAAACGCTTCGCGCTCGGTGCGCAATTGGTTGCCGGGACGAGCGACCCGATGGAGGTCGCGCACGGTTATGCCCGCGTCGCCGAAGCCGCGATCGACGTGCTCGGTGCGGCGACGGTGGCCGAGTTCGCGCGTGCGCACGGCCAGGTGCCCGACAGCGAATTGCTCATCCTCGCGCTCGGGCGGCTCGGCGGCGGCGCGCTGACGCATGCCTCCGATCTCGACCTGATCTATCTCTTCACTGGCGATTTCGCCGCCGAATCCGATGGCCCCAAGCCGCTCGGCGCGGTCCATTATTACAACCGTCTCGCGCAGCGCCTGAGCGCCGCTCTGTCGGTGCCGACCGCGGCTGGCGCGCTATACGAAATCGACACGCGGCTGCGGCCGTCGGGCGCGCAGGGGCCGCTGGTCGTATCGCTCGACGGCTTCGCCAAATATCAGCGCGAGGACGCCTGGACCTGGGAGCATATGGCGCTCACCCGTGCGCGCGCCGTGTTCGGATCGGACGGCGCACGCCAGGAAGTGACCGCGGTGATCGATGCGGTGCTGACGGCGCCGCGCGACACGGCGAAACTCATTGCCGACGCGGTCGACATGCGTGCCGAGATGGCCCGGCATAAGCCGCCGCAAGGGCCGCTCGATGCCAAGTTGTTGCCGGGTGGGCTGGTCGACCTCGAATTCGCCGTCCATGTCGCGCAGCTTTCACATCCGGGGGTGGGCATCGATCCCGATCTCGGGCTCGCGATCAACCTGCTCGCGCGAGAGGCGATCGTTCCCGCCGCGCTTGGCGAGGATTATCGCTTCCTGACGCGCATGCTGGTGCTGCTGCGGCTGGTCGCGCCCGACAACGAGCCGCCATCGCCGCCGACTCGCGAGCTGATCCTCCGCTCGCTGGGCTGCGACAATTGGGATGCGCTGGTTGCGCGTTTCGCCGCGACGCGGCAGGAGGTCGCGCGGATCTGGCAATCGGTGAGTGGAGAGAAGAATGGCGGGACTTGAGGTCGGCGATACGTTGCCCGATGCGGCGCTGACGACACCCGACGGCGCGACGATCAACCTGCGCGATTATGCCGGCAAGCCGCTGGTGCTCTATTTCTACCCCAAGGACGATACCGCCGGCTGCACGCGCGAAGCGCAGGATTTCACCGCGGCTCTGCCCGACTTCCACAAGGCAGGGGCGATGGTGCTGGGGGTGTCGAAGGACACGCCGGCCAAGCATCGCAAGTTCACCGACAAATACGCGCTGGCCGTGCCGCTAGCGAGTGACGAGACCGGGGTGATCGATGCGTTCGGCGCCTGGGTGCCCAAGGTGCTCTACGGGCGCGAATATATGGGGATCGACCGGTCGACCTGGCTGTTCGACGGATCGGGCAAGCTGGTGAAAACGTGGCGCAAGGTGAAGGTGCCGGGGCATGTCGAGCAGGTGCTGGCGGCGGTACGCGAGCTACGATGATCGGTGACGAGCAGGGTTTTGGCCGCAGCTCGTTCTCAGGCTAGGGCGGCGCGATGACTTCCGTCACGCCAAATACCATCGCCACCGCCTGCCGCTCGGTCCTCGAAACCGGCGATCCCGCCGCCAAGGTCAAGCGCGCCCGCGCGGTGGCGCGCGCCTGGCGTCGCGGCGAGTTGGCGCACCAATTCGACGTCGCGATGCCCGATCGTCCGGCACGCCCGGCCGAACCAGAATTGCTGCCGCCCAACCGGATGCCGAGGCGCGGCAAGGGCGGATCGGAACGTGGGCGGATCGCGCTGATCCATGCGCTCGCGCATATCGAATTCGTCGCGATCGATCTGGCGTTCGACCTCGCCGGGCGGTTCGGTAGCCATTTTCCCCGCGACTTCGTCGACGACTGGCTGTCGGTCGGCGGTGACGAGGCGATGCATTTCGCGCTGCTCGACCGCCGGTTGCGGACGCTCGGCAGCCATTATGGCGCGCTCCCCGCGCATGACGGTTTGTGGGAATCGGCGGAAGCGACCGCGCACGACCCGCTTGCCCGGCTCGCCGTGGTGCCGATGGTGCTTGAGGCGCGCGGTCTCGACGTCACGCCGGCGACGATCGATCGCTTCCTTTCGGCTAGCGATGAGGGAACCGCTCGGATTCTCAAGCGTATACTGGCCGACGAAATACGCCATGTGGCGCATGGCGCGACGTGGTTCCGCGTCGCTTGCGAATCAACTGGAATCGCGGCGGAATCGCATTGGCGCGACCTGGTTCAGCGCTATTTTCGCGGGATGATTAAGCCGCCATTCAACGACTCAGCCCGCGAAGCTGCCGGTCTGCCCCGCGAATATTACGCGCCTCTTGCATGAAAACGACATGCTGGCACTTGTCGCACTCGCAATAACCGGGCGCGGAGGGGCTGGGTCCGGATCAACCATTTTCATGGTCGCCGTAAAATGCGGTGATCGTCGCCAGGGTCGCCGGGGACGCATGACTAAACTTACGAATTTGCAGGACGCGTTCGCTCGCTGCCGCCAATTCTTCAAAACACGCGATTTCATTTTCCATGATGGCCGCGATCTTCGCCGTTTCTCGATAGCGGGGCGGACGCAGGCCGCGGTTGCGGTCGCGGGTGCGATCACGCTGAGCTTCTCGGCTTATGGCGTGGCGCAGGCGGGCGTGAACGCCGTCGCACTGTCGGGCCTGACCGGAACGCCGCTTACCTCCGAGGCGAAGGTCGCCAAGATGGAGGCGCAGGTCGCCGGCATGCAGGCGAAGATTCAGCAGATCAAATATGTCGCCGATGCTCGCGCCAAGCGCGTCGAGGCACGCCAGGCGATGCTCGCCGCCGCGATCAGCGGGCAGGGCGAGGTCCGGCCGGTCGCCTATCAGCCGATCGATCCCAAGGCCGCCGCCGCTGCCGCCGACGTGGTCGCGCCGCTGGCGCGGGTCGAGCGCGACCAGGTGACCCTGGCGATCAAGGCGCGGATCACGACCGAGAAGAAGTATATCGCGGCGCTGCAGCGCGCGAAGGCGATGGGGATCAATCCCACCCGCTTCCAGCCCAAGGCGGCCGCGATGGGTGGGCCGTACGAAGCCGCCAACAGCGCCGAGGCCGCCGCCGACATGGCCGCCGATGCCCAGTTCCGCGCGCTGTTCCAGACCTGGAAGAAGCTCGACACGCTCGAGGATGGCCTGATCTCGATTCCGTCCGTCCAGCCGATCTCGAACTTCAAGCTGCTCACCAGCAATTTCGGCATCCGCAGCGATCCGTTCCGCGGCACGGCCGCGTTCCACCCGGGCGTCGACATCCCCTGCGGGACCGGCACCGCGGTCTATGCCACCGCCGACGGCACGGTCGATCGTGCCGAGCGCGCGGGCGGATATGGCAATTTGGTCGAGCTCGACCATGGCCGTGGCATCCAGACGCGTTACGGCCACCTGTCGAAGATCCTGGTCACTGCCGGGCAGAAGGTGAAGCGCGGCCAGTTGATCGCCATGTCGGGTTCGACCGGCCGCTCGACCGGCCCGCATCTCCATTACGAGGTTCGCATCGATGGCCGCGCGGTCAACCCGGTGCCGTTCCTGCAGACCGCCGATTATCTCCAGGCGATCAAGAGCCCGCAACTCAACGCCGTGCCGGTCAGCACTGCGCCGGCGGCGGACTCGGCCGACTGATTTCCGGGCCGACTGATTTCCGGGTCGACTGATTTCTCGAGGGACGCGAGAGGAGGGGCCGCTCCGGGGCAACCGGGGCGGCCCTTTTCGTATGTTGCTGAGCGGGCAGTGAGCGCCTATCTCTCCTCCATGGCCACACTCGCTGCCGATATTGCGCTGACTCCCGCCGCCGCGAAGCGCGTGGCGTGGATCGCCGAACGCCAGAGCAAACCCGCGATCCTCCGTCTCTCGGTCGAAGGCGGCGGTTGTTCGGGGTTCCAATATAAATTCGGCCTGGCCGAAGGGCTGGAGGACGGCGACACCGTGGTCGAGACCGATGGCGTCCAACTCGCGGTCGACGACATGAGCCTCGATCTGGTACGCGGCTGTTCGGTCGATTTCGTCGACACGCTCGGCGGCGCGCATTTCACGGTGGAAAATCCCAACGCGGCCTCGGGCTGCGGTTGCGGTTCGTCCTTCTCGGTGTAAGCTTTTGTCGGTGACCGCACCGGCGCCGCAATCGAACGAAAGCACCGCGTGAAGATCGTCAGCTATAACGTCAACGGCATCAGGGCGCGGATCGAGCGGCTGGTCGAATATCTGTCCGAGCAGCAGCCCGACATCGTCTGCCTGCAGGAACTGAAATCGGCCGACGACGGACTGCCGATCGATGCCATCCGCGACGCCGGCTATGGTGCCGTCTGGCACGGGCAAAAGGGGTTCAACGGCGTCGCGGTGCTTGCCCGCGGGAGCGACCCGGTCGAACGTCAGCGTGGCCTTGCCGGCGACCCGGAGGACGCGCACAGCCGCTATCTCGAGTGCGAGGTCGACGGGCTGGTGGTCGCGTCGATCTATCTGCCCAACGGCAACCCGCAACCGGGGCCCAAGTTCGACTACAAGCTCAAATGGATGGAACGGCTGGCCGATCGCGCGCGTGATCTGCTTGCCGAGGAAGTGCCGGTGGTGCTCGCCGGCGACTATAACGTCATCCCCAATGACGACGACACTTTCTCGGTCAGCGCGATGGCCGATGACGCGCTGATGCAGCCCGAGAGCCGTGAGCGTTATCGCGCGCTGCTCGCCCAGGGTTGGACCGACAGCCTGCGCACCCGCCATCCGACAGGCCGAGTGTGGACGTTCTGGGACTATCAGGCGGGCGCATGGCAGCGCGACGCGGGCTTTCGCATCGACCATCTGCTGTTGAGCCCGATCGCCGCCGACCGGCTGATCGATGCCGGCGTCGACAAGGACTATCGCGGTCGCGAAAAGGCGAGCGACCACGCGCCCACCTGGGTTCGGCTGCGCTAGGGTCGATGGCCTTCGTCCTTCAGAAGGCCGGCATCAGGCTCGCCCTGCTCGCGGCGATGCTGTTCGTTCCCGCCGTCGCGCAGGCCGACGATCAGGACCGCGACTATTGCCCCGCGCGACCGGGGCTCGGCACACCGGCCTGCACCATGATGCCTGGCCGAGTGTCGGTCGAAACCTCGCTCGGCGACTGGACGCTCGACAAACAGGGCGGCGACCGCACCGATACGGTGCTGATCGCCGATACGTCGGTCCGGATCGGGCTGACCGATACTATTGAAGCGCAGATCGGCTGGACACCGTTGGGCATGGTTCGCGAACGGGTCGGAGGCGCGGTCACCCGCGCGACGCGCACCGGCGATGCTACGCTTGGCCTCAAGGCCAATCTGCGCAATCCCGACGGCAGCGGATTGTCGATCGCGCTCCAGCCGTTCGTGACGCTGCCGATCGGTCGTGCGCCAGTCGGGGCGGGGGATTGGGGCGCGGGACTGGTCGTGCCGATAACCTATGACCTCTCCAAAACGGTGAACCTCGAGCTCACGCCCGAAGTCGATGCCGCGGTCGACCAGGACGGGCGCGGCCGCCATCTGGCGTATAGCGGCGTGATCGGGCTCGGCATCGCGCTCGCCGACACGCTGACATTCACGCTGGAGGATCAGTTGGTCCGCGACGAGGATCCGTCGGGGTCCACCACGCAGGATCTCGCATCGGCGTCGCTGGCCTGGATGCCGCGCAAGTCTCTCCAGCTCGATGTCGGCGCGGTCGCCGGGCTCGATCGCAACGCCCCTGATGTCGAGGTCTACGCGGGGATCGCACGCCGCTTTTGACGCGCGCGTAAATCACGCCGCGGCTTTTACCGATCTTTGGTGCATATCGCCGCGCTTTGGTTCGCTGCGCCAACGTCTACAAATGTAGTCATTTAGTAAATAGTTGATTTATATAGATTCTAGTGTTTGGCATACTTAATGCACCAATACACGTACTGGTAGCCCCCGCCAGTGTGAGAAGGAGCAAGGCGTATGTTCAAATACTCGATCGTTGCCGCCGCGGCGCTGGCTGTCGTCGCAGGTGGTCCCGCGCTCGCCTCGGGCAAGGCCAAGAGCGACGCGGGTGCCGTGAAGAGTCAGCAGACCGCCGCCACCAATGGATCGACGCGCTATTGCTTCGTCGTTCCCGCGACGACCGGCACCATCATCGATCGCAAGGTCTGCAAGACGCTCGATCAATGGCGCGCCGAAGGCGTCGACCCGACCAAACCGCAGAATAACTGAGCATTTGGAAGGCGCGGCAGCCGTCGCGCCCCGTTCGAGAGGATGAAGCTATGATCAAGACCCTGAAGACCGGTTTCGCTACCATTGCGGCGCTGACGATGGTCGCCGGTTCCGCCCAGGCCGCCGAGCCGCGGACCATCGGCGACGCCACCCCGGCAGCGCGCGCCACGCCCACCGCAGAGCCGACGTCGCAGACCAAATATTGCGTCGTCGACACACTCACCGGGTCGCGGATTCAGAAAAAGATCTGCAAGACGCGTGCGGCCTGGATGCGCGAAGACGGTTTCGATCCGCTCAATCGTTGAGCGGTTTCCGGCCCTGGCCGTACACCATGGCCCCGTCCGGCCAGGGTCGGAATAATGTTGAAGGTTGCCACCCCGCCGCAGCCGTATGCGGTCAGAGGGCTTTTTCGTAAATCTGATAGACCTTGTTGACCTTGCTATCGATCGCATCGGCGATCGCGTTCATGCCCTGGTTGTCGTCGAGCACCCAACCGATCTCGCCCCGCGTCGCGCCGTACCTGGCGGTCGCGGCGCGGCGGATATATTCGATCATCATGAAGGCGAGCTGGCTCGCCATGCGCGATGCCTGCAATTCCTTGACCACGCCCATCAACGGCACGCGCATCGTCTTCACCTGGGGCTTGCGCAGCCACAGCAGCAATTTGGCCCAGCCGAACGGCAACAGATTGCCATTGAGCGGCTTGATCGCTTCGTTGAGGTCGGGAAGCGTGATCATGAACGCGACGGGCTTGCCGTCGAGTTCGGCGATGCGGATCAGGTCGTTATAGACGATCGGCTTCAGCATCACGCCGATATCGTCGATCTCGGGCTGGGTGAATGGCACGAACCCCCAATTGTCCGACCAGGCGTCGTTGAGGATATAGAGGATGATCGCCGCTTCCTCGTCGAACTTGGTCTTGTCGACCTCGCGGATGCGGATGCGTTCGTTGCGCTCGCCCATCTGGACGATGCGCTGGACGATCGGCGGGAACTCCTTGGCGATGTTGAGTTCATAGGTCTTGACCTGCTTGGCCGGCTGATAGCCGGCATGCTCGATCCAGCGTTGATATTCGGGCTTGTTGTGCCCCATCATGATCGTCGGCGGGTGGTCGAAGCCCTGGATCAGCAAGCCCGGTTCTTCCCAGATCGATGCGCTCAGCGGCCCGAGTACGCGGGTTGTCCCCTGGTCTTTCAGCCAGCCCTCGGCGGCGGCGATCAGCGCCTGCGCGATCCCTTCATCCTCGGCGTCGAAATAGCCGAACTGGCCGCAGCCGGGTCCGAACCCCTGGTCCGCGGGCATGTCGAGCGCCAGCGTGTCGATATGCGCCGAGATGCGCCCGACGGCCTGACCGTCGCGCTCGGCCAGGAACAATTGCTGCTTGGCGTGAGAGAGCCAGCCGTTCTTGCCAGGGATCAGCTTCTTGAGCGCGTCACCCTTCAACGGCGGCACGAAATTGGGATCGTCCTTGTACAGGCGATAGGGCAGGGCGACGAACTTCTTCAGGTCGCCCTTGCTGTCGATCGGGCGAATGGTCACTTGGCCGGGCATCGACACCTCATAGTCTGGAGCAGACCGCGCGTTAGGCTTTGTCCACGCCTTCGACAATCCCGGAGGCGCGCCGTTTCATGCAAGATGGGAAATTGCGATCACGCTGATCGCGACGGCTTCGTCGTTGGAATGCCACCGTGTCGCCACTATGTTCGGCCAATGGCGCTCCCCATGGATACATCCGTGACTCTCGACCGTCGCACCGCCGGCGCGGCCAATCCCGCGCCCGTGCGCGTGCGGATCGACGACGACAAGGCGATGCTGAAGGCGGCGGCGGACCTGACCCGCGACCTCAACACGCCAAAGCCGCGCATCTATTGGATCGATATGCTGTTGGCG
>DASVNU010000328.1:0-18881 GCA_036383655.1 Sphingomonas sp. | reverse complement strand
GCCGCGATGTTGCGATCGATGTCCGCCTCCCATTGCTCTGGATCGCGCCTGGCGGCTGACCGCGCACCTCGGGATCGGCGTGCATGGCAATGACGACGGCATCGGCGAGTGGGTCTCCGGTGGTCAGTGCCCATTGCAGGAGATCCGCCCGGTCGCTGCCGAACTGGGCGATGATCGAAGAGCGGCGGCTGCGCGACACGGGCCATGGGTTCGTCATCGGTCTTTCACGCTCCGCTGGCTACGAGGGCCGCTCCGAATGTGCACTGCGGAAGAAGGCCGCGATATGGCGGCGGGCCTGTGCCGCTTCCTTGAAATCGTAGGCCTGGAAGACATGCGGCATGTCGCGCCAGACCTCGACCGTGACGGGATGTTCGTTGCCGTCCAGGCAGTCGGCGAGGCGGAGGCTGTCGTCGCGCAGCCGTTCGGTGCTGCCGACTTGCACGTAGAAGGGCGGCAGGCCGGCAAGGTTCGCGAACAGCGGCGAGCAGTCGGGATCCCCGGGGGCGATCCCGCCGAGATAATAAGCCGGGACCGGCATCGGCGCTCCGCCGAACATCGGATCGAGATCGGCATTGGTCGCGATCGATGTCCCCGAATAAGAGAGGTCGACCATCGGCGACAGGAGCGCCACCGCCCGCGGCATCGCCAGACCGCGATCGCGGGCGAGCAGGAGCATTCCCAGCGCGAGCGCCGCGCCCGCCGAGTCGGCGGCGACGACGATCCGCTCGGCCGGAATGCCCTGCGTCAGCATCGCGGCATAGACCCGGCGGCATTCGTCGCGCGCGATGGGGAATATGCGCTCGGGCGCGAGCGAATAGAGGGGCAGAATGACGCGACGGATCCCGGCCTGTTCGGCGATCCGGGCAGCGAGCAGCCGATGGGCGTGAAGCGACCGGAAGAAGAAGCCGCCGCCGTGAATGAAGAGCAGCACATCGTCATCGACAGGCGGCAGCGGCTGCTTGATGGCCAGCTCGCTCACCGGCACATCGGCGAGCGTAAGCGCGCGTTCGACAAATGGCAGCGCCGATTTGCGGCGCAAGCGGGCGGTAAAGGCGTCGAGTTTGTCGAGCTTGGTACGCGCGGCGATCAGCGCCGCGTCGTCCGTGACATCGAGCGGTTTTCGGCTGCGCGTCGCGCGCAGCAGGCGGTTGACGAACCGGGCGCCGAGCCCTGGGCGCTGGTTGAGCCAGACGATGTCGCTCATCGCGCGGCTCCCCGCGCCGGCAAGGGTGCCGCACCGGCCGCCTCCGCCCAATAGCGGTCACGGATGAGGCGTTTGTACAGCTTGCCGGTGGGCTGGCGCGGCAGTTCGGCTATGAAGTCGATCTGGCGCGGCATCTTGATGCCGGAGATTTGCGGCTTGAGCCATTGGCGGATTTCCTCGGCGAAGGCTTCGCCGGCATCCGCCCAGTCGACCGGCTGGATCACCGCCACGACCTTCTCGCCGAAATCCGGATCGGGGGCACCGACCACAGCCGCATCGGCGACCCTGGGATGCATCACGAGGATATTCTCGATCTCCTGGGGATAGATGTTGACCCCGCCCGAGATGATCATGAAGCTCTTGCGGTCGGTGAGATAGAGATACCCTTGCTCATCGACCCAGCCGATATCGCCGAGCGTGGTCCAGCCGTGCTTGTTCGCCGCCTCGGCGGTCTTCCCCGGATCGTTATGGTAGGAGAAGGACGGACCGCCCGCGAAATAGACGAGACCTTCGCTGCGGACCGGCAGGTCGTCGCCTCCCTCGTCGCAGATATGGAGCGTTCCGACCACGGCTTTGCCCACCGATCCCGGATGGGCGAGCCATTCCGGCGTGTCGATCATCGCCCAGCCATTGCCCTCGGTGCCCGAATAATATTCGAACAGGATCGGCCCCCACCAGTCGATCATCGCGCGCTTGACCGGCATCGGACAAGGCGCCGCGGCATGGATCGCGACGCGAAGCGAGGACAGGTCATATCGTCTCCGCGTTTCGTCCGGCAGCTTGAGCATCCGCACGAAATGCGTCGGAACCCACTGGCTCGCGGTCACGCGATGCAGCTCGATCGCGGCGAGCGCGGCTTCGGCATCGAAATTCTCCATCACGACGACGGTGCCGCCCAGGCGATGAACCGTCATCGACCAGTGCAGCGGCGCCGCGTGATAGAGCGGCGCCGGTGAAAGATAGACGGTATCGGCGTCGAAGCCGAAGCGTGCGGAGGCGAGTTGGGTGAGCAACGGCGGCGCGGCGATATCGGGATCGTCGGGCAGCGGCCAGCGCACGCCCTTGGGCTTGCCGGTGGTGCCCGAGGAATAGAGCATGAAGGCGCCGGCGAACTGGTCGGCGATCGGTGTCGCGGGCATGGCCGCGGCCGAGCGTTCCCAGGACTGGAAGCCCATGACCGGCTCGCCAAGCATGAACCGCGGCAAGGCTGGAAAGCGCGCGGGCAATTCGGCCGCGACCGCCGCCAGCGCCTGCGAGGTGACCAGCAGCTTCGCGCCGGAATCCGCAAGGATATGTTCCGCCTCGGGCGCGGTGGCCTTGGCGGAGAGGCAAACGAGATAGAGGCCGGCCCGCTGCGCTCCCCAGGCAAGCTCGAAGAAGCGCGGATGGTTCTCGAGGAACAGGGCGACGACATCTCCGCGCGCGAGCCCGGCGTCGCGGAAAAGGTTCGCCGCCTGGTTCGAGCGCCGGTCCAGCTCGGCATAGCTGATCGTCTCGCCGCTATGCTGGAGGATGACGGCCGGCTTGTCGGGCGTGACGAGGGCGTGGTGTGCGGGGTGCATGATCAGATCTTCTCGTGAACGCGGTTCAGGCGACATTGCGGTTATGTCCGGCCCAATAAGGCGCGCGCAGGTCGCGCTTGAGCACTTTCCCGGAAGCGTTGCGCGGCAGGCTGGCGACGAAATCCACCGATCGCGGCACCTTGTAGCCGGCGATCGCGCGCCGGGCATGGGCGGCGAGTTGGTCGGCGGTGGCCGAGGCGCCATGTTTGAGCACCACCACCGCCTTGACGCTTTCGCCCCACCGCTGGTCGGGCACGCCGATCACGGCGACCTCGCCGACCGCCGAGTGACTGGCGAGCGCGTTTTCGACCTCGATGGGATAGATATTCTCGCCGCCCGAGATGATCATGTCCTTGATGCGGTCGCGCAGGAACAGATAGCCGTCGGCATCGAGATAGCCGGCGTCTCCCGTGCGCAGCCAGCCATCGGGTCCGATCGTCTCGGCGGTGGCCTCCGGCATCTTCCAATATCCGGCCATCACGCCGGGCGTGCGCACCAGGACCTCTCCGACCGTCCCCGCCGGCACGTCCGCGCCGGCGGGATCAACGATGCGCAACGCATTGCCCGACATGACGCGCCCGGTGGACGTCAGGCGGTCGCCGACGGGCGTCACGTGATCCTCGGGCGTCAGCGCGACGGTGCTACCGGTGGTTTCGGTCATGCCGTAATATTGGACGAAATCGCAGCCGAGCAGCTTGAGGCAGCGTGCGAGCAGGGCCGGCGGCATCGGGCTTGCGCCATAGACGATCTGCCGCAGCGATCCCCAGCGGTCCGAGCCTGTCTCCCCCGGGCCTGTCTCCCACATGTCGATCAGCATCTGGAGCGCGGCCGGCACCATCATCGCATGGGTCACGCCATCTTCCGCGATCGCCTTCTCGACACCGGAAATCGAAAATTCGGGCAGGATGACGGAACAGCCGCCGCCGTAGAAGCACCCCAGCGCCCAGCCCGATCCCGAGACGTGAAAGACGGGCATGGCGACCAGCGCCACCTTGTCGGGCGTCCATATCCGCCAGGGCTCGCCACCCTCGTCCGCGGCGCCGAGCGCGCCCAGCACCGAATCGTGCGAGAGCATGACGCCCTTGGGCTTGCCCGTCGTACCCGAGGTGTAAAGCTGCAGGAACACGTCCGCGCGCGAGCGCTGGAAATCGCTGTCGGCCATTAGCCCTGCCGCATCGCGCCAGGCGGTGAAATGCCGCCCGGAATCATCCCCCGCCTCGATCGCTATCACGCGCCTGATACCGGAATGCCCGACCGCGATCTGCTGGGCGCCGGCATGGTATTCGGCCGTGGCGAACAGCAGCTCGGCTTCCGCATCTTCGAGGATCGCCCCGAGCTCCGCCGGCGCCAGGCGCCAGTTGAGCGGTACCACCACCACGCCGACATGGGCGGCGCCCAGCAGCAATTCGAAGAAGAGGTCGCTGTTCTTGCCGAGATAGGCGATCCGCGAACCGCGTCGGCAACCTGCCGCCAGCAGCGCTGCGGCCACGCCGCGGCAATGCGTCTCGAACTTGCCGAAGCTGGTCTCGCGCCCGTCGAACCGGAAGGCGATGGCCTCGCTCCGTTCGCGCCCATGATGCCGGACCACGTCGCATAAAGTTTCGAACCGTCTCTGCATCCCGTCCTCTTTTCGAATCGTCCCTATACGCGTAATGAGTTTTAGCTCCCGCCCAAGGGCCGGATTGCGGAGCGGGTGTTGCCATTCTACCGCCATCGCCGCCGGATTCGCTTCTCGCGCCAAAGGCGAAGCGAAGCAAGTCCATACTAACTATACGTTTAAATATCTCTTCCCATCGGGAAACGAATCGGGCATCAGCGCCAGCGGGCCGACACGCCCAACATGCTCGTGAGGGAGGAGAATTCGTGCCGCCAGGTCACTTGGACACCAACGACGGCGTCGCACTTCTGCGCATCAACTCGCCGCCGGTGAACGCGCTCGGCCTCGCTGTCCGCCGCGCGATCGTGGACGGGATCGTCGCGGCCAATGCCGATCGCACCGTCAAGGTGATCGTGCTGATCTGCGACGGTCGCGCCTTCTTCGCCGGCGCGGACATCACCGAGTTCGGCAAGCCCGGCGTGCAACCCGATCTGCTGGTCGTGCTCGACCATATCGAGCATAGCGCGAAGCCGGTGATCGCCGCGATCCACGGCACGGCGCTTGGCGGCGGCCTGGAGACCGCGCTCGCCTGCGACTATCGCATCGCCGTGCCGTCGGCGAAGCTGGGCCTGCCCGAAGTGGCGCTCGGCTTGTTGCCCGGCGCGGGCGGCACCCAGCGCTTGCCGCGCATCGTCGGGGCAGAGGCCGCGCTCGACATGATCCTGGGCGGCAAGCCGATCGCGGCGGCAAACGCGCTGTCGATCGGCATCATCGATCGGCTGGCCGAGGAAGGCGACCTGCGCGCCGGCGCGACCGCCTTTGCCCGTGAGATCGTCGCGAATGGATGCCCGCGCCGCCGCGTCCGGGATCTGGACGACAAGATCGCGGTCGACCGCCTCTGGCCGGAACTGTTCGACGCTTATCGGGCGAAGAACCCCCAGTTGCTGCGCGGCTTCAAGGCGCCCGCCAACATCATCAGGGCGGTGGAGGCGGCGGTGGCGCTGCCGTTCGACAAGGGCATGAAGCGCGAGGAGGAACTGTTCCTCGAACTGCTCCACAGCCGCGAGTCCGAAGCCCAGCGCTACGCCTTCTTCGCCGAGCGCGAGACCGCGAAAGTGCCCGATCTGCCGCGCGACACGCCGGCACGCGACATCGCCGCGGTCGGCGTGATCGGCGCCGGCACGATGGGCGGCGGCATCGCGATGAATTTCCTCAATGTCGGAATACCGGTCACGATCGTCGAGACCAGCCGCGAAGCGCTCGATCGCGGCGTCGGCGTGATCCGCCGCAATTACCAGGCGACCGCCGCCAAGGGGCGGATGAGCCCGCAGGATGTCGAGACGCGGATGGCGCTGCTGACGCCGTCGCTGGCGATCGAGGATCTGGGCGCCGTCGATCTCGTCATCGAGGCCGTGTTCGAGAGCATGGCTCTGAAGAAGGAGATTTTCGCGAAACTGGACGGGATCGCCAAGCCGGGCGCGATCCTCGCCTCCAACACCTCGTTCCTCGACCTCGACGAGATCGCCGCCACGGCGATGCGGCCCGATGACGTCGTCGGCTTGCACTTCTTCTCGCCCGCCAATGTGATGAAGCTGCTCGAGATCGTGCGCGGCGCGAAGACGGCGCCGGGCGTGATCGCCACCGCCATGAAGCTGGCCAAGCGCATCGCCAAGCTGCCGGTTCTCTCCGGCGTCTGCGACGGCTTCATCGCCAACCGGGCGATGGGTGTGCGGATGGTCCAGGCCGATGCGCTGGCGCTCGAAGGGGCGAGCCCGCAGCAGATCGACAAGGTGCTGGTCGATTACGGTTTCCCGATGGGCGCCTTCCAGATGCTCGACCTGATCGGGCTCGACGTGATCGGCCGGGATTCCGGCGAGCGCACATTGATGGGCGATCTGGTGGCGAAAGGTCGGCTCGGCCAGAAGAAGAATGGCGGCTTCTACGATTATGACGAGAAGCGCCGGCCGACGCCGTCACCGGTCGCGGCGGAGGTGATCGCGGCGCTTGCCGCCGACAAGGGCATCACGCGCCGCAGCTTCACCGACCAGGAACTGATCGAACGGCTGCTTTATGTCGTCGTGAACGAAGGCGCGAAGATTCTCGACGAAGGCATCGCCCTGCGCGCCTCGGACATCGATATGGCGCTGATCGCTGGCTATGGCTGGCCGGTCTATACCAGCGGCCCGATGTTCTGGGCCGATACGATCGGCCTCGATTCGATCGTTGCCACGCTCGACGCTTTGGCGGCCGAGCATGGCGGCAGCTTTGCGCCTTCACCGCTCCTCAAGCGCCTCGCCGAGCAAGGCGGCGCGCTCCACCAGGCCGTCGCGGCGTCCGCCCCGACCCATATTCTCGAAGGAACATCCCATGGCTGAAGCCTATATCGTCGAAGCGATCCGCACGGCCGGCGGCCGCCGCAACGGCCGCCTGAGCGGCATTCACCCAACCGATCTCGCGGGCAAGGTGCTGAGCGCGCTGGTCGCGCGCACCGGCATCGATCCCGCCGCCATCGACGATGTCATCATGGGCTGCGTGTCCCAGGGGGGCGAGCAATGCACCCATGTCGGGCGCAACGCCGTGCTTGCCTCGACGCTTCCCGACTCGGTGCCCGCCGTCACCATCGATCGCCAGTGCGGCTCCTCGCAGCAGGCCATCCAGTTCGCCGCGCAGGCGGTGCTGTCCGGCACGCAGGACATGGTGATCGCGGCCGGCGTCGAGAGCATGTCGCGGGTGCCGATGGGGTCGACCATCAACGCCTATCGCGCCGCCGGTCTCAACTATGTGCCGTGGAGCGAGGCGGCGCTCGAACGCTATGGCGTCAAGCAGTTCGACCAATTCACCGGCGCGCAGATGATCGCCGACAAATATGGCTTCACCCGCGAGGCAGCCGACGCTTTCGCCCTCACCAGCCACCAGAAGGGAGCAGCCGCGGTCGCGGCCGGCGCCTTCGCGGCCGAGATCCTGCCGGTCGAGGTGACGTTGCCGGACGGCACGCGGGACGTTCACCGCCAGGATGAAGGTCTGCGCCCCGACGCATCGTTGGAGGCGCTCGGCGGCCTCAAGCCGGTGATCGAGGGTGCGATCATCACGGCGGGCAATGCCAGCCAGGTCTGCGATGGCGCATCGGGCGTGCTGATCGTCAACGAGCGCGCGCTCAAGGCCCATGGCCTGACGCCGCTCGCCCGGATCGACAATCTGACCGTCACCGCCGGCGATCCCGTGATCATGCTCGAGGAGCCGATCAACGCTACCCGCAGGGCGCTGGCGCGCGCCGGCCGGTCGATCGCCGATATCGACCTTTACGAGGTGAACGAAGCCTTCGCGCCGGTGCCACTTGCCTGGTTGCGCGAGCTCGAGGCCGATCCGGCGAAGCTCAACGTCCATGGCGGCGCGATCGCGCTCGGCCACCCACTCGGCGCGTCGGGGGCCAAGCTGATGGCGACGCTCGTCCATGCCCTTCACCGCCACGGCAAGCGCTTCGGTCTCCAGACCATGTGCGAGGGCGGCGGCATCGCCAACGTCACCATCGTCGAGCGGCTCTGACCGGCTCCGACAGCTTCAAGGACAAGACATGAACCTCGATTCCTCGATCGCCGCGGTGATCACCGGCGGCGCCTCCGGTCTCGGCGCCGCCACTGCCCGCGCGCTCGCCGCAAAGGGCGTGAAGGTCGCGCTGTTCGACCTCAATGCCGAGCTCGGCGAGACCGTCGCCGCCGAGATCGGCGGCACCTTCTGCACCGTCGACGTCACCGACGACGCCTCGGTCGATGCGGGCTTCGCCAAAGCGCGCGCCGCGCACGGTCAGGAGCGCGTCCTCGTCAACTGCGCCGGCACCGGCAATGCGATCAAGACGGTCAGCCGCGACAAGGTCAGCGGGGAGTTGAAGCATTTCCCGCTCGCCGACTTCGAGAAGATCATCCGGATCAACCTGATCGGCACCTTCCGCTGCGCCGCCAAGTCGGCGGTCGGCATGGCGAGCCTGGATCCGCTCGACGACAGCGGCGAGAAGGGCGCGATCGTCAATACCGCCTCGGTCGCCGCCGAGGACGGGCAGATCGGCCAGGCGGCCTATGCCGCATCCAAGGGCGGCGTGGTGAGCCTCACCCTGCCGCTCGCGCGCGATCTCATGGCCGAGGGGATTCGCGTCAACACGATCCTGCCCGGCATCTTCTCGACGCCGCTGCTGCTGGCGGCCCCCGACAATGTGAAGGCCGCGCTCGCCGCCTCGGTGCCGTTCCCCAAGCGGCTCGGCAATCCGCCCGAATATGCCGCGCTTGCCCTGCTGATGATCGAGAATGGCTATTTCAACGGCGAGGATGTGCGGCTCGACGGCGCCATCCGCATGGCGCCGCGCTGAGGAGATCCGCCATGCGCCAGTTCACCGACGAACAGATCATGTTCCGCGACGCCTATCGCCGCTTTCTCGAAAGCGAGGTCGCGCCGCATATGCCACAATGGCGCGAGGACGGGATCGTACCGCGCGAGATCTTCCGCAGGGCCGGCGATCAGGGCTTCCTGATGATCTGGCCCGACGAGAGCTACGGCGGCATGGGCGACAATGATTTCCGCTACGAGCAGATCATCATCGAGGAGACCGTCCGCGCCGGCTGCGCGTGCTGGTACAACACGCTGCACAGCCGTCTCGTGGGGCCGTATCTCCAGCGTTTCGGCACCGAGGAACAGCGCCGGCGGTTCCTGCCCTCCTGCGTCAGCGGCGACACGATCCTCGCCATCGCCATGACCGAGTCCGGCGCCGGCTCCGACCTTGCCGGGATGCGCGCCACCGTCACCGACCAGGGCGACCATTATCTGCTCAACGGCTCCAAGACCTTCATCTCCAACGGCATCAACGCCGACCTCGTCGTGGTCGCGGCCAAGCCGGCGGCGGCGGAGAGGCGCCACGACATGGTGCTGCTGCTGGTCGAACGCGGCATGGAAGGGTTCGAGCGCGGCCGGAACCTCAAGAAGATGGGGCTTTCGGCGCAGGATACCGCCGAACTCTTCTTCGACAACGTCAAGGTGCCCAAGGCCAATGTGCTGGGCGAGCCCGGCAAGGGTTTCCATCATCTGATGGAGGGGCTCGCCGAGGAGCGGCTGATCGCCGCCGTCGGCGCCGCCGCCAATGCGCGCCGCGCCTTCGATGTGACTCGCGATTATGTCATGCAACGGATGCTGTTCGGCAAGCCGCTGTCCGAGCAGCAGAACACCCAGTTCCGCATGGCCGAGATGGATGCCGAGATCGAGATGGTCCAGACCTATGTCGATCATTGCGTCGTCGAGCATAATGCCGGGCGCCTCTCGTCGAACATGGGCGCCAAGGCCAAGATGCTGACCACCGAGGTCGAGTGGAAGATGATGGACCTGGGCGTCCAGCTCCATGGCGGCCATGGCTATATGGACGAATATCCGATCAGCCACATGTTCACCGACGCGCGCATCAACCGCATCCTCGCCGGCAGCTCCGAGGTGATGCGGCTGATTATCGGGCGCGATGTCTTCAGCCAGAAATACCAGTCCATGCTGGCCTGACGGGAATCAGGGGGCCGTCAGTTTAACGTCGACCGCTTTTTCGGCTGAACCGTGCCGCCGGCGATCGGTTGAAATATCGGAACGGGCAGGCGGACTTGCGCGGACGGGGCATCGGCACCCGCTAGCTGCCCGTTCCCGACGACCGGTGCTTTTGCTCTGACAGCGCCCAGCCGGCGTTCTTCCGGACGATTCGAACGGTCGTCAGGCCAGAGGCGGTGGCGACCAGTCGCAGCACTTGCCCGTCGCGGGTGACCGCCGCGTCGGCCTCCACCTCATAGCCGCCCGGATACTGCATGTCGGGAACATAGATTTCGGTCGGCGCCGCGATCGCCGGATTGGCGTCATAGGTCAGCGTGAACGTGCCCGTGTCGCGTGCGAAATGGACTTCGGCGATCCGTCCCTGCACGTGCCGTGCGAACGACCGGCAGAACCCCGCCAGCGCGCGGCCGCCCGAATCGGGATCGGCGGGATCGTCCTGCTGGTCGCGCGAGAAGATCGACAGATCCTCCTGGTTCCAATTGTCCCCGATCCTCAGGTCGTTGCGGTTCGACGCGGTGTAATTCCACTGCGTCGAATTGAGCTGCAGCGCGTCGAGCGCGTCGTACATCAGTCCGAGCAACAAATCGTGCTTGGCCCAGATCGCCGGACCGCGCTCGCCGCGGTCCCAGGCGGCATAGGCCTCGCCCTCGTCGAGATCATAGGGGATGCCGAATTCGCCGATCAGCGACGGCGCGCCGTTCGGGCCGAACTTCCTCGCGCCCGCCGCCGCCTTGTAGCCGATCTGCGCGATATAGCGCTGCAGCACCTGATCCTCGCTGGTCGCCAGGTCGCCGGTCAGGAAGTCGAAAGAATTGCTGGGATCGAACGTCTTCAGATAGAGCGTCGAGGCGTCGTACCAATGACTGGCATTGACCGAGCGTTCGGGCATGCGTTCGGGGAATGGCCGCCCCGACGCCGCGCCGAACGCGTCGAGCTCGGCGAACACCGACCAGTCGGGATTGTGGCGGCGCGTAGTTTCCGCGACCGCATGGAATAGGGGCCCGAACCCGTCCTCCGATATCGTGATGCGGCGGCCATCGCGCGTGCGGAAGAATTCCTCGTCGAGCGCGATCGCCTTGCCGTGCTCGACGCGATAGGCGCCCGCGGCGGCGAACGGGCAGGTCACGCCGTCGAGCCAGATCGACACGCCCTCGGGATTGATGATCCGGCTGCCGGCGGGTTCGGCATGCCCGGTGTCGAGATTGCGCCGCAGCACCGGCACTTCGACGGACAGCCCGCACGCCGCCGCGAGCCCGTCGAGCGCGGACGCCGCCACGCCGGGGCGCGGGCGCGTGTTGTTCTGCTCGCTCGGGGCGATGTGGCGATAGCTCAGCCCATCACCGACCCAACCCGTGCCGGGCTCGTTGAGCGTGTCGAAGCCGAGCACGTGCGGCATGTCGGCGACGCGCTCGGCGATCGCGTCCATCGAGCCGAGATAATGGCGTTGCAGATAATGCTGGATGTTCTCGCCATCGACGCGGTGGTCGGGCGTGAACAGGGCGCCGCACCAGAACAGGCTCCACATGATCGCGTTGCCCGACAGGCGATAGTTCGATCCCCAGCTCATCTGCGGATAGTGCGGCTGGCGGCGGACGTCGCTGCCATAATCGTAAACGTGCTGCATGACGTGCGCCGCGCCCGCCGCATGGAACTTGGTGAAATCGAGGCCCGCCGCCTCGAACGTCCAGCCCGGCGCGCCGTCGCCGCCGGTCATCCGCGACCAGACGTCTTGATGGAAATCGACGAACAGATAGAGGCCGTGCTTGCCCGCACGCGCGCAGACCTCGGCGAAATAGTCGAGATAGTCCTGGTCGTGCTGGCCCGGCCCGGCATGCTCGACCGCTTCCCAGGTTGTCAGCAGGCGCAGGCAGTTGAAACCCCAGTTCGCCAGCCGCGACAGATGCTCGTCGGCTTCGGCGATCGGGAAGGGGCGTCCGACGAACGAGACCGTGCGATGGTCGGCAAAATCGTTCGGATATTGGGTGCCGCCATTGGGGTAGGGCACCTTGCAATCGCCGCCCAGATTGACCCCGCGCAGGATGACATGGCGGCCATGACTGTCGACGAACCGGTCCCCATCGATCGCGAGGGAGGGGAGAGTCGCGGGGCGTGTCGCGACGCCGGTATCACCTGGAATCATGAGTCTGTGGCCTTGCCGTTGCTGTATATGCGTACTAGAAATTGATCGAAAAAGACAAATAAAGTCAATTATGATCTAAAAATAAATGGAGAGGCTATGGCAGCGGGCATGAGCGCGGACGGGCGGCTGAGCATTGCGCGCAAGGCGGGGTTCGCGATCGGGGATTATGCCTGCAACCTCTATTGGCAGAGCATCTCGCTGTTCCTGCTGTTCTATTATACCGACGTCGTCGGCCTGCCGGCGTCGACCGCGGGGCTGATCTATATGGTCGCGTCGATCTTCGACGGCGCGATCGATCCGGTGATGGGGACGATCGCCGATCGCACCCGGACGCGCTGGGGCCGTTACCGTCCCTGGGTGCTGATCGGCGCGGTGCCGCTGGGCCTGTCCTTCGCAGGGTTGTACTGGAAGCCAGGTGCGACCGGATTCGGGCTCACCGCGATCGTGATGCTCGCGCACCTGCTGTTCCGCGTGACCTATACCGCGGTGTCGATCCCCTATTCGACGCTGACCGCGCGGATCACGACGCGGTCCGACGACCGCAACGGGCTCGCCGGTTTCCGCATGGTGTTCGCCTCGCTGGCCGGGCTGACCGTGGCGTGGCTGACCCAGCCGATGGTCGGCTATTTCGGCGCGGGCGATCCGGCCAAGGGGTTCTTCTGGACGGCGTGCGTGCTGGCGGGAATCGCCACGATCATCCTGCCGCTGGTCTTCCTCAACACCATCGAGCCGCCCTTGCCGTCGGACGACTCGCCGCTGCCAGCGCTGCGCGATTATTGGGGGTCGATCCGTTTCAACAAGGCGTTCTGGCTGGTGATGATCGCGGTGACCGCGGCGGCTTTGTGCAGCACGATCATCGGCAAGTCGGTGATCTATTATTTCAAATATTTCGTCGGCAACGAAGGCGCCGCGCGCTACGCTTTGTCGGTCAATATGGCGTCGGGCCTGATCGTCATCCCGTGCTGGGTGGCGATCACCAGGCGGATCGGCAAGCGTGGCGCCTGGTTCGCCGCCAGCGCCTGGCTGGTCGTCGGATTGATCGCCTTCGCGCTGACCGATTTCCGCACGGTGTTGCCCGCGGCGGCGATGTTCCTGGTGCTCCAAATTGGCGTGATGGGGCTCAACATGACCTATTGGTCGATGCTCCCCGACACGGTCGAATATGGAGAATGGCGGTCGGGCATCCGCGCCGAATCCTTCATCTTCGGCTTCGGCATCTTCTTCCAGAAGGTCGCGCTCGGGCTCGCCGCCGGGCTGATGGGGCTGGCGTTCGACCTGGTCGGATTCCACGCCAATGCGGTGCAGAGCGACGCGACTTTGGCCGGCATCCGCCTGGTCGTGGCGATCTGTCCGATCGTCGGGCTGGGCATCGCCGCCTGGGCGATGTGGCACCACCCGTTGCGCCGCGGTGAGCATGAGCGGATCGCCGCCGAGATCGTTGCGCGCCGACCTCCGCCGACCATAGACTAAGCCGCGGCATCCTCACAGATTTAGATCGTACTGTTGACAATATGCTAAACTAGATCGAAATTTGCCAAATAAGAACATACGAATCGATCTGGGAGGATGTTGATGGATAAGGTGGGTGAGATGCGTCTCATTGGCCGGCTTTGCCGCATGGCATTGCTCGGCGGCGTTTCCGGGCTGGCGTTCGCCGCGAGCCCGGCGTCGGCACAGGATGCGGGATCGGCGGCTCCCGCGCCGGTCGCGGCGCCCCAGCCGCAAACCGAAGCGCCGGCCGATTCCTATGCGAACGACATCGTCATCACCGCGCAGAAGCGCGAGGAAAAGCTCCAGAACGTCCCCATCGCGGTATCGGTCGTCCCCGCTGCGACGCTCGCGGCGTTCAACGTCAACGAAGCGACCGACCTGCAATATTTCGTGCCCGGCGTGCAGGTGCTCAACGCTGCCGGCCCGCGCAGCTTCGGCTTCTACATCCGCGGGATCGGCACCACCTCCTTCTCGTCGGAATCGGTCGAGGGCAGCGTCGCGTTCGTCGTCGACGGCGTGGTGATGGGCCAGTCGGGCGCGTCGCTCGCCGACCTGCCCGATATCGACCGGGTCGAGGTATTGAAGGGTCCGCAGGCGACCCTGTTCGGCAAGAATGCCTCGGCGGGCGTGATCAACGTCGTCACCAGGAAGCCGTCGGACCATTGGGAAGGCGTGGCCAATGCCAGCTGGGCGTGGCCGCTAAACGAGCGCAAGCTGTCGGGCTATGTCAGCGGTCCGCTCAGCGATACCGTCCGCATCCTGTTGTCGGGCCGCGTCAACAAACGCGACGGCAATGTCACCAACGTTCACGATGGCCGCGATCTCAACGACCGCAACGATTACGGCTTTCGCGGCAAGCTCGAGTTCGCGCCCGACAGCAGGTTGACCTCGACTCTGATCGCCGATTGGTGGCAGCGCCGCGCCGATTGCTGCATCTGGACGCTGCGGCGCGTCGGGCCCACGCCCAACGCGCTCGAACTGAGTCAGATCGCCGCGGGCATCGTGCCGTCGCCGACCAACGAGAAGCAGAATGTCGATGGCGACGTGCGGTCGGACGTCGACAGCTGGGGCATCTCGCTCGACAACGAATACGAACTTGGCGGCGATTACACGATCAGCGCGATCACAGCGTTCCGATCGTGGCATTCGATCGACGGTCTCGACACCGATTCACAGCCGACCAACATCTACAACGTCAATTACGCCGATTTCCGCCAGCACCAGTTCAGCCAGGAATTGCGGCTGACATCGCCCAAGAGCGGGTTGATCGACTATGTCCTCGGCGCCTTCTATTTCCATCAGGCGGTCACCTCGATCTCGTACCAGGACAACAAGTCGAGCGTGGCGGCCTTTGCCGGCAAGGCGGTGACCAATGACGCGAGCACCGACAATTACGCGGTGTTCGGCCAGGCCAATATCAACCTCAGCAAGCAATTCCGCCTGATCGCCGGCGGCCGCTGGGTCAGCGAGACCGCGTTCGCGTCGAAATATCGCCTCGACACGCGCAGTCTCGCGACGTCGTTTTCGCAAGCACGAAAGACCAACTCCGCGCTGCTGTGGCGGTTCGGCGCGCAATATGATCTGAGCAAGGACGCCAACGTCTTCGCGACGATCACCCGCGGGTTCAAGGGCGGCGGCTATGACACCGGGATCGGTTTCGCCAATTTGCCCGACGTCAAACCCGAACGCCCGACCAACAGCGAGATCGGCATCCGCACCAGCTGGCCCGATGCCGGGCTGACCTTCAACGTCACCGCGTTCCACACGGTCGTCGAGGATTATCAGATTTCGGCGCGCGCGCCCGGTGCGCTGTCGGTCTATTATCTGATCAACGCCGCCAAGTTACGCTCGAACGGTATCGAGTTCGACCTGTCATGGCGCCCGATCCGCTCGGCCGATTTCGTCATCTCGGCCGGCGGGATGTACGACAAGGCGATCTTCAAGAGCTTCCCCAACGCGCAATGCTGGGCGGGGCAGACCGTCGCGCAGGGCTGCGTCGGCGGACAGCAGAATTTGACGGGCACCGAATTGCCGCATGCCCCCAAATGGTCGGGCAATGTGATGGTCAGCTATACCGGCGATCTCGGCTCGAACGGCTGGAAATATCATCTCGACGCCGACGTGAATTATCATTCGCGCGCGGGCCAGGGATTCCCGATCAGCCCGTGGATGTATCAGAACGCTTATGCGCTGGTGAACATGTCGATCGGCCTGTCGGGCAAGAACGATCTGTGGCGCGTCTCGGTATTCGGCCGCAATCTGACCGACAAGAATTTCGCGACCAATATCGGCTCGACGGTATTGGGGTCGTCACCGGGCAGCACGCAGCAATATCCCCTCTACGAAGCGCGCCGCGTGATCGGCCTAGCGCTGGGCCTAAAGTTCTGATCGCGCCGTTTCCTCTTGAGTATCGCGGTGCCAGCCCGCTCCCCCACCCGGCCTCCCAATCAGGGTATTCTATGGGAGGTCGGGTGGGGGAGCGGGCTGGCACCGATCCAGCGAAGCTGAAAAGCGCCTGCGTAACCTTCCGGGCCGGGAACCGCGCGTTCCCGGTCCGGACTTTCATTTTGAACGCCTCGCTGCTCTATGATGCCGGCATCTCCCGTTCGATCAGAAAGACCTGATGTGACAGCACCGGTTTCCGTCGCGACCTTTACCGATCCCCGTCTGACCGCCGGGATCGACGCCGACAAGAACCCGACCCAGGCGATCGCGCACTGGTTGCGCCGCGACATCGTGCGCGGCGTGTTCGCCCCGTTCGAGCGCCTCAAGGTCGAACAGCTTACCCAATTCTACGGCGTCGGGCACAGCCCGGTGCGCGAGGCGATCCTGCTGGTATCGGCGCGCGGTCTGATCGAGCACGAACATAACAAGGGCTATCGCGTCGCCGGCGTGTCGCTCGCCGATTACAACGACCTGATCGATATCTATCGGCGCACCTACCAGCTCGCGCTGGAGATGGCGGTCGAGCGCGGCGGCGAGGAGTGGGAAGAACGCGTCGTGCTCGCGCTGCACCGCTCGCTCAAGGTCAGCAAGGTGATGACCGACGCCGATCCCGAGGCACGCGAATTGTGGCAGCAAGCCTATAAGAGCCTGCACGAGGAAATCCTGTCGGGCTGCGGCTCGCGCATCCTGAGAGGCGTAGTCGGCAATCTCGGCGATCGCGCCGAGCGTTACGTCAATCTTCACGCCGACCTCGCCACCGACCGCGCGCGCGACAGCCATGCCGAACACCGCGTGATCGTCGAGGCGATCGTCAGCGGCGACGCCGATCAACTGCACTCTTTGCTCGACCGCTTCTTCGAGGGCGGTGAGCCGATGCGCGAGACGATCCGGCGCAACCTCGCCGAACTCGAACAGCCCAAGCGCCGGCGGGGCGGCAAGGCCGCCTGACACGGATGCCCCAGCTTCGCATCGGCCTGGTCGGCGCCGCGCGCATCGCGCCGCACGGAATCATCGATCCGGTCCGTGCCGAACCGCGATCGACGCTGGTCGCGGTAGCCGCGCGCGATGCCGGCCGCGCCGCCGCCTTCGCCGCGACGCACGATATCGCGCGATCCTGTGGCGATTACGCCGCGCTGTTCGCCGATCCCGATATCGACCTGGTCTATATCGCGACGCCGCCCGCCAATCACGCCGAGCTCGCGATCCAGGCGCTCGAGGCCGGCAAGCACGTGCTGGTCGAAAAACCCTTCTCGCTGACCTCGGCGGAGGCGAGCGACGTGCTCGCCGTCGCCCGGCGCAAGGGTCTTCGCGTGGTCGAGGCGATGCACGCGATCCACCATCCACTGTTCCGCCGCGTCGCCGATCTGGTGTCGGGTGGCGCGATCGGCCCGGTTCGTGAGGTCGCGGCGCGGTTCGACATCACGCTCGACAATCCCGACGACTTCCGCTGGCACGCGCGCCTGGGCGGCGGGTCGCTGATGGACCTCGGCGTCTATCCGCTGGCACTGGTACGACGACTGCACGGCGAGGATTTCGTCGTCGATCAGGCGACCGCGGTGCTGCGTGGCGATACCGACGAGGCGTTCGAGGCGCACTTGACCTATGCCGATGGCGTCGCCGCGCGCGTCTCCGCGTCGTTCGTCGCACCGTTCGCGGCGGATCTCCGCATCGTGGGAGAGCGGGGAATGATCGCAGTGTTCAACCCGGTCGTGCCGCATCGCGGGCACCGGCTGATCGTCGAGGTCGAGGGCGAGCGCCGCGAAGAGGAAGTGGCGGGGCCGACAACCTGGACCGCGCAGCTGGGCGCGCTGTGCGACACCTTGCTCGAGGATAAGCCCTTCGCGCTGGCCGAGGATGATTTCGTTCACTCGATGGTCGCGATCGAGCGCGTCCGTGCCGCGGGCGGGTGGCCGCCGGTCTCGGGCGACTGACGCAGGAGAAGACGTGGCGAGCATTCCCAACACCAATGACGGCTCGCACGCCGCGCCGCGCCTGCTCCATGGCATGAGCTTCGTCACCCCGGCGGACTTGCCCGATTGGTCGAGCGGCCCGCGCGGCACGCCCGCCGAAATCTACGCCGCGGTCGCGGCCGCGGGCTATGAGGCGCTGCAATCGCCCGATCCCGCTTATGCCGTGGCCGCCGGGCTGATCCCGACCGGGATGATACGCATCTTTGACGATATGGATCAGATGCGCGAGCGGACCAAGGCATTCCGCGACGCGGGATGCGACTGCACCACGGTCCACCTCGGTACCGGGCTGGAGCGCGATGCCGAGATGGCGCGCCTGGCCGAGGCGATGCTCGACATCGCGGTGACCGAGAACCACCCGATCTATCTCGAAACGCACCGCGCGACGATGACGCAGGACGTGCGGCGCACACTCGACCTGATCGAGCGCTTCCCCGAGCTGCGCTTCAATGGCGATTTCGCGCATTGGTATATCGGCCACGAATTCACTTATGGCGACATGGAGATGAAGTTCGTCGCGCTCGTGCCGGTGTTCGAGCGCACGCGGTTCCTCCATTTGCGCGTCTCGTCCAACGCCTTCGGTCAGCTGACGGCGAGCGATCCAGCCGAGGTGCGGCACACCGATTATTACCGCCGGATGTGGATTGCGGCGTGCGAAGGGTTCCTGCGCTCGGCCGGGCCGGGGGATTATATGGCGGTGCATCCCGAACTGCTGCCGGCGCGCGCATTCTATCCCAAGATGGTGCCGGGTCCCGATGGCACGTGGCGCGAGGAAAGCGACCGCTGGACCGAGGCGCGCGTGCTGATCGATATCGCGGAAGAGTGCTTCGCGCGGGCATGCGTCAATCTCAGCATTTCGGCATAGATTGCCACAAACCGTTGACGTCTCTCCCGCCGTCATCCC
>DASVNU010000327.1:0-4938 GCA_036383655.1 Sphingomonas sp. | reverse complement strand
ACCTGGACCTCGGCGATCGCCGGGACCGGGATTTCGGGCGGCAGCACGTCGTCGAGGACATGGTCATCGCGTAGGTAGGCGTGCGCCAGGACATAGTCGCCAATCCGCTGGCTTGGCCGGAGGCCGCCACAATGGCCGATCATCAGCCATGCTTCGGGGCGGAGCACCGCGAGATGATCGCAAATCGTCTTGGCGTTGGACGGACCCACGCCAATATTGACCAGGGTGATGCCGGTGCGGTCGTCCGCCATCAAATGGTAAGCGGGCATCTGGTGCCGCCGCCACGCGCTGGTGTCGGCCAATACCGCCTCGATATCGTCGCCCGCGCGCAGCAGGACGCCGCCCGCACCCGAGACGCCGGTGAACCGGCTATCCTCGCCGAGCTGGTCGAACGCCCAGCGGACGAATTCGTCGACATAGCGGTGATAATTGGTGAACAGCACGTAGCGCTGGACGTGTTCGGGCGGCGTGCCGGTATAGTGTCGAAGCCGCGCCAGGCTGAAATCGGTGCGCAACCCGTCGAACAAGGCAAGCGGCCGCGCTTCGCCCGGCGTGGGCAGGCCGTCGGCGATTTCATCGCCGATATGCGCCAGATCGGTCGCCGGGAACCACCGCGCGAGTTCGACCGCCGACACTTCGTCGAGATTGAGCGCGTGGCTGGGGTCGAGCACATAAGGGAAGGGGATTTCCTGCCGCCCCGGTACCGCCGAGACCTCGACGTCGTAATCCTCGATCAGCAGCGTGAGCTGCTCGGTCAGATAGTCGGCATAGATGCGCGGCTTGGTTACGCTGATGCGATAGTCACCAGGTTCGGAGAGCCGGCCGAACGAGCGCAACGGCGTCGGTCGATCGTGATCGCCGCGATAGATCAGGTGGATTTCGGGATAGGCGAACGAACCATCGGTGCGCGACTTGGGGTCGGGCGTCTTGCCGGTGGTGAGATAGGCCGTCAGCGCGTCCTGGAGACGTTCGACCGAGGCGGAATAGAGCCGATCAAGTTCGGCGACGATATCAGAAGCCTGCGTCATCCGACGCCGCTAAAGCAGACGGATGACGCTGGCAAGTCGTGGCCGTTACGCGGACGTGTCAGCTTTTCTTCTTGGCGCCCTTCGTAGCCGTGCTCGTGCTGGTGTCGTCCGACATCAGTTTCGACGCGCCGAACGCTGCGCCCGCCACCGCGGCGGCAGCACCGGCGGCGATCCCGGCAGCCGCGATCGGATGCTCCTTCGCCGCCGCGACCGCGCTTTCCGCGGCACTGGTCAGCGTCTCCTGCGCCTTGGACAGGAACGATTTGGATTCGGTGATCGCGGTGTCGAGCGCGCTTTCGGCGGTGTTGATCGCGCTATCGATCAGCGACGGATCGGCGGCGGGTGCCGCCGCGCTGGTGGTATTGTCGGCCATATTAACCTCCACAAAACAGAACGCCGCGAGAACGCGGGGCTATCCCCTCGCGTTCCCGCGGGCGTGCCGGTTTGTTTCGGCTATCCGTCGATCCGTGAGGATCAGAGCTGTTCGAGCAGATGTTCGGCCGAGCTGACCTTGAACTCGCCCGGTGCTTCGACATTGAGTTCTTCGACGACGCCATCGTTGACGATCATCGAATAACGCTGGCTGCGCTCGCCCATGCCGAATTTGGAGCCGTCGAAGGTGAGGCCGACCGACTTGGCGAAATCGGCATTGCCGTCGGCCAGCATGGTGACCTTGCCCGCGGCGTCATTGGCCTTGCCCCAGGCGCCCATCACGAACGCGTCGTTGACCGAGGTGAAGGCGATCTCGTCGACGCCCTTGGCCTTGATGTCGTCGGCCTTGTCGAGAAAGCCGGGCAGGTGGCGCGCCGAGCAGGTCGGGGTGAACGCACCCGGGACCGCGACCAGCGCAACCTTGCGGCCGGCGAAGAAATCGTCCGAGCTGACCTGTTCGGGGCCGTTCTCGGTCGCCTTGACGATATTGGTGGAAGGCAGCTTGTCGCCGACGGCGATGGTCATGTCATTCTCTCCTCAAGGACGCGTCAACGCGCCGCGCGCCCGGCACTTGGCATCGCTGCCAGGAAATTCAAGCCGTGACGGCGGCGGTCCGACCGGCTTAAAGTACCAATGATGGAGTCGGCAGCCCCTTTCCTGACCGGACAGTTTCTGCTCGCATTGCCGGGCATCGGCGATCCGCGGTTCGACCATGCGGTGATCGCGATGTGCGGGCACGATACCGAAGGCGCGATCGGCATCGGGATCGGCGCGACGATCAACGGGCTCGGACTCCACGACGTGCTCGAGCAATTCGAGATCGAGCCGGGCGACGCGCCCGATGCGCCGGTCCATTTCGGCGGTCCGGTCGAACCGCGCCGGGGTTTCGTGCTGCATTCGACCGACTGGTCGGGCGATGACACGATCGAGGTCGCGGGGCGCTGGGCGCTGTCGGGGACGATCGACATCCTGAAGGCGATCGCCGATGGGCGCGGGCCGAGCCGCTGGCTGGTCGCGCTGGGCTATGCCGGCTGGGGCGCGGGGCAACTCGATGGCGAGATGCTGCGCCATGGCTGGTTCAACGTCGCCGGCGACGAGCGCCTGTTGTTCGATACCGAAGCCGACGACCGCTGGACCGAGGGTTTCGAACGCGCCGGTATCGATCCACGCCTGCTCGCGAGCCAGACCGGCACCGCCTGATCGTCGATCGATGCGATTGGAGCAACTCGACCGGCCGGTCTGGAGCGCGCTGACCACGCATTGGGCGCTGATCGCCGAGGGCGACACGCGCGCCTGGCGGATCGATCGCGATTACGGCCTGTTCGGCGCCGCGGCCAACCGCTCGCCTGAAAGCCAGGCAGCGCTCGCCGCGCTGGTGCCCGAACAAGGCGAATTGTGGGTGGTCGAGCGCGAGGATTGGCCGGCACCGCCCGGCACGCGCTTCGTGCGCCAGGCCGAGTGCGTGCAGATGGTATGCCAGCGGCTGACCCCTGGAAAGGCGCCGGCATTCGAGATCGTCGAGCTTGGCGAGGGCGATGCCCCGGCCATGTACGATCTGGCGACGCTGACCCAGCCCGGTCCCTATGCCGCGCATACTAACCGGCTCGGCGTCTTCATCGGGGTGAAACAGGACGGCATGTTGATCGCGATGGCGGGCGAGCGGATGAAAATGCCCGGCTTGAGCGAAGTAAGCGGCGTCTGCACCCATCCCGATCATCGCGGAAAGGGATATGCCGGCGCGCTGATGCGGATCGTCGTGGAGCGCATGATCGCGCGCGACGAGACGCCGTGGCTGCATGCCTATGCCAGCAACGCGGGTGCGATCGCGCTGTACGAAAGCCTTGGCTTTCGGCTCCACGGTACGGTCATAGCGAGCGTGCTGGTGCGCGCCTAGGGCGTCTCTGCCCTCAGATTTCCGAACTTCTCCTCCCTCCCCTAACGCCTCCCGCAAGCGGGAGGGGTTAGGGGAGGGCATGTGACGAATCCGACGCTTGGTTTTACAGGCCCTCCCCCGACCCCTCCCGCAAGCGGGAGGACTAGAACCTAATGCAATCCTCCCTCCAGATGACGCAGCTTGTCCGGATTACGCATCACATAGATCGCTTTCACGCGGCCATCCTCGATCAGCAAAGCGGTGGTCTGCAGCACGCCGTCATGTTCGCGCGTGACGAAGCCGGGCAGGCCGTTGATCCAGGCGAAGCGGATCAGATCGCCGAAATTGCCGCGCAGCAACTGTCCGATCGCCGCGAAGGTCCGCGTGACCTCGTCGGCACCGAGCATGACGCGAGCCGCCGCCGGGCGCTTGCCGCCGCCGTCCGAATAGAGGCTGACGTCGTCCGCGAGCATCGCGCCCAATGCGCCGATCTCGCCGCCGCGCGACGCCGCGAAGAACGCCCGCGCGATTTCCTGTCCGCGTTCGCGCTCGACCGGGAAACGCGGCTTTTCGGCGCGGACGTGTTCGCGGGCCCGGCTCGCGAGTTGGCGGCACGCCGCGGCATCGCGGCCCAGGCTCTCGGCGATGTCGTCGAAGCTCTCGCCGAACACGTCGTGCAGCAGGAACGCCGCGCGTTCGAGCGGCGACAGCCGCTCGAGCGCGAGCATGAGGGGGAGGGTGACGTCCTCGACTTCCTCGGCCTCGACCACCGGCTCGGGGAGCCAGGGGCCGATATATTCCTCGCGCTTCACGCGCGCCGATTTGAGCTGATCGAGGCACAATCGGGTGACGACACGACGCAGGAACGCCTCGGGCACGCGAACGGCCTCGCGGTCGGTGTCGGCCCAGCGCAGCCAGGCGTCCTGCACCACATCCTCGGCATCGGCGACCGAGCCGAGCATGCGGTAGGCGACGCGCATCAGCCGAGGCCGAAGCGCGTCGAAGGTCGCGGTCGTGTCGTTCACGCCTTCCATCCAAGGTTCGGGTCGAACAGCCGGAAGGCGACCGCCAGCCGATTCCAGCCGTTGATCACGTTGATCATCATGGTGAGCTTGACCTGTTCCTCCTTGCTGAACTGGGCGTCGAGCGCAGTATAGATGGTGTCGTCCGGAGTACCCTTGTCCGCGATCAGCGTCAGCGCCTCGGTCCAGCCCAGCGCCGCGCGTTCGCGGTCGGTATAGCACGGCGCCTCGCGCCATGCCGAGGTCAGATAGACGCGTTGCTCGGTCTCGCCTGCCTGGCGCGCCTCAAACGTGTGCATGTTGATGCAATTGGCGCAGCCGTTGATCTGCGACGAGCGGATCTTGACCAGCTCGAGCAACTGCTTTTCGAGCCCGCTTTCCATGACCTTGTTCGACAGTGTGAGGAATGCCTGAATCATCTCGGGCGCAGCGGCGTAGGGATTGAGACGGGGGGTCATGATCGGTCCTTTCGTTCGGGTTACGTGGACCTGACGAGACAGCGCGGACGAATGTGACATGGCGCGCGAAAAAGACCGTCTGGCGCATCATATAAAGAAATCTTTATATCGAGATTGCAATCGCG
>DASVNU010000326.1:0-3680 GCA_036383655.1 Sphingomonas sp. | reverse complement strand
TCCCGATCTCGGCCCCAATGTCCTGATCGTCGATCCGGCGATGCCCGCGGCCGACATCCAGCGGCGCGTCGATGCGATCTTCGCGCGGATGGAGCGCGCACAGTTCAGCGACGAGCGACACGCCATATTGTTCAAGCCCGGACGCTATGCCGCCGACGTCAATGTCGGTTTCTACACCCAGGTCGCGGGACTGGGTCTGCTGCCGGGTGGGGTGGTGATCGACGGCCATGTCCATGCCGAAGCCGATTGGGCGGGGGGCATGGCGCTGGTCAATTTCTGGCGCGCGGCGGAGAATCTCGAGGTGCGGTCGCCCGACGGCAAGGATCGCTGGGCGGTGTCGCAGGCCGCGCCCTATCGGCGGATCCATCTGAAGGGCGATTTGGCGCTCGACGATGGCGGCTGGTCGAGCGGCGGGTTCATGGCCGATTGCCGGATCGACGGGACGATCCGATCGGGCTCGCAGCAGCAATGGTTCACGCGGGGAAGCACGATCCGGGCGTGGCAAGGGTCGAACTGGAACATGATGTTCATGGGGGTGGACGGCGCGCCCGCGACCAGCTTCCCGACGCCACCTTATACCAGCCTGCCCGCGGTACCGGTAATCCGCGACAAACCCTTCCTCCATGTCGACGCCGCCGGCCAATGGGGCGTGTTCGTCCCCGCGCTGCGGCGCCAGGCACGCGGCGCCAGTTGGGACAAGGCAAAGCCGGCGGGCACGACGATCCCGCTGGCGCGCTTCTTCATCGCGCGGCCGGGCACCCCAGTACGGCAGATCAACGCGGCGCTGGCGCGCGGGCAGCATCTGCTGCTGACGCCGGGCATCTATCCGATCGGCGAACCGATCCGCGTCGCGCGGCCGGGAACCGTCATCCTCGGGCTGGGGCTTGCCACCTTGCTCGCCCAGGGCGGCGGCAAGGCGATCACGGTTGCCGACGTGCCGGGCGTGAGCATCGCCGGGTTGCTGATCGATGCCGGCTCGACCCTGTCGCCGGTGCTGGTCGAAGTCGGCCCGCGCGGTAGCAAGCGCGATCACAGCGCCAACCCGACCCTGCTCGCCGATTTGTTCTTTCGCGTCGGCGGAGCCGCGGTCGGCTGCGCGGAGACCTGCCTCGAGATCAACAGCCGCCACGTCATCGGCGACCATCTGTGGATCTGGCGCGCCGACCATGGCGACCGCGCGACGGGGCGTGTCCATGTCGGCTGGAACGAGAGTATCGGCAATCAGGGGCTGGTGGTGAATGGCGACGATGTGTCGATGCACGGCCTCTTCGTCGAACATTTCCGCCGCTACAATGTGATCTGGAACGGCGAGCGCGGGCGCACCTGGTTCTTCCAGAACGAGCTTCCCTACGATCCGCCGAGCCAGGCAGCCTACCGCCCCGGCCCGCTGCGCGGCTGGGCGGCGTACAAGGTCGCCGATCGCGTCCGCGACCATCGCGCGGTGGGGATGGGCATTTATTGCAACTTCACCGCAGACCCAAGGATCGTGGTCGACAGCGCGATCGAGGCGCCGCACGCGCCGGGCGTGGTGTTCGAGGACGTCACGACCATCTCGCTCGGCGGCGGCAAGGGCACGATCGCGCACGTCGTCAACGATTTCGGCGATGCGGCGACCAAGGGGGCGATCAAGCAGACGTTGGTTCGGTACCCGGTGATCGAGGCCACTGACTCCTAAAAGCAGTCAGTCCGTAAGCGACCCAATAACTGACGTCGCCAACGGCAGGGGATCGAACCCGCACCCGTCACCAGTATAGCTGTAGCTACACGTCTACCAATTCCGTCACGCTAGTGTGTTGGCATATCATCGTAGCGGGCAATTGACGACCCATTTGCGGTCATTGGTGCTTCATGGTGTAATCTGGATGGTCAACAACGACATGCACGTCGACGAGTAGCGTAGCGTCGTGAATCAGAAGCGTGTGGAGAAGGCATAGTGAACGTTCTGCATTGGGTCGTTATCGCGGTCGTAGTCGCGTTTTGGGTTTGCGTCATTCGTTGGCTGCTACGAAAACATCGCTCATAGGAAGTACTGAGGTGACTTGTTCGGCGGACTGCCGGTCCCGATCTTACCTGCGGAAGCCGCCTGTCAGCTAACCACCAATCTTGGACGTTCCTGTTAGCCCACAACCTACCGCCGCCCGCGCACGCCGAGCATCGCGAGGCCACCACACAGTACCAGCACCGCCAGCATCGCCATCACCACGGCGAAATCGCGCGGCGATGCCAGCCACCAGGTCAGCAACGGGCCGAGCAGCGAGGGCAAGGTGTTGGTCAGGTTGAGCAGCCCGAGATCACGCCCGCGATGGCGCGGGTCGGGCAGCAATTGCATCGAAAAGGCGGCCTGGAGCGGCAGGAATACGCCGTAACCGATCGTATAGAGCGCGAAGGCGATCGCGCCGACGGTCCAGTTGTGCGCCACTGCCATACCGGCGAGCCCCAGCGCGGTGACGATCGCGGCGGCGACCAGGAACGGTTTGCGCCGATCGAGCCGGTCGGACAGGCGCCCGAACACCAAAGCGATCGGCAACGCGGCGATGAACGAGATGGTGAGGAGGCGGCCGACATCGGTGGCCAGGACGCTTTTCGGCACGTCCGGAACGATGCTCTCGAAATAATAGAACAGATAGAGTTGCAGCACGCAGCCGGCGAGCTGAAACAGCAGCCGGGCCACCCAGGCGACGGCGAGGTCGCGGCGCTGCAGCTCGACCGTCGCCGGTGGCTGATCGACGATCGGCAACGGCCTCGCCCGCGCCACGATCAGCGGAATCAGACAGGCCGTTGCCACGCCGACCACCGCCATCAGCCGTCCGCCTTCGCCCAGCGCGGTGACCGCCATCGCCGCCGCGAGCACGCCCGAGGCGATCGGATAGCCGAGCGAGAGCAACCCACCGGTGGTGCTCTTCTGCGAATCGGGGATTTCGTCGGCCATCACCGCGACCAAAGGTCCGAGGACGGCGTTAAGCGCGGCCTGGAACAGGACCACCGACCAGATGATCGCGGCCGGGCTCTGCGCCAGCGCGATCGCGGCATAAGCGAGCACCGTGCCGATCAGGCCGACCACCATCCAGCGCCGCCGCCCGCCGCCGTGCGCCACCGAGCGGTCGCTCAGCCAACCGAACAGGATGTTGGAACTACTCGACGCGATCGACCCGGCGACCACGGTCGCGGTCAGCAGATCGACCCGCGCCTCGCCCGCCAGCCCCTCGATCTTGATCGCCAGCAGCAAGGTCAGCAGCGGCAGGAAAGCGATCACCCCGCCGGCATTGGCCAGCGCGTAGAGCAGCAGGAAACCGGTGGACCGTTTGTCCGTCGCGATCCCGGCGGTCGTGTCGCGTCGTTCATCGACTGGCGGAGCGGGGGCAAGGGACATCGACTGTCCCGCCATCATGTACGCGTCGATCGTGGTCGGCAATGCCGCAGATCGGGATTGGGTCCAAATGCCTCGGAGCGAAGGAGTGCGGCGCGCGCAAAACGAGCGGTCGTCCTTGAATTCCAGACGGTTGCGCGGAGGGGCGGTGCGGGAGTACGCTGCCGCGCTCGTAAACGTGCCTCGGGAGTCTGCCATGATTGGTTCTCTTGTTCTTGGTCTCTTCTTCGCTCAGGCTGCGGCGCTACCCGTTGCCACGGCAGATCAAATCGGCGCGTGGACCATCGAGCGAAACAAGGACCCGAAGACCGAC
>DASVNU010000325.1:0-8336 GCA_036383655.1 Sphingomonas sp. | reverse complement strand
CGGCCGTACCTATGACAACGTTCTGGCGTTGCGCGCCGTGACCTCGGTCGACGGCATGACGGCGGACGCTTACCACTTCACCGGCGAATTCCTGTCGCGCGTCGCGACCCGGATCATCAACGAGGTCCGCGGGATCAACCGAGTGACCTATGATTACACCTCAAAGCCGCCCGGCACGATCGAGTGGGAGTGAAGGGTCGCGTATTTTTTGTAGTTTAGGATAGGTTTTACAAGGATTTGCGGGTTTGTCGTTGATGCTATGATCCACATTGTCAATCGCGGCTAAACGCAAGGAAAGCAGGGGTATTTTCGAGCGATCATCATGTGAGCAGAGCGATTTGACGGCATTGATGACGGTGTTGTCGGAACCGGGTTTCCGTGCGGGCGGGGGGCGTGTCCGACCTTCGCGGGCCGCGGTACTGGGCCTTGCAGAGGGCAGGTCCCCACACCTCATTTCCCCGGCTGGACGCGGCTCCGTATCTAGGCGATAGGCGAATTGCATGCGGCTCGATGCTCGCGTGCCATATTGAGTTCCGTCCCAAACGGACCTATGCAACACTTCTGCCATTATTATCAGGTGGTTGTGGTGAATTTATTAGTTCCCTTCCAAGGCAAATCTCACAACCGCGCGGCCCGCTTGGGAATTTTTACCTTTCCCTGCCGGGTGCCTCTGCGACCGGATTTGGCAGTATAGATGCGCATCATCCTTATCGAAGGGGATGCTCGATCTCGCACGGCGCTGCACGGGCGCCTGCAAGGCGAGGGATTCGACGTCGAAGCGATCGGATCGCCACTGGAATTCTATCGCTCCATGGCAACAAGCAGTCGTGATATCGCTGTCGTCGACGCCGATCTCGCGGAGGGAACTGGGCTGGATATCCTGTCCTGGCTGCGCGGGATGGGAAATATCGGCATCATCGCCCTGAGCGCCGGCAACGAGGCGCGCAATCGGATCGCCTGCTTCGAGAGCGGCGCCGATCTCCATTTCACGAAGCCGGTCGATGGCGAAGAGTTGGTGCATGGCTTGCGCAACCTCCTCCGCCGTCTCGTCCATAACGAGGTCGAGCGCATGGCGCCCGTCGCGCCGTCCGATTGGTGGTTCTTCGATACCACCCATTGGATGCTGCAGACGCCGAATGGGCCATCGGTGAAGCTCAGCGCCGTCGAAGCGAAATTCGTCCGACGCCTGTTGATCCAGACGGGAGCGGTCGTCCCACGCGCGGACTTGCGTGCCGAGCTTGGCTATGAGGCCGATCCGGCCGGCGACAAGAATCTCGACGCCGTGATTCGGCGATTGCGGCGCAAGATCGAAAGCGCGACGGGATCTCCCGCGCCGATCCAGACCGTGCATGGGCAAGGCTATCTCTTCTCGGCCCAGCTTCGATTGGAGAGGCGCCGCGCACTCGAGTGTTAGAGTGTGCCGCGAATGGGCGGAGTCCGGCTGTTCACGATCAGACGCGCGACCACAGGGACTCCGGGGCGGGCTACGCTAGCGCGCTGTGTTTCCACCGAATCGCGGCTCGCTCCAGGCGCACGCACATCCCTGCGCGATTGCCTGACAGTTTCATTACAGTCGTCATCCAGTCGGAATTAGTATTATTTAGTGCATTTCCCTATTTCCCCCGCCGGCTTCATACTAAATCCGACTTGGTTTACTGATCATTTACTAAAGAAAATCCCTTTAATACCCATTGCATAGCCTAAGTTGTCTGCGTAATCTGTCTATCGAAACTAGACAGAGTCAGGCGGGGCCAGATCGTCGAATTCATTCTATTGATAATGACGGCAAAGCAATTCCTTGGATGATCCTCCAAGGGGGCGCTGGTGCAATGAAAAGGGGTATTGGTGTGATCATGCAATCTTGGGCAGTTCATGCCCTTTCCCGCCGCGCGCATGTTTCCGGACGAGGCTTGCGGCGCCTGATGCTCGCCACGCTCGGCACGGCCTTTTTGGCGGGCAACGTCGCCGCTGCGCCGCAGGCGGCGGCGCCGGCCCAGCCCGCCAATCCGTTCCAGGCCCAGGTTGGCCAGCTGGGCGTGCGCAAATGCGCCAATCTCTTCTCGGCGCTCGGCCAGACGGTCGCGCTCGGCTCCGATTATGCGGGTCAAGTGCAGGCCGAGAAGGCGGCGCCGGACGCGCACGGCGTGGTGGGTGTGGTCGGCATGACCTACAAAACTCCCGCCTATAGTTCTCAGGCTGCCGGGGTCGTCGTGGCGACGCCGGTCGGCACCAAGTGCGAAGGGCAGCTGGTCCGCGTCGCGCCGTTCCAGCGTGCGTGCAAGGACGTCCTCGCCCTGCTACCGGCGGGCAGCACCGCCGCGGGCTCACTGTCTGGCGTGCCGCTCTACAATCTCGGCGGCAATCAGGGGCAGGCGATGCTGATCGCCAGCGGTCCCGCCTGCGTGGTGGTGACCGTCGCGCGAGGCGCCGACGTCGGGTGATCCCGGGAGGGCCGCGATGAGCCGAGGCTCGTCGCGCGGCCCTCTCCAATAGCCGGTATTTGAAGTTCGGAAGTCGTGAAGCGTCCCCGCGCGCCGGGGCGGTAGGGATGCTGTGTGTTCGCTCCGGGTCATCGGCCGAGGTGCTGCGGCCAGTTCAATAAGGGAAGTGACATGTCTGGATATGAGTCGCAGAATGTTCGTCACACTCACTTCGCCGCGAACTGGGTCGTCGGTGCCGAAGGCGCGAGCTGGTCGCAGCGGCGCCGGCTGATGGCGGTGCTGCGCCGCGCGCATCGCGTGCTTGGCATCGACCACAAGGACATGGGTGTCGGATCGTTGGGCTTCGGCGGTGGCGTCCGCTCGGTGCTGCTGTCGTCCGCAGGTCCCGCAGGCATGATCGGCGGCCTGGCCGCGATCATCGCGCTGGGGCTGCCGGGGGTGGCGCATGCCCAGACCTCCGTCGGAAACGGCACGGCGTCGGGACCCCGGAGCATTGCAATCGGAACCACCACCCAGACTGCGACGGCGAGCGGGGCGGACAGTGTCGCGATTGGCAATACGGCAACGGCATCTGGACAGGATTCCGTCGCGCAAGGTCACAATACCAACGCTGCCGCTCAGAACGCCGTCGCCATCGGCTTCCAGGCCGCCGCGACCCAGGTCAATACTGTCTATCTCGGCGCGCGCACCCTCGCCGGATCGGGAGCACTCTCACCAGGTGCGATCGCCATCGGCACCGATGTGACGGCATCGCTGAACAACGCCGTCGCCATAGGAACTCAGTCCGTTGCATCGGCACAATATGCGGTGGCGCTCGGCCTGAATGCGCAGGCTTCGGGCGCCGGCGGTGCGGTGGCGATTGGCCAGGGCACAGTCTCCAGCAGCGTCAATTCGGTCGCGATCGGCGTGCAATCCAGTGCCAGCAGCGGGGGTGCCACCGCCTTGGGCACCTTCTCCATCGCTTCGGGAGGAAATTCCTCCGCGATCGGCGTCGGCTCCACCGCCAGCAACAGTTTTGCGTGGGCCGGAGGTTATCAGTCCGTCGCCAGCGGCGTTTCCTCGGTCGCCCTCGGCCAGCTGTCCAATGCCACGAGCGCTGCCGCCACCGCCGTCGGTAACGGCGCTCAGGCGACGGGTAACAGTTCAACGGCACTCGGGGCGCAAGCGGTAGCCATCGGCGGCAGCACGGTTGCGGTCGGCCAGGGCGCTGGCGCCGGATCCACCACCGGCAATGCCAGTTCGGTTGCGGTGGGCATCGCGGCGGGCACGCTCGTCAGCGGCGGGCAGAATACCGCGATGGGCGGTGGCATCCCCAGCGTGATGCGAGGCGCCGGCTCCGGCGTCACCGGAGCACGCAACGTCGCCCTCGGCACCGGCGACGGCGGCGTCGCCTATGATGCCACGCTCTCGGCCTCCGCAGGCAGCCTGGTCACGGGCAGCGATAATATCGCGATCGGCACCAATGCCGGTATCGGCGTCGCCGCCAGCGGCACGACGTCGATCGGTATCAACGCCCTGGCCAGCCAGACCAACGCCGCCGCCATTGGCGCCGGGGCCATCGCGAGCGGTGGGAACTCTGTATATCTGGGCGCTCGCGCCATTGCCGGTACAGGCGCCCTTGGCGGGAACGCGATTGCCATCGGCACGAACGTAACCGCGTCCCAGGCCGACTCGACGGCAATCGGTCGTCAAAGCACGGCGTCAGGAACCTCCGCTGTCGCGGTCGGGACGGGTTCCAGTGCCACGGCGTCAAACTCAGCCGCATTCGGCCCCGCCGCCAATGCTTCGGGCGGCTTCGCGCTCGCGCTGGGCAACGGGACGGTATCGAGCGGAGTCGGCTCCGTTGCCGCGGGTTCGGGCGCGCAGAGCACAGGCGTCTCCGCCGTGGCGGTCGGCAACAATTCCAGCGCGACGGCCGCGAATACGGTAGCGGTCGGCCTGGGTGCGGTGGCGAACTCGGCCGATGCCGTAGCCGTCGGCAGAGGCTCGACCGCGACGGGTGGCAAGGCGGTAGCGGTCGGCTCGGGCAACGTCGCCAATGGCGACGGCGCCGTGGCGATCGGCGATCCCAACACCGCGACCGGCAACGGTACCGTGGCGAGCGGCATGGACAATACGGCGACCGGCAACGGCTCGGTTGCGCTGGGCAACACCAATATGGTCGGCGGCGGCGGCCAGGCGGTGAGCACGCCCGGTACTGCCGCGCAGGGCGCGGTCGGTATCGGCTATCAAAACAAGGTGGTTGGCCAGGGCTCGGTCGCGCTCGGCAGCACCAGCAGCGCGCTGGCGGCGGGCGCGGTCGCGTTCGGCGACACCGCCGTCGCCAACAATGCCGGCGATGTCGCGCTGGGCTCGGGCAGCACGACTGCCGCCGCGGTCGGAACGGCAGGAGCGACGATCAACGGCACCAATTATACCTTTGTCGGCACTACGCCCAGCAGCACGGTGAGCGTCGGCGCGGCGGGTGCCGAACGGACGATCACCAATGTCGCGGCCGGGCGCGTCAACGGCGGCTCGACCGACGCGATCAACGGATCGCAGCTGTTCGCCACCAACCAGGCGGTCGACAGCCTCGGCACGAACGTGACCAATCTCGGTAATACCGTCACCAATCTCGGCAACACCGTGACCAGCATCGGGGCCACGGTCACCAACATCACCACCGGCGGCGGCATCAAATATTTCCACGCCAACTCGACGCTGGCCGATTCGGCAGCAACCGGAACGAATTCGGTTGCCGTCGGTCCGGTCGCGGCGGCGGATAATGCCAATGGCGTGGCGATTGGTCTCAACAGCCACGCGATCAGCAGCGGCAGCGTCGCGATCGGCCAGGGCGCCCTCACCGGCAATGCGGGCGATCTCACCCGGATCAATCAGGTCGCGATCGGCAACAACGCGGCGGCCACCGCGCAGAACAGCGTCGCGCTCGGCGACGGGTCCATCGCGAGCGGTCCGCAGGCCACCGCTTTGGGCTCGCTGGCCTCGGCGACCGGCTCCAACAGCGTGGCGGTCGGTCGCAACAGCCAGGCCGGGAACTCGGGCACGGCACTCGGCACGACTGCCCAGGCCAACGGCACGCGCTCGACGGCGCTTGGCCAGAATGTCCAGGCGAATGTCACCGATGGCACCGCGGTCGGCTACGGCACGCGCGTGACCGCTGCCGGCGGTCTCGCGATCGGCAACAATGCGGCGGCGAACGACGCCAATGCGATCGCGCTCGGCACCAATTCGGTCACGGCGGCGGCGGTCGGCACGGCGAGCACGGTGATCGGCGGCACGACCTATAATTTCGCCGGGACGACGCCGTTGAGCACGGTGAGCGTCGGCGCGGTGGGTGCCGAGCGGACGGTGACCAACGTGGCGGCAGGCCGGATCAATGGCGGCTCGACCGATGCGATCAACGGCTCGCAATTGTTCGCCACCAACCAGGCGGTGGGCGCGCTAGGCCAGGGCTGGACGGTGAGCGCCCAGGGCGCCAACGCAACCAATGTCGGCGCGACGAGCGTGACCGGCAACAGCATCGACCTGAAGAATGGCGACGGCAACATCGTCGTGACCAAGGGCACGGCCAGCAACGACGTCACGTTCGACCTGGCCAACGATGTGGCGGTCAACAGCGTGACCGCGGGCGGAACGGTGCTGGGCACAACCGGCCTGACCATCGCCGGCGGCCCGAGCGTGACGACTGCCGGAATCAACGCGGCCGGCACGACCATCACCAACGTCGCGGCGGGCGTGAACCCGACCGATGCGGTCAACGTCAGCCAGCTGACCTCATCGACCGGCGCGGTGGTGACCACCGGTCAGAACTTCACCGGCAACGATGCGACCGCGGGCATCGTCCATCGCGACCTCGGCACCGCCTTGACGATCAAGGGCACGGCGACCACGGCGGGCAGCTATTCAGGCGCCAATCTGAAGACGGTGACCGACCCGGCCACGGGTACGATCAACCTTCAGATGGCGGACGCGCCGGTGTTCACCAGCGTCACCACCGGCAACAGCCTGCTCAACACCAACGGCCTGACCATCACCGGCGGCCCCAGCGTCACCACCACCGGGATCAACGCGGCCGGCACGACCATCACCAATGTCGCGGCCGGGGTGAACCCGACCGACGCCGTCAATGTCAGCCAGCTGACCAGCGCGGCTGCGGCGGTGCAGGGGCATTATTACAGCGTGAATGACGGCGGCACGGTGCGCGGCAATTACACCAATAATGGCGCGACCGGTCTGAACTCCGTCGCGTCGGGACCGAACGCGGTTTCGGCGGCATCGAACAGTGTTGCTATCGGCAATGGGGCCCTCAATCAGAACTCGGGTACCGATACCGCGGCGGTCGCGGTCGGCAATTTGGCGCGCACCGGCCAGAGCAACGCGACGGCGATCGGTTCCCAAGCCGCGGCGCTCGGCACGAACTCGATCGCGCTCGGGGCGTTCGCGTCGGGAAGCACTTCCTATGCCATCGCCATCGGTGCCGGGCCAACGGCAGGGGCCGGCGCGACAGGCTTGGGGGCCATCGCGATCGGCAGTGGCGGCGGCACCGCTCTCCTGGGGACTGCAGCCTCGGCAGCAGGACAGCGTGCGGTCGCCATCGGGCAGAACACGGTTGCCGGCTTCGCGAACTCGGTGGCTTTGGGATATAAGGCGACGTCCGGTAGCGCCTCCTCGGTCGCGGTCGGCGATTCCGCCGCGACGGGCGCGACCGGCGTGAACGTCGCCATCGGCAATCTGAGCACCGCAAATGCCGGGTCCGCCACCGGCGGCGCGGTGGCGATCGGACGCTCCAACACCGCCTTCGGCGACGGCGCGGTGGCGATCGGAGATCCGAGTTTCGCCAGCGGCACCGGCGCGTTCACCGGTGGTGCCAACAACATCGCCAATAGCGACGGGACCGCGACGGCCACGGCCGCGAACCAGGCCAATGGCGCGGTTGCGATCGGCAACGGCAACAAGGCGATCGGCCAGGGCAGCGTCGCGCTCGGCAACGGGTCGACCGCGGGCGCGGCCGGCCTGGCTGGCAACGTCGCGCTCGGCAACGGCGCCATCGCCGCGGCGCGCGCGGGGGATGTCGCCCTCGGCTCCGGCTCGACGACTCTGGCTGCGGTGGGGACGACGGGCACGACGATCAACGGCACCAGCTACGCCTTCGCCGGAACGACGCCTGCCAGCACGGTGAGCGTCGGTGCGGCCGGTGGCGAACGCACCATCACCAATGTCGCGGCCGGGCGGGTCAATGGCGGCTCGACCGACGCGATCAACGGCTCGCAATTATTCGCCACCAACCAGGCGATCGGGGCGGTCGGAACGGGCCTCGACAATCTGGGCCAGAGCGTCGCGACCTCGCTGGGTGGGACGTCGGTCTACAATCCGACGACGGATACGGTGACGGCCGGGTTGGCGGTCGGCGGCACGACCTACAACAATGTGCAGTCGGCGCTGACGGCGGTGAACACCACCGCTTCGGCCGGATGGAATGCGACCACGGCGGCAACGGGCACGGGCACGGTCACCGGCACCAGCGTGCAAAACGTCGCACCGGGCGGGACCGTGACCTATACGGCGGGCAACAACATCGCGATCACCCAGAACGGCGCGGAAGTGCAGATCGCGACCTCGGCGACGCCGGCGTTCACCAGTGTCACGGCCGGCAACAGCCTGCTCAACACAAACGGGCTGACGATAACCGGTGGCCCGAGCGTGACCACCACCGGGATCAACGCGGCCGGCACGACCATCACCAACGTCGCGGCGGGGGTGAACCCGACCGATGCGGTGAATGTCAGCCAGCTGACCTCGTCGACCGGCGGCGTGGTGACCACGGGCCTGAACTTCACCGCCAACGACGCGACCGCCGGCATCGTGCATCGCGACCTCGGCACGGCCTTGACGATC
>DASVNU010000324.1:0-15836 GCA_036383655.1 Sphingomonas sp. | reverse complement strand
ATCTGCTGGTCGAGCGCAGCGCCGAGACCGGCGACGCCCTGTGCGGCGGGTTCCTGAGCTGGCGGACGCTTGAGGCGCTCGATCGGCTCGGCATCCGCCGCGATGCGCTCAACCGCGACCACATCCGCCGGCTGCGGCTGTTCGCGGGCTCACGCAAGGCCGAGGCCTGGTTGCCGCGTCCCGCGCTCGCGGTATCGCGCCGGCGGCTCGATACCCTGCTGCTCGATCATGCGATCACCGCCGGCGCGGCGGTCGAGCGCGGCGTCGCGGTGCGCGCGGTCGAAGGCGATCGCGTGCGGCTGGCGGACGAGAGCGAAATCGGGGCCGATGCGCTGTTTCTCGCGACCGGCAAGCACGATCTGCGCGGACTGGCGCGCGGCGCAGAACGCGGCGACGACCCGACGCTGGGTCTGCGCGTCCGGCTGGGCCCGAATGACGCACTCGACCGGATGGTCGGCGGCGCGATCGAGCTGCATTTGTTCGATCGCGGCTATGCCGGCATCGCGCGGCAGGAGGACGGCACGGTCAATCTGTGCATGGCGGTGCATCGCTCGCGGCTGAGCGCGGCGGGGTCGCCCGACCAATTGCTCGCCGCGCTGGCGATCGAATCGCCGCTGCTCGGCGAGCGACTGGCACATCGCGCGAGCGGCGCGACGATCGATGCCGTCGCCAATGTCCCCTATGGCTGGCGCGCGGCGGACGGCGCCGCCGGCCTGTTCCGGCTCGGCGATCAGGCTGCCTGCATCCCCAGCCTGGCGGGCGAAGGCATGGGAATCGCGATCGAAAGCGGCATGCGCGCGGCAACCGCCTATCTTCGGCATGGCCCGAGCGGCGCAGTCACCTTTCAGCAGCGGCTCGCCAGCGACCTCTCGACGCCGTTCGCAATCGCCAACCGGATTCGCGCCGCCGCCGAGCGCCCCGCCTGGGCAAGCGCGCTGACCGCGGCGGTGCGGCTGGCACCGCAACTCGCCGGAATCGCCGCCCGGCTAACCCGGATCAGCCACAAGCCGCTTGACGCATGAACGGTGCGTAACGATCTTCCCGGGCATGGAACATCTCTCGCTCTCCGAGTCCGAATGGCGCAAGCGCCTGACCCCCGAGCAATATCATGTGCTGCGCGAGGCGGGGACCGAGCGCGCCTTTGCCGGCATCTACAACGACAACAAGGCCGATGGCATCTATGCCTGCGCGGCGTGCGCGCTCGATCTGTTCGACAGCGCGGACAAATATGATTCGGGATCGGGCTGGCCCAGCTTCACCCAGCCGATCGCCGCGGATCATGTCGTCAACCATAGCGACACCAGCCACGGCATGACGCGGACCGAAACGCGGTGCGCGCGGTGCGACAGCCACCTCGGTCACGTCTTCCCCGACGGACCGCCGCCGACTGGCCTGCGCTATTGCATGAACTCGATCAGCCTCGATTTTCATCCGCGTGCGGATTGATTAGCGCGGCAGGACGCTCGAGCCCGCGCTTGTCGAGGCTCGGTTAACCCTCTAAGCCCTCGCTCATAAAGATGGCCAAGGCGTCCAAAATTGTCCCCCGATGGCGCCGCTGGCTCGTGCTGGGCCTGCGCCTTACCGGCGTCGCCGCCTTGCTCGGCATCATTGCGCTCGTCGTCACCGTCTATGTGACCGAATCGCAGCTGCCGAGTTTCGACGAGCTCAAATCCTCGCCCAACGGCCAGATGATCCGCGTGCTGGCCGATGACGGCACCCCGATCGTCAGCCTGGGACCGAGCTATGGCGAATGGCTGCCCTACGATCAGATCCCGCAAGTGATGAAGGATGCGATGGTCGCGGTCGAGGATCGCCGCTTCCGCAACCATCCCGGCGTCGATCCGATCGGCGTGATCCGATCGTTCCAGGTGCGCGCGCAACAGGGCCATTGGACCCAGGGCGGGTCGACCATCACCCAGCAGCTGGCGCGCAACATCTTCCTGTCGTCGACCAAGAAGTTCGGCCGCAAGGCGCGCGAGATGGTCCTGGCGCTGGCGCTCGAGCGCAAATTCTCCAAGGATCAGGTGCTCGAACTCTATCTCAACAAGGTCTATTTCGGCGGCGGCGCCTATGGCATCGACGCCGCCAGCCGCAAATTCTTCGGCCATGGCGCCAACCAGTTGAGCCTGGGCGAAGCGGCGATCATCGCCGGGCTGGTCAAGGCGCCGTCGCATTATTCGCCCACCGCCGACGCCCAGGCCGCGGTCGACCGCGCCGGCGTGGTGATCGGGCTGATGAAGGAAACCGGCAAGATCTCGGCCGCCGAGGCCGCCTCGGTCGATCCCAAGACGGTCAAGCTCGCGCCCGAGCCCAACCAGAACAGCGTGCGCTATTTCACCGACTGGGCGCTGCCCCAGCTCGAGAATCTGATCGACGAGCCGACCCGGCCGCTCGAAGTATGGACGACGATCGACATCCGCATGCAGAAAGCGGCCGATGCCGCGATCGCCGGCGCCGCGCCGGGCAATGCGCAAGGCGCGCTGATCAGCCTCGACCGTGACGGCGCGGTGCGCGCGATGGTCGGCGGCAAGGATTACGTCACGTCGAACTATAATCGCGGCGTGACCGCGCTGCGCCAGCCGGGGTCGTCGTTCAAATTGTTCGTCTATCTGGCTGCGCTGGAGGCCGGGCATCGCCCGAGCGACAAGGTGGTCGACGAACCGGTGACGATCAACGGCTGGAGCCCGCGCAACTCGTCGGGCCGCAATGCCGGCGAAATGGATATTCGTACGGCGTTCGCTTATTCGGTGAACACGATAGCGGCCAAGATCGGCCAGGAAGTCGGTTTCTCGACCGTCGCCGACATGGCGCGGCGCTTCGGCATCTCGACCCCGATCTCGACCGTGCCGTCGATGGTGCTGGGGTCGAACGACGTCCGCCTGATCGACATGACGCGCGCCTTCGCCAGCGTCGGCAACAAGGGTGTCGCGGTGACTCCGTTCGGGATCACCAAGGTCACCTCGATGGGCGAGACGATCTACAGTCACGAAGTCGACCGCAGCCATGTGCTGGTCGCGCCCTATGTCGCCGCCGAGATGACCGACCTGCTACAGACCGCGGTCGCCACCGGCACCGGCAAGGCGGCGCAGATCGGACGCCCCGTCGCGGGCAAGACCGGCACGACGAGTTCGAACAAGGACGGCTGGTTCCTGGGCTTTTCCTCGGGCCTGACGACCGGGGTGTGGATGGGCCGCGACGACGCCAAGACCGTCCCTGGCTTGCAGGGCGGCACCGCCCCCGCGCGCGCCTTTGCGGCGTTCATGAAGATCGCCACCGCCGGCCGGCCGGTCGAGCCATTCGATACCCAGGTGACCTTGCCCGAATGGCAGCTCGACAACGAAAGCGATTTCGGCCAGCCCGACAACGGCCTGTTCGTCGATCCCGACGGCAACCCGATCCCGCCGGACCAGATCGCCCCCGACCAACCCGTCGTCGGCGGCGGCGATGCCGGTCAGCCGCCCCAGTCCGAGAACGACCCGCCACAGACCGCGCCCGACGCCACCGACAGTCCCGACGGGACCGCGCAACGGCCCGCCGAGCGGCTCGACCGCAAATGGATCGATCGCATGACCGGCAGCCCCGGGAGCGATCCGAACCGACCCAAGCGAGTCGTCCCGAACGGCGCTCCGGCCGACCGGCCGCGTGAGATTCAGCCGCCCCGCCCGACCCAGTGAAGCGTCGCGCCGTGGCGCCGCAGCCAGGCGCGCGCCGCTGCCGGGTCATCGCCCAGCAACTGGCGATAGGCGGCATGAAACGCCGGCGAATGGTCCATATGCAGCCGATGCGCGACTTCGTGCGCGACGGTCGAACGGCGGACATGCGGCGGTGCGCAGATCAGCCGCCAGCTGTAGCGGATCGCACCGGTCGACGCGCAACTGCCCCAGCGTCCCTTGGGATCGGCCACCGCGACGCGGCTGACCGTCACGCCCGCCTTGGCGGCGAATTCGGCGGTTTCCTCGGTCAGCACCGCGAGCGCGCGCCGCTTGAGCCAGGTTTCGATGCGGCGTGGCAGGCCTTCCAAGGGTCCGCCGCACACCAACGCTCCGTCACCCTGGCCTTGTGCCGGGGTCCACAGAGCCGCAGGCCCCAGGTCTTGAGGCTCGGTGGATGCCGGGACAAGCCCGGCATGACGGGTGAGCGTGATGGTACGTGACCGCTCGGGCGACCAATCGATCACCACATCCTCCCCCTCGATCGGAATCACCGCCCCCGGCACGAACGGCCGTCCCGCGGGCAGCTTCGCGCGCTGCGCCTCGATCCAGCCGCGATGATCGTTCGCCCAGGCCATCGCCTGTTTGAGCGAGGCGCGCGGCGGGATGGTCAGCCGCACGCGGCCGCTGGCAGGATCGACCGACAGCCGCATCCGCCGTGCGCGGGCATGGCGGACGACGTCGAGATCGGCGGTCACAGCTTGCGGTCGACCAGGTGGAATTCGAGTTCGCCGGCATCGTCCTCGCTGACCGTCCAGCCACGCGTCGATTCGCCGGCGCGATGCACCGCTTCACGATCGCCGCTGACGAGATAATGCCAGTCCGGGAGCCGCTCGCCATTGGCGCGCAGCCGATAGGCGCAGGTCGAGGGCAACCAGTCGGTGGTGTAGACATTCTTGACCGTCAGCCGCACGCAATCGGGCACATAGGCGCGGCGATTGCGGTAATCCTTGCACTGGCCGGCGCGGCGATCGAGCATCCGGCACGCGACGTTGGTCGGATGGAGCTCGCCGGTCTCCTCATCCTCGAGCTTGTGGATGCAGCATTTGCCGCAGCCGTCGCACAAAGCCTCCCACTGGCCGCGATCGAGTTCGGCCAATGTCTTGGTTTCCCAGAACCGGTCAGCGGTCACGAGCCCGCCTTGACCCAGCGCTTGATCTCGTCGGCGGTAGCGGCCGGACCCTGGTCGGTCGGCAGCAAGGCGAGCGGTTTGCCGTCATTGTCCATCAGATAGGCGGCGTTGGAATGTTCCACCAGATAGCCGCCATTGGGCGTGGTTTTGCCCTTGGACGAGAATACGCCATATTCGGTCTTGATCGTGTCGATCGCCGCCACGCTGCCGGTCAGCCCGACGAAGCGCGGGTAGAAAGCGCCGACGAACTGCTTGACCACCGCCGGCGTGTCGCGTTCGGGATCGACCGTCACGAACACCGGCACGACCCTGGCCGACACCGCGGGATCGCTCTTGTCGAGCAACCGCATCGCCGCGCCGATCGTCTGCGCCGTGGTCGGGCAGACATCGGGGCAATAAGTGTATCCAAAATACATGATCCGATATTTGCCGACGAACGCCTTGTCGGTGATCGCCTTGCCGTCCTGATCGACCAGCTGGAACGGGCCGCCGATCCTGGCGCCCGCCAGCGGGGGATCGGCAGGGGTGGCGTTCGAGCAGGCGGCGAGGGCCAGCAGCAGAGAAATCGGAAGCAAACGCAAGTTCATCGCAGCGCCAGCCTTGATCTTTTACAGGCGGCTACGCAAGTTGATCCCGACTTTTCGACAGGGCATTTCATCATGATCGCACGTCTTTCCCGCATTGGGCTTATCGGGGCGCTTATCGGCGCGCTGGCCGTCACCGCCCTTCCCGCCGCGGCGCAGCTGGCGAGCGGCTCGCCCGGCTATCAATTTCTCGACGCGGTCAAGAACGACAAGGGCAGCGACGTCGACTCGATCCTGGCCAAGCCGGGATCGCGCATCATCGACACCCAGGACCCGTCGACCGGCGAAGGCGCGCTGCACATCGTCGTGCGCCGCGACGATGCCAAATATGTGACCTACCTGCTCTACAAAGGCGCCAACCCCAATATCAAGAACCGCCAGGGCGACACGCCGCTGCTGCTCGCGGTCGATCGCGGCTATGGCGATTTGATTCCGCTCCTGCTCAAGGGCAAGGCCAACCCCAACCTTGCCGGCGACGGCGGGCAGACCCCGCTGATCAAGGCGGTGCTGCGTCGCGACGAACAGATGGTCCGCGAGCTGATCGACGGCGGCGCCGATCCCGACAAGCGCGACTATATGGCCGGAAAGTCGGCGCGCGATTATGCCAATGGCGACGCGCGCAGCCCGGGGATGATCAAGCTGTTCGCCGATTTGCCCGCGGCACCCAAGCGTGGCGTGTCGGGACCGACGCTTCGTTGAAGCGGGCCGGCACCGCGACAAAAATTGACGCTCAGGTGGCGGGTGCCGAGGCGCCCGCCCCGGGCAGCTTCTTGAACAGCGCACGGTCCTCGGGCCGGAACGCCCATTTCCACCATACGAACAAGAAGGTCACCAGGATCGCGGGCTCGCCGACCGATAGCTCGATCCATTCGTAGCGTTTGGGCAGCGACGTGAACGCCACCCCGACCAGGATCGTGACCGCCGCCGTCCCGAGCAGCGACCAGCGCCACCCCGCGACGCGTGCCTTGAGCAGATAAGCGAGGAAATTGGACTTGATCACCGAGCCGATGCTGAGCGCGACGAGCAGGGCGATCGCGACGCTCACCCCTTGAACCGAATCGCGATGCCCGAGCCGCGACAGCAATGAGCGATCCCAGTCGATCGACCGCATCACCCCGACCAGCCCGAAACTGAGCACGATCTGCAGCACCAGCACGCCGATCGAGATCATCAGATTGCGATGCCGCGCGATATAGACCAGCGCCGATTCGCAGACCGCGCCGGTAGAGGCGAGCACTTCCGCCCATAACAGGAAAGCGAGCGCGGCGGTGCCGGCGACGAACTGCTTGCCGACCAGCCCCATCACCGCCTCGCCCGGGATCGATCCCATCAACGCCAGGCACATCTGCAGCCCGATGATCCAGAAGCCGACCTGGCGCACCTGATGCGCGATCGCCGCCTTGTCGTCGCGCGCCAGGCTGGTGGCGATGACCGGCCCGAGGATCGGGTCGAAGCTGGTCTTCAATTTCTGCGGCAGCGAAGCGACCTGTTGCGCCATATAATAGATGCCGACGATCGCCGGCGGGAACAGCAGGCCGAGGATGAAGCGATCGACGTTGCGCGTCGCCCATTCGATCGCGTCGGCACCGGCCAGCGGCGCATTGCGCCGCGCCAGCGTCGCCACGCGCGCGACTTGCGGCGTCCAGCCATGCGGCAGGCCATAGCTGCGGATCAGCGGGATCAGCGACGCGACCATCGCCGCGACCATCGACAGCATATACGCCAGCACCAGCCCGTTGCGCGCGCTGATGAAATAGAAACCGAGCGCGGCGATCGAGATCGTCCAGGGCTCGACCACCGCGCGCGCGGTGACGCTCGCCTTGATATTGTGGCGATAGGCGAGCGCCGACAGCGCGACGTCCGACCAGGCACTGGCGACGATGACGCACGGCAGCAGCCGCTCGATCAACGTGATGTCGCCATGCGGATACATCACCCCGGGCAGCAGGATCAGCACCGCGCCGGCGATCGTCGAGGCGAGCATCGCCACCGCCATCCCGTCCCACACGACATGCGGATGCGGACGTTCGGTCGTTGCCAGCGCCTGGGCGAGCCCACGCTTCAGCCCGAGCGTCGCGAGCAAGGCGGCAAGCTCGACCACCACCAACGCGAGCGCGAACCGCCCCACCGCATCGGGACCATAGAGCCGCCCGGCGACGAACAGGAACGGCAACCGCGCGACCAGCCGCATGGCGAACCCGCCGATATTGGTCCGCCCGCCCTTGGCCAGCGCGGCAAGATCGTCGGTCGCGTCGGTCGGGGGCACGACTGGCGCAGCGGTCGCAGCGTCAGTCGTCAACCGAGGTCCCCGCGCTGATATCTATGGCGACTACATTAAAATCGGCAGGGGGATCGACCTTGGCGGCATCGGTGTAGATCGTCAGTTCGATTTCCTCATACTCGTTTCCACCGATCGATCTCATCCAGTTCGCAGTCACGCACCAGCCGGCGCCATCGGCACAACGGTTGACCGCGACATAGTGGATTCGGCCAACGGCAATGCCCTTCAACGTCGCCACGGCATTGCTGCATGCGCCCCAATCAGGCCCGATTATCTTACACCCGAGCTTCCGGCCCGGCTCGCCGGCGGCGATTTGTGCTTTTATCGCCGCACGCATGGCGAAATAGGCATCCGCCGGCTTGTCCCCGGCGACCGTGAAGAACATCGGATCGGTTCGACCGGCAACGGGCGCCAATTGCGCGCAGTCCCGGTTTTCGCGCTTCCAATCACCGGAGTCGATCCGCTTGTCGGTCGGCGCCAGCATCGCGAAAGCCGTCGACTTCCAGAAATCGGTAACGTGATGGGGCGGGTCGCCGGGCGTATCGTGGCGCGACGTTGAGAAACTGACGTGCACCCTTTCAACCTGACACAAACCAACGAAGCCGGCCGATGTCGGACGGCGATAGAGATCGACGCCGTTGATACCCGGCTGGTGGATCATAAGGCCACCATTGCCGGAAACCTTCGCCTCGACATAATCGCCCGAAACGCCGGCAGCGCCGAGCAACCGCTCCGCCAGTTGCCGCGGCGACAATTTCCGCGCTTCGGCGAGCGTCATCTCGTTGCGGTCGGGAAGGGACGCCGATGCCGCGAGCGGCGCAAACGCCAGCGCAACGGCAAACCACCGAATCAATGCGCGGCGCCCCAGCTCGACCCAGTGCCGATCTCGATCGCCAGGGGGACGCTGAGCGGCACGGCAGGCTCCGACGCCATCGCCATGACGCGCTCGATCACCGGCTTGGCCGCCTCGACCTCAGCCTCAGGCACTTCGAACACGAGTTCGTCATGGACCTGGAGCAGCATCCGTGTGCCGGTCAGCCCGGCGTCGGCCAAAGCCGGTCCCATCCGCGCCATCGCGCGCTTGATGATGTCGGCGCTGGTGCCCTGGATCGGCGCGTTGATCGCGGCGCGCTCGGCGCCCTGGCGGACGTGCTGGATCGGCGCGCGGATCTGGGGGAACCAGGTCTTCCGGCCGAACAATGTCTGGGTGTAGCCCCGCTGCCGCACGCCCTCGAGCGTCTCGTTGATATAGGCCGAGATGCCGGGGAAGCGGTCGAAATAGCGCGAGATCATCGCCTGCGCCTCTTCCGCGTCGATCTCGAGCCGAGAGGCGAGGCCCCAGCGCGAGATGCCGTAGAGGATCGCGAAATTGATCGTCTTGGCACGCCCGCGCGTGTCGCGATTGACCTCTCCGAACAGCTCCTTCGCGGTCGCGGCGTGAATGTCCTCACCGCGCAGGAAGGCATCGCGGAGCGGCGGCACGTCGGCCATGTGCGCCGCCAGCCGCAGCTCGATCTGCGAATAGTCGGCGGCGAGGATGACGTTGCCGGGTTCCGCCACGAAGGCGTCGCGGATCTGCCGCCCGATCTCGGTACGGATCGGGATGTTCTGCAAATTGGGATCGGTCGACGACAGCCGCCCGGTCTGCGCGCCGGTCAGCGAATAGCTGGTATGCACCCGGCCGGTGTCACGATCGATTTGCTGCTGCAGCGCATCGGTATAGGTCGACTTGAGCTTCGCCAACTGGCGCCAGTCGAGCACCAGCCCGGCGATCGTCACGCCCTCGGCCTTCATCTTCTCGAGCACGGTGACGTCGGTCGAATAGGCGCCGGACTTGCCCTTCTTGCCGCCCTTCAGCCCCATCTTCTCGAACAGGATCGCGCCCAATTGCTGCGTCGATCCGATCTGGAACGGCTGCCCGGCCTCGGCCTGGATCTCTTCCTCCAGCCGCGCCATTTCCTGCGCGAACTGGCCCGACAGGCGCGACAGCTGGTCGCGGTCGACCTTGATCCCGGCGCGCTCCATGCCGGCGACGACCGGGATGATCGGCCGGTCGACCATCTCGTAAACGCGCGTCGCGCCTTCTGACGCCAGCCGCGGCTTGAACCGGGTCCACAGCCGCCAGGTCACGTCGGCATCCTCGCCACCATAACGCGTCGCCTGGTCGAGCGGCACTTGCGCGAAGCTGATCGCCTTCTTGCCGGTGCCGGTCACGTCCTTGAAGCTGATGCATGCGTGGTCGAGCGTGGCATTCGCCACTTCGTCCATGCCGTGTCCGGCAAGCGACTGGCCGGCATCGAGATCGAAGCTCATCACCATCGTATCGTCGATCGGCGCGACGGCGAGGCCGTGGCGGATCAGGACGTTGATGTCGTATTTGATATTATGCCCGATCTTGAGCACGCCGGGGGCAATGAACAACGGCTTCAACCGGCTCACCACGTCGGCGAGCGGCAGCTGCGGCGGGACTTCGCCGAACATGTCGTCGCTGCTGCGGTGCCCGATCGGGATGTAGCAGGCGCGGCCCGGCGCGGTGGCGAGGCAGATGCCAACCAGATTGGCCGACATGCTGTCGAGCGAATCGGTCTCGGTATCGATCGCGATCGTGCCGCTGGCATGGCTTTCGGCGATCCACGCCTCCAGCCGATCGATCGTCGTTACGGTCTCATAGGAATTGCAGTCGATCGCCGGCAGCGGCACGAAGTCGGGCGTTTCGGGCGCGGCCGTCGCTGCCGCCGCGGCGACCGGATCGGCCTGCTCGCGGCCGGGCGCATGCGCCGCCATCCGCGACAAAAGCGTCTTGAACCCCTGATCCTCGAGGAACGCGCGCAGCGGCTCGGGCGGGATACCCTCGAGCTTGAGCTCGTCGAGCGTGTGCGGCACCGCCGTATTGGTATGGAGCGCGACCAGCTTGCGCGAGAGCCGGGCCATCGCCTCATGCTCGATCAGATTGTCGCGCATCTTGCTGGGCTTCATGTCCGGCGCCGCCGCCAGTACCGCGTCGAGATTGTCGAATTCGACGATCAGCTTGGCCGCGGTCTTGGCGCCGATACCGGGCACGCCGGGGACATTGTCGACCGCATCGCCCATCAGCGCGAGCACATCGCCCAATTGGTCCGGGCGCACGCCGAACTTGGTCTCGACATATTCGGCGCCGCGGCGTTCGTTCTTCATCGTGTCGAGCATGTCGACGCCGGGCTGGATGAGCTGCATCAGGTCCTTGTCGGAACTGACGATGGTGACGTCCCACCCCGCCTCGACCGCGCGGCAGGTATAGGTGGCGATGATGTCGTCAGCCTCGAACCCCTCTTCCTCGATGCACGGCAAGGAGAAAGCGCGGGTCGCCTCACGGATCAGCGGGAATTGCGGGATCAGATCTTCGGGCGGCGGCGGCCGCTGCGCCTTGTATTTGTCGTAGAGATCATTGCGGAAGGTGTGCGAGCCCTTGTCGAGCACGACGGCGAGGTGCGTCGGTCCCTCCGCCTTGTCGAGCGCGTCGGCGAGCTTCCACAGCATCGCCGTATAGCCATAGACCGCGCCCGCCGGCGTGCCGTGGCGGTTCGTCAGCGGAGGGAGCTGGTGATAGGCGCGGAAGATATAGCCCGAGCCGTCGACGAGATAGAGATGAGGCATCGCGGGTGGAGATAGCGCCCCGGGCGCGCGGGAACAAATGGTTAGGAGGGTTGGGTGGACATTCCACCGCCCCAATCGTCACCCCGGGCTTGTCCCGGGGTCCAACGTGCCTCCAGCGCGGACGTCGAACCTCTGGCTTTACGCCTGCCTCCCGTTGGCCCCCGGCACAAGGCCGGGGTGACGGGGGGCTAAACCGCGTCGTGGAAAATGATCCCCAGCGTATGCCGCCTTCCCGAGCGGACCGTACTGACGCCATGACGCATCGCCACGCGATAATCGCCGCGACTGCCCGCAACCGGACGATGGTTGACCGCGAACACCACCGCGTCGCCCTGGCTGAGCGGCACGACCTCGACCCGCGACTGCATGCGCGGGCGCTGCTCGGTCAGGACGAACTCGCCGCCGGCGAAATCCTCGCCCGGCCGCGACAGCAGGATGGCGACCTGGAGCGGGAAGACATGCTCGCCATAGAGATCCTGGTGCAGGCAATTATAGTCGCCCGGGCCGTAGCGCAGCAGCAACGGGGTCGGCCGCGCCTGCCCTGCGTCATGGCACCGCGCGAGGAACTCCGCATGCTCGGCGGGAAAGCGCGTCGGGATGCCGAGCCGCTCGTGCCAGCGATTGGCGACGCCCACCAGCGACGGATAGAGCGCGGTTCGCAAGCGCGCGATCGGATCGGGCAGCGGATAGCGATAATAACGATATTCGCCGCGCCCGAAGCCGTGCCGCGCCATCACCACCTGGCCGCGGAAGCGCGCCGGATCGTCATAACCCGCCGCAATCGCGGCGCAGGTGGCGGGGTCGAGCAGGCCGGGCAGCATTGCCCAGCCGCGCGCGTCGAGGTCGGCGGCCAGTGCCGCCCGATCATGATCGTCTTGCATGCCGCCGCTATGGACGCGCCGGCGCTGCGGCACGCCCCGGCGATTGCCGTCAAATCACCAATGGTGGTTGGTCACCACGCCGAGCACCACCGCCTGCATCAATTGCTGACGCTGCGGGATGGTCTTGGGCGTGTCGCCGATCATCACCGCGATGGCATAGGCCTTGCCGTTGGGCGCGATCAGGAAACCGACATCGTTATAGCCGGCGGTGCGGCCGCTGAAATCCTGGCCGGTCCCGGTCTTGTGCCCGAACTGCCAGCCCTCCGGCACCGCGCCGCGCAGGCGCTCCTTGCCGGTACGCGACGATTCCATCGTCGACATCAGATATTGGGTCGAGCTGGCCGAGAGCAATTCGCCCTTCTTCAACCGGGCGAGCGCGGTCACGATCGCGCGCGGGGCGGCGCCGTCGGGCGGATCGGCGACGTAACGCTCGAACGCGTCCATCCGGGTCGATGCCGGGATTTTCGCGCGCGCAGCCTCGAACGCGCGGCCGGTCGAATATTGCGGCTTCCATTCGAGCCCGGCCGTGAAGCTCTGAAGCAATCGCTCGCCCGGACCGAAGCGGATGTCGGCGATTCCCTTCTTGGCCAGGAAGGCGCGCACCGCGGTCGGGCCGCCGGCAAGCCGCAACAGACAATCGTTGGCGGTATTGTCACTCTGCGTCAGCGCGCGCTGCAGCAATTCGCCGACCGTGGTCTTGTACCCGTCATCCTTGACCAAGGCCGCGATCGGCTGGTGGAACAGGGTCAGATCGTCCTTGCGCACGGTATAGGGATCGTCGAGCGTCAATCTGCCTTGATCGCGCAGGTCGAGCACGGTCATCGCGACCCACAATTTCGACACGCTCTGCTGCGGCAATTTGACGTCGCCGTTCGACGTGACCGTCCAGCCGTCGTCGATGCTCATCACCGCGATGCCGACCTTGCCGCCGAAATCGCGCGTCAGCGTGGGGACCAGCGCGGTTAGCGCCGCGGGCGCCCCCACCGCCGGCCGGGGCGCCGGGATCGGCTGCACCACTTCGCGCGGCGGCGCATAGGCCACCGGCGGCGCGAGGCTATGCGCGACCCTGCTCGACTGGCTGTCGGAAACGCAGCCCGCGATCGCGAGGCCGACGATGACACCGAACGCTACTTTACCAATACGCTTCACAGAACGACCCATGACCCCCGCCCGTGTTATTCTCGACGACATGAGTATCGTCCGAAACCGATTGCGGAATCCCTGATATAGTGTCTCCGCGATGAACCGCACCTGAAAGACGCCAAGGCGAGCAACCAAGCCTCTGAGAATCCGTGGATTCATTGCTTTTGCGATTCAGTCGCGCTGAATCGGATGCAATACCGGCCTAGGGAACGAGAACCGTGTCCACCGCGACCGGCAGGGTTTCGGGATAATCGAGCGTGTAATGGAGCCCGCGCGATTCGTGGCGATGCAGCGCCGAGCGCACGATCAGGTCCGAGGTCTGGAGCAAATTCCTGAGCTCGATCAGGTCGGGCGTGACGCGGAAATGGCCGTAATAATCCTCGACCTCGCCAGTCAGCATCTTGATCCGGTGCGCGGCGCGCTCGAGCCTTTTGGTGGTGCGGACGATACCGACATAATTCCACATGAAACGGCGGATCTCGGTCCAGTTCTGCTTGATCACCACTTCTTCGTCCGAATCGGCGACGCGGCTTTCGTCCCACGCCCGGATCGCCGGCGGCGGCGGCAAATCGTCCCAATGGTCGTTGATGTGATTGGCGCACGCTTCACCGAACACGAAGCATTCGAGCAGCGAATTGGACGCCAGACGGTTGGCGCCGTGGAGACCCGACTGGGTGCACTCGCCCGCGGCATAAAGCTGGGGCAAATCGGTGCGGCCGTCGCGATCGATGACGATCCCGCCGCAGGTATAATGCTGCGCGGGCACGACCGGGATCGGTTCGCTCGTCATGTCGATGCCGAGGCCCTTCAATTTCTCGTAGATCGTCGGGAAATGATGCGTGACGAACTCGGCGCCCATGTGGCTGATATCGAGATGGACATAATCGAGCCCGAGCCGCTTGATCTCATGGTCGATCGCACGCGCCACGATGTCGCGCGGCGCGAGTTCGGCGCGCGGATCGAAATCGGGCATGAAGCGATAGCCGTTTTCCGGCAGCAGCAACTGCCCGCCCTCGCCGCGCACCGCCTCGGTGATCAGGAAGTTCTTGACGTCGAGATTGTAGAGGCAGGTCGGGTGGAACTGCATCATCTCCATGTTCGAGATGCGGCAGCCCGCGCGCCACGCCATCGCGATGCCGTCCCCGGTCGCGCCGCGCGGCGCGGTCGAGAACAGATAGGTGCGCCCCGCCCCCCCGGTCGCCAGGATCGTGGCGTTGGCGGTGAACAACTCCACCCGCCCGGTCGCGCGGTTGACCGCATAGACGCCCCAGACATTGCCCGCGCCCGAATAGCGCTCCTCGTGCTTCGACGTGGCGAGGTCGACCACCACCATGTCGGGCACCAGCCTGATATTGGCATGCGCTTGCGCGGCGTGGAGCAGCGCCTCCTGCACTGCCCAGCCGGTGGCGTCGTTGACATGGACGATCCGCCTGTGGCTGTGCCCGCCCTCGCGCGTCAGATGCAGGTCGCCGCCTTCCTTGTTGAACGGCACGCCGAGTTCGATCAACCGCTCGATCGCGCGCGGCGCGTTCTCGACGACGAATTCGACGGTCTTGCGGTCGTTCAGCCCCGCGCCGGCGATCATCGTATCCTCGATATGGCTCTCGAACGTGTCGCCCGGCTCGAGCACCGCGGCGATCCCGCCCTGTGCCCAGGCGGTCGATCCCTCGGCGAGCCCGCCCTTGGCCAGCACCGTCACGCGGAAACGGTCGGCGAGGTTGAGCGCGGCGGTGAGGCCCGCGGCGCCGGAGCCGATGATCAGGACGTCGGAGGTATGCGGGTCGGTCACGTGGGTCTCCGCTGCGGAATAAACCGGCCTAGTCGCGGAACGGGCGCTTTTGCAAATTCCGACGCGTGATACAGTCGGCTGGTGAGGAGAGGACGATGGGCGATCCGGCACAACAAGTGGAGCGCGCCGCGACTCGCTGGATGCAGGCATGGGTGACGCGTGACCACGCGGCGCTCGAAGACAGCCTGGCCCAGGATTTCACCCTCACCGTCTCGGCTTTTCCGACGCGCCCGATGACGCGACAGGCATGGCTGGCGACCTGCGACCGCTATCGCTGTTCGCGCTTCGCCTATCGCGATGTCCAGGTGCGCGCGATCGGAGAGGGCATCGCTGTGATGTCGTCGATCGCCGAGCAGGAGGCGGAGTTCGACGGTCACGACCGGTCAGGCGCCTTCTGGCTGACCGACCTGTGGCGCCGGGAGGGTGACGGCATGTGGCGAGTGTTCGCCCGTTTCAGCGGCTACCCCGAGCCCGGCCGCGCCTCGGCCGATGCCCTCGCCGCGTTGCGAAACACTTAGGCCAGGTTCGATGCCCGCGTCAGGTTGAGGAACACATCCTCCAGATCGGGCTCCTTGGTCGACACGTCGATGATCGCGAACCCGCCCTTTTGCACCGCGTCGAGCACCTGGCCGGCATTGGCGAGGTCCTTGCGATAGGTGATTTCGAGCACGCGATCGCCCTTC
>DASVNU010000323.1:0-3665 GCA_036383655.1 Sphingomonas sp. | reverse complement strand
CTGCGCGAGGAGCTCAAAAGCTACGGCGACCCGGCGCTGATCGAATCGGGCATGCTGATCAAGGTCGACGACAAGGAGCCGTACGACCGGTTCCGCGGGCGGCTGATGATCCCGATCCGCGACGCGCGCGGGCGGGTGATCGCGTTCGGCGGACGCGTCATCGGTCAGGGCGAGCCCAAATATCTCAACTCCCCCGACACGCCGCTCTTCGACAAGGGACGCACGCTCTACAATCTCGACCGCGCCGCGCCGGCCAGCCGCAAGAGCGGCCGGATCATCGTGGTCGAAGGCTATATGGACGTAATCGCGCTGGCCCAGGCCGGGTTCGGCGAAGCAGTGGCGCCGCTCGGCACCGCGCTGACCGAGCATCAGCTCGAACGGCTGTGGCGGCTGTCGGACGTGCCGATCCTCTGCTTCGACGGCGATTCGGCGGGGCAGAAAGCGGCGATCCGCGCGGCGTTGCGCGCCCTCCCCGGTCTCGCCCCCGGCCGCAGCCTGCGATTCGTGACCTTGCCCGAGGGACAGGATCCCGACGATCTGGTCCGCGCCCGTGGGCCGGCGGCGTTCGAGGCGTTGCTCGAAAAACCCGAATCCCTGGTCGATCGATTGTGGGCGCACGAATATGCCGCCGAACCGCTCGATACGCCCGAGCAGCGCGCTGGCCTCAAACGTCGGCTGATGACCCATGCCGAGACGATCGCCGATCCCGACGTGCGCCACGAATATCAGTCCGAGTTCCGCCGCCGCGTCGACGATCTGTTCGCGCGCCCGCAACGCGATTTCACGCCGCGCCAGTTCACGCCGCGCAAACCAGGCACCAAATGGGTGCCGCCCCTGCCCCCGGCCACGTCCCAGGCCAAGGCGGTGCGCGCCGCCGGGATCGACCGGTTGCTGGCCAAGGCAGTGCTCGCCGGGCTGATCCGCCATCCCGCGGAAATCGCTCGCCATATGGAAGTGCTCGGTAGCCTCAAACTGGGTGCCAATGACTCTGGCGGCGCGCTCGGACGATTGTTCGAGGCCGTGGTCGATCTGGCGCTCGAGGACCGGGCGCTTGATAGCGAGCGCCTGATCACCATATTAGGCTCATCAGGACTTGGTCAGATTACGACGGATCTGCTGAGGGCCGATGCCACTCCCTATTCGTTTACCCTGGATGGTGCAGAGCCGGAACGGGCCAGCGCCGATCTGGACGAAGCGATAGCGATCATGGTGGCGCGGCCCGAAGTCGATGCGGCGCTGGCGCGGGCGACATCCGAATTGGAACTATCCACGTCGGATGAAGCTTTCCAACGGCAAATGGAACTGTTGCGCGAGCAACGTGCTTTGGAACTGCGGCTTGCAAATCTGATACAAGCGAACAATGACGCGTAAAATTACGCACACAGCGTAAAACCGAGGGCATTTGATGGTGAAGACGACTATGGCGGAAGCGGCAGAACCGGCTGAGACGGGCGACGCTCCGCTGATCGATCTCAATGATGCGGACATCAAGAAGTTGGTCGCCCGCGCCAAGAAGCGCGGCTACATCACTGTCGACCAGCTCAACGAGATGCTGCCGCAGGACCAGATGTCCTCCGAGCAGATCGAGGACGTGATGTCGGCGCTCAATGAAATGGGCGTCAACGTCGTCGAGAATGACGAGGGCGGCGAGGACGGCGAAGAGCAGAAGGACGAGGACGAAGATATCGATCCCGTCGATTCGTCCGAGGAAAACGCCCCCGCGCTCGAGACCAAGAAGAAGGAAACGATCGACCGCACCGATGACCCGGTGCGGATGTACCTGCGCGAGATGGGTGCGGTCGAGTTGCTCAGCCGTGAAGGCGAGATCGCGATCGCCAAGCGGATCGAGGCCGGCCGCGATACGATGATTCTCGGCCTGTGCGAATCGCCGATCACGTTCAACGCGATCATCGACTGGTCGACCGCGCTCAACGAAGGCACCATGCAGTTGCGCGAGATCCTCGATCTCGACGCCATGCTGTCCAAGGGGCCCTCGGCCGAGCAGGTCGAGAACGCCGAAGCCGACGATTCGGGCGAGATCAGCGAGAAGACCGCGGGCGCCAGCTTCAAGGAAGAAGAAGAGCCCGAGGAGGTCCAGGCGGCCGACGAGGACGAGGACGACATGACCGAGCGTCGTGCGCCGCGCATCTCGGACGATGAGGAAGAGGACAACACCCTCAGCCTCGCGCAGATGGAAGAGCAGCTCAAGCCGCTGGCGCTCGAGCGGTTCGCCAACATCACCTCGATCTACAAGAAATTCTCCAAGATGCAGGGCCAGCGCCTCGACGCGATGGGCGCCGGCGGCGAATTGTCGGGCGCGGACGAGCGCAAGTATCAGAAGCTGCGCGAGGACCTGACCGCCGAAGTCGAGAGCGTGCAGTTCCACCAGGCCAAGATCGAATATCTCGTCGACCAGCTCTACAGCTTCAACCGGCGCCTGACCGCGCTGGGCGGGCAGATGCTGCGCCTGGCCGAGCGCCACAAGGTCGCCCGCGCCGACTTCCTCAACCGCTATCAAGGTCACGAGCTCGACGATTCGTGGCTGGCCACGGTCGGCACCCTCGACAAGAAGTGGACCGCCTTCGTCGCCAACGAATCGGGCGCGGTCGACCGCATCCGCGGCGAGATTTCGGAAATCTCGCAGCAGACCGGCATGGCGCTCCCCGAATTCCGCCGCATCGTCAATATGGTGCAGAAGGGCGAGCGCGAGGCGCGGATCGCGAAGAAGGAGATGGTCGAGGCCAATCTCCGTCTCGTGATTTCGATCGCCAAGAAATACACCAATCGCGGGCTGCAATTCCTGGATCTGATCCAGGAAGGCAATATCGGCCTGATGAAGGCGGTCGATAAGTTCGAATATCGCCGCGGCTACAAATTCTCGACCTATGCGACCTGGTGGATCCGTCAGGCGATCACCCGCTCGATCGCCGACCAGGCGCGGACCATCCGTATCCCGGTCCATATGATCGAGACGATCAACAAGCTGGTGCGGACCAGCCGCCAGTTCCTCCACGAGCAGGGCCGCGAGCCCACGCCCGAGGAAATGGCCGAGCGCCTGTCGATGCCGCTCGAAAAGGTCCGCAAGGTGATGAAGATCGCCAAGGAACCGATCAGCCTCGAAACGCCGATCGGTGACGAGGAGGATTCGCACCTGGGTGATTTCATCGAGGACAAGAATGCGGTCATCCCGGTCGATGCCGCGATCCAGGCGAACCTCAAGGAAACCGTGACCCGCGTGCTGGCGAGCCTCACCCCGCGCGAGGAACGCGTGCTGCGCATGCGCTTCGGCATCGGGATGAACACCGACCACACGCTGGAGGAAGTCGGCCAGCAATTCTCGGTGACGCGCGAACGCATCCGCCAGATCGAGGCGAAGGCGCTGAGGAAGCTCAAGCACCCAAGCCGGTCGCGCAAGATGCGGTCGTTCCTGGACCAGTAAGCTCAGGTACCGACCAAAAAAAAGGCCGCGACGGGAAACCGCCGCGGCTTTTTTTCTTTATCACTCAAACCCCTCTCCCGCTTGCGGGCGCATCAGGTCGGTCATGTCCCCGGCATGACCTAAACAGCGCGGGGCGCTGTTTACCTGATGCGGGAGGGGCCCGCGAAGCGGGAGGGTGAGGGTCTTCTTTCTTCTTCTGTCTCGACACACGCTCGGAAGAAGAAAG
>DASVNU010000322.1:0-12857 GCA_036383655.1 Sphingomonas sp. | reverse complement strand
TCGGCGAGACGTTGGTCGCCGAATAATAGCTTTCGGCCAAAGTCGGCGCGCGGAAGCCGGTCGAGACCGTGCCGCGGATCGCCACCGCCGGGCTGAAATCGTAACGCCCCGTCGCTTTCCAGGTCCAGGTCGAGCCGAAGTCCGAATATTTCTCGTACCGCAAGGCGCCATCGAGCTTCAGCCCATCGACCGGCTCGACCGACAGATCGAGATAGCCGGCCCAATTGTGCCGGCTGTGGGTTCCCGCGTCGGATGGCCGGAAGCCGGGATAGGATTGCCCGCCTTCCTTGTAGATCGATGCCGGATCGCCCGATCCGATTTCGTAAATGTTCTTGCGATACTCACCCCCGAACGCGACGTTGAGCGGATGGGCCAGGCCGAGCTCGACGTCCTTGGAGAAATCGGCGTTGACCGTCCATTCGGTCGCTTTGAACAGGCCGTTATAGAAGTCTTTCGGCGTGAAATGGGTGTCGATGAACAGCGATCGGTTGGCCGAATCGAGCGTGTAGATCAGGTTCTTGTCCTGCCCGTAGGTCCCACTGAGATCCCAGCGGAAGCCGTTGAGATCGCCCTTGATGCCGCCGGTCACCGAATAATCGTCCTCGCGAATGCCCTCGCGCGGGTTGAAGCCGTTGGGCGGCGTGTCGCCATCGGGATCGTAGACGATCGAGCCCGGCGCGCCGAGCGTGCCACCGACGCCCAGCACCGGCGAGGCGATGATGCGGTCGGGCACGCGCAGGTTTTCGTAGGCCGAGGCGATGCGCTTCGAATAGCTGCCGAAGCTATAGACCTGGACGTCACCGAAATCGTAGCCGGCATTATATTGCAAATTGGTCAAATGCGAGCGCGCGTCGCCGTTGATCCGGTTGACATAGGGAAAGCCGGGGATGCCGGCATAGAGCGCCTGCTGCGCCGCCGAGAGGTTGGTGCGCAGGGTGCCGCTGGGGTCGGTCACGCGGCGATCCAGGCCGCCGACCTGGCTGAAAGCGTGGAAGCGATGGAAGAAGGTCAGGTCGAGAAAGCCATTCTCGCCGATCTTGGTGCCCATGGTGAAACTGCCGGCCCAGGTCTTGCCGCCGGTATCGTAATAGGAACCGCCGGTGGCGATCGCCTCGCCGCCGCTCGTATCGTCCTTCAGGATGATGTTGATGACGCCGGCGATCGCGTCCGAGCCATATTGCGCGGCGGCGCCCTGTTCGAGCACTTCGATGCGCTTGACCGAGGCGGGGGTGATGAGGTCGAGGTCGGGCGCCGCCGCTCCCTGATAGGGTCCGCCGAGGACCGCGAGGTTGGCGGTGCCATGCCGGCGCTTGCCGTTGACCAGGACCAAGGTGTGATTGGGGCTGAGCCCGCGAAGCCGCGCCGACAGCGTCAAATTGGCGGTGTCGCCGCCGAATGCCTGGGCGTTGAACGAGGGGACGAGCTGGGTCAGCACCTGGTTGAGATTGGGCTGGCCGACGCGGCTGAGCGTTGCCGCGTCGAGGACCTTGATCGGGGCGCTGCTTTCCGCCGCGGTGGTGCCGACGACGCGGGTGCCGGTGACGATGATCTCGTCGCTCGCTTGGGTGCCCGCTACCGTCGCCGCGGGGAGCGTATTTGCCTGGGGATCGCCAGGTGCGTCTGCGGGCGGCGCGTTTGCCGCCTTGTCAGCCGTCACGTCAGCGGTCGTGGCATGTGCCCCGGCCGCCCACAACGTGCCCAGCGCCAGTGCCGCAATAGATACCGATCTTTTCATTCGAAGGCCCCTTTCAACAGAAAGCCTTCAGACCCCCCTCCCGCCAGTGCCGTTCGTGAAGCGCCGGCGGACGTTCTCTGTCCCAGCTCGTCGCGACGCGAACGGATTGGCCGCCTTGCCCTGCAGGGGCGCGGCAGCGGTTGATGTGGAAAATGCGACAGGGCGCGCGGCCGCGTTTGACGCGGGGGAGCCGCCGCCCTGTCGTTCAGCAAATGTAAGGAACGGCGTGAGCCGCATCGTCAGGCGGTCCAGACCTTGTCCAGCGCGGTGCAGAAAGCAGCCATGTCGGCCATCGACCCGACGGTAACGCGCGACACGCTGGGCCAGATCGGCCAGGACCGGCCAATCTCCACGCTCTGCGTGCGGAACGCGGCCTGCATGTCCTTGGCCGGCTTGGTCTTCCAGTCGATCATGAACATGTTGGCCTCGGTCGGTACGACCTTCAGCCCGCGTTTCTTGACATGATCGATCGCGAAGCCGCGCGCCGCCTGCATCTGCGCGCGACGTTGCGCGATCAGCGGCGCGGCGGTGAGGCTGGCGGTCGCGCAGACCAGCGACGGCAGCGGCAACGCGCCCGACTGCATGCCGCCGTCATAGCGCATCATCTTGGTGAGATTGGCGGGCTGGGTCATGATATAGCCCATCCGCATTCCGGCCATGCCGAAGATCTTCGAGAAGGTCCGCATGACGATCACGTCGGGATATTTGACCGCGAAGGACGACGCGACCGGCACGCCCGCGAAATGCGTATAGGCTTCGTCGATCAGCACCATCGATCCCGCCGGCTTGTTCTGGATCAGCCATTCGATGTCGGCGAGCGGCGTGATCGTCCCGGTCGGATTGTTGGGCGTGCAGATATAATAGAGACCGGCATTGGGATCGGCCGCCAGCATCGCTTTCACGTCATGGCGGAAATCGGGCGTCAGCGGCACCGCCTTGACCGGCGCGCCGAGCCAGGTCGCGGTGCGGCCGGCGAGCTCGAAGGTCGGATCGGCAGTCACCAGCCCCTTGGTCGGCGAACAATAGGTCACCACCGCGCGCGACAGCGGATCGCTCGATCCGGGCCAGGGGGCGACATGGTCGAACGGCACGCCCTCCACCGACATCACCGCCTTGATGAAGTCGCTGCGCTCGTCGTGCGGGGAATAGCGATTGCCTTGCGCGATCATCTTCGCCGCCGCGGCCTGGCCGGGCGCGAGCGGTCCGGTCCAGCATTCGTTGGCGCCGATCCGCGTCTTGGCGGTGGGGGCGGGATCGGGCACGCCGGCCGATGCCCAGGCGGGTCGGCCGCTCGCCGCCGCCATCGCGCCGACGCCGAAGATCGCGGCGATGCGGGCGAGGTCGCGGCGGGCATAACCGCGGCTGAGCAGGTCATCGGCCGATTCCTCGTTCAGAACGGTGTCGATGGCGCTTTCACTGTCGATCATCTTGTCTGTCTCCCTGTTCGCAATGGTCGGTCCCATCGACCATTCGCCGTTTTCAGAATTTCATCGCGTTCCTCAGCATCACGAGCGAAATGACGATGAGGTAGAGGCCGAACACGCGCTTGAGCGGTCCGGCGGGCAAGCTATGCGCGGCAGCCACGCCGAGCGGGGCGGTCAGCACCGACATCGACGCGATGACGACCGTCGCCGGCAAATTGACATAGCCGAGCGACCCCCAGGGCAGGCCCGACTGACGGAAACCGATGACGGCGAACCCGATCGCGCTGGGAATCGCGATCAGCGCGCCGATCCCCGATGCCGTTGCGATCGCGCGATGGATCGAGCGGCCGTGCAGCGTCATCACCATGATGGCGATGGTGCCGCCGCCGATCCCCAGCAATGAGGAAAAGGTGCCGAGCCCCCCCGCGATGGCGACGCGCGGCGCCAGCCCCGGCATCGTGTCGGAGATCACGTGATCGCTCAGGCGCGGCACCAGGAAATTGAGCGACATGAGCAGCACGCCGATGGCGAAGATCAGCAGCAGGATATGTCCGTCGACATGACCGGCGAGGATGACCCCCACGGCATCGCCGAAGATCAGCCATGGCGCCCAGGCCCTCAGTATCTCGAATTCGACCGCGCCGCGTTTGGCATGCGATCGCAGCGATCGTAGCGACGTCAGGATGATCGTCGCGGCCGACGTGCCGATGGCGACATGGGCATATTGATGCCTGTCGCCGCCCAAGAGTGGCAGGACCAGCATCAGCGCCGGTACGACGATGAACCCCCCACCGATTCCGAAAATGCCGGCGGCAAACCCGGCGACCAGTCCGGCGCACAACAGCGCGATCAACGGAATCAGCCAAACGCCTTGCGAAGCAGTCAAGAGCCATCCCCTGTGTGAGAGGCCTCTCCTGCGAGACAGCGCTTGTCGTCGCGCTGACGAATCACAAGCTGCGCAGTTGCTCGATTATTTGCAACAAGAAAATGCGAACGCTGGGATAGTCGTAACTAATTATCTTCAGGGGACGATTCGCGCCGCCATCGCGCCGGCCGACGATCCGGTCCGATTCCTGGCCCGACCACCGCGTCAGCGCATCCCCCAGGAACACCGACGCTGCCGCGTCGAGTGACCAGTCGCCGACGTTCCACCGCAACGGCGGGTCGGGCGGCCATAGATCGCGGGCGGGGATGCGCTCGACCTCTGCCGGCGCGATCCCCTCGATCGCACCGCGCCCTAACAGGCCACCCCATCCCGGTGCGTCAGCAGCCGGCTGTCGGTGATCGAAATCCCGGGCGTCTTCACGATCGCGAAAAATATCGTCTGGCCGGTCATGATCTCGACCTCGGTGCGGTCGGCCTTGCCGTCGGCGATCATCACCAGGCTGCCCTCGGCGAGCGTCTCGCGCCATTTCCTGCGCTTCTGGTCCGACGTGCAGTCCGGATCGCGGACGTGGACGACACCCGTCAGCTTGCTGCCGAAGGCGTCGCGCCAGTGATAGTCGCCGGCCATGCCGAAGGCGTGGCTGAACCCGCATTCGTTGACCATGCGGTGGCTGTTGAAGAAGTCCTGTTCGCCCACCACCGCGAAAGGGATGTCGCCGCCGCCGTTCCAGACGACCATGTCGCCGACCGCGATCGTCAATGTCGCGGGCGCGACCGAGAACCTCTTGCCGTCGGAATTCACGCGCAGATTGTGCTGCGCCATCCCCGCGGGTTTGCGTTCCGCTTCCTTATCCTTGACGTGGACCACGAAGGGATAGTCGCTGGAGATCGCCTGGGCATGGCCGGGAACGATCGCATAGCGATAATCGCCGGTGCGCATGAACCGCTGCGCATAGCAATCGGCGCGTCCCAGGGCTCGGCTGTCGAGCGCATTGTACATCGTGTCTCTCCTTCGATCAGGCGGGTGAAATGTCGGCGGTGAGCACGAGTTCGTCCTCGTCACTCGCCTCGACGCTGGCCCCGATGGCATCGATCGTGACATGGACTGCCGGATCGATCGGCCCCTCCAGGGGCAGCACTTCGAACAGCTGGGGCTGGTTGTAGATCGGAATCCTGAGCCCGCTGACGAAGGGGGTCAGGATCGGCCCCAACAGTCCGGTCAGTCCCGCCACGCCGATCAGGGCGAGGATCGTGTCGACCGCCAGCGCCAGGAACAGCCCGACGAACGGGATCGCCAGCAGGATAGGCGTGATCGCCGCGCCGATCACCAGCAACAGCCCCGCAGTGGTTGGTCCGAAACGCAGCGACGGCAAGCCGACGACCACGCCTTCGACTTTCCAGATGCCGCCGGTCAGGCTGATCGCGAGCGTGAAATCGGCGTCGGCCTCGACAAAATCAGACAGCGGGACGTTCACCCCGATTGTCGGCCAGTCGATACAGATACGCGGCGTGCAGACGCGCCCGACGCACGGGATGTGAACGCACACCTGGGGCAGGCAGAAATCGGGCAGGATCGTGCTCAGGTCGATCCCGAACCCCAGATTGGCCGACCAGTTCACGCGCAGATTGGCGACGCGGATGATGTCGGGCGCGATCAGGTCGATGTCGCCGTTCACCAATGTCGCCGACACCGAATAACTGGCGACGAACGGGCCGAGACTGCCCGATCCGCTCGCGCTTTGCGGGGGGATCAGGGCGATCGCGGTGTCGATCAATATATTGGCCGCGGTTTCGTCAACGGCTGCGATAATTTCCGCCATGGCGGGCCTCCTTGGCTTGGGTCACACGGTTCCGCGGACTTTGATCTGGTCGTCCTCGATCAGCGGGCCGACGACGGGGATGAGCTGGAACGCGCCGGCACGCAGCGCGCGGAGCGGCAGCCGGATGCCGGCGAGCACCGCCTGCAGGATCATGAACAACAGGCATTCGAGGAACGATTCGAGCTCGTCGGGCTTGATGTCGACGATCTCGACCGCGTCGATCGCCAGCGCGATTCCGTCCTCCCCGGTCGAGGTATAGACATGCTCGAGATGGCCGACCGCGAAGACGCGCAGCCGGAAGCAGGTCAGCTCGCTGAGCGGATGCTTGGGGTCGGCGGTCGCCGGATCGCGCGGATTGTCCTGTCCCTGGGTCCGGCCCTTGTCGGGACGCGGCGGTTTGGGATCGATGCGGGTCTTGCGGCATTCGATGCATAATTGCGCGTCGAGCTCGATGCTGAACTGGCCGGGACCCAGGCTGAGTTCGGGCGGCAGGGCATGGCTCTGCTTGAACAAGTCGACCCGGGGGATCGACAGCCGCAGGCGCCACTGGATGCCGCCGGCCACGCCGGGAAAGCCGATCGCATCCATCCGCGTTTCGGCGCTCGTGGTGACCGGCGTGAACGCCGGTGACCCATAAGCCAGATAGCGCGGACGCGCGGTACAAAAGGCGGTGATGGCGTCGTTGAGCGCGGTTTCGTGAACGCTGGCGAACACCGTTTCACCTTGGGTGAGACTCATCGGAAATCTCCTTTATGGCCCGTCGCTTCAGGCGGGTGTGATGGCGAAGGCGCGCAGCCCGATCTGGCCCGCGGGGTCGCCATTGGGGGCGTCGAGGCCGCTCAACCGGCCATAGCCGTTGGTCGCCAGCGCATAGACGTAGAGGCTCTCGCCAAACGCGGCGCGGGTGCAGGGCGTCTCGCTGACCGGCACCGCCTCCGACAACAGGGTGGAGACCGCGATGCTCTTGCTGAACTGATCACCGCTGCGGCCGAAGCCATTCAGGCTCGCCGCGTCGACCAGTCCGGCCGCGCTTGCCGAGGGCAGCGGCGTGGCGACCCGCGCGACACCGAAGCCGACGCTCGCGTAATTGCCCGGCTGGCTCGCCCGGAACACGATCGTCGCCGCGGCGCCCGGGGCATATTCCAGAAAGCCGCATTTGGTGTCGTTCGCGCCCGGCGCCACCGACACCGAATCGATCGTCCCGAAACAGGCGCGGTTGTCGACATGCAGCACCAGGCGAAAGCCGATTGCGTGCAGCGTCACGGGATCGATCAGCAGTCGGTCGTGCGTCGCCGGCGTCGCGGTATAGGTCGGCCCGGTCAGCGGCGCGGGGTCGAGGATCTGGTTGACCCCGACGCCCTCGGCGGTCAGGTCGACGCGCGTCATCGTCCCCGCGACATTGCGGAACAGTTCGAGCTTGAGCTCATATTTGCCGAGCAAGCCGGTGGTGTCCCAATAGGCGCTGGCGAGGTCGTAACTTTCGTCGAGCGATTCCCAATCCTCGCCGCCGGCGGGCAACGCGGGCGTTACCTGGAAGAAATAGCCGCCGGAGATCGACGGGTCGGGACCGACCAGCGCGGACTTGTAGATCGTCGGGGCAGTCGAGCTTGCCGGAATCTCGCGATAATGGCGCCGGACATCGGCCTGGATCGCGATCCAGTCGGCGTCGCTGGACGACCCCAGCGGGCGATAGGACCAGCGATAATGCGTGATCCCCGCCGGCTTGAGCCCATCGCCGAAATCGACGCGCGGCTCCAAGGTCGCGCCGAACGGCGATTCGCGGCCGTAACTGACGGAAAACAGCGGCGTCGCGGTGCCGGCCTTGGCCGGATCGGCAGCAGGATTGATGATCGACGGTTCGCGGTTGATCCCACCCATGCTGACGTTGCGGGCAATCGTCTTGATGACGACCTGTTTGCCCTTCAGGTCCGGAACCTCACCGCATCCCGGTACGCGCGGGTCAGTGACGGTGATCGTGACCTCGGTGCCGCAGGCATAGTCCCACCACACATGGCATGCGATCGGCGGGCGATAGACCGGCGTCCAGGTGCCGCCGATCGCATATTCGACCCAGAAATAGAGGTCGGGCTTGTCGCCGGAACACAGGTACCAGATGCTGGTGTCGAACCGACCCTGATCGTTGGTGGTGACCACGCGCAGCTCGTCGCAGGTGTAGAACCAGCGATGCAGCCACGGCCAGCGGCAGATCCACGGCCGGATCAGATCCAGATTGTCGAGCAATGTCTTGCGGACGATCGACACGGCGTCCGATCGCAGCGCGAACTGCGTCGCCTGGGGCAGCATGAGGATCGGATCGCCCGGGGGTTCCGGTTGTGGGTTGAAGGCAACGGCGGCGCCCGGTTGCAGCATTTGCCGGCTGAGCGCGAAGGCCTTGTCCGGCGGTCCCGGCGGCAGTGGTTGCGGATTGAGCGCGACTTGTTCGATGCCGTTGCCGATCACGCGGCCGGCGATCGCCTGGGCGCGGAGTTCGGCAACGTTGGGAAGATCGGCGATCTCGCGCAGCGGCCCCGGATCGGGTACGGGCCGCCAGGGCAATGGCTGGCGGATCAGGTCGATCAGCTCGTCACGCAGGCGATAGATGTCGGGGTCGGGCAGGCGCAGGATCAGCCAGGGCAGGCGATCGACTTCGCAGATATGGACGCGCGCGTTGCACACCGGCGCTTCGACCACGACACCGCCGGGGGACGTCTCGCGGACCATCACGCGGCCGCGCACGCGGCACCGGCACAGCGGCCAATGCGGCCAGAGCAGCTCGGGAATCTTGCCCAGATCGTAGACCGAAAGGTCGGGCCGGGCCCGGATGGCAGGTTCGAATGCCGACAGTCGCTCCATCGTCGAGAGCGAGGGCGATCCGGCGCGCTCGGTCTTGTCGAGCGAGGGGCCGACGAAAACGCGCGTGCCGCGTGGCAGACTGGCCAGCGCGAACGTCGCTTCGCCCTTTACCACTGCCGCGCTGGCGATCGGGCTCCCGCCGCGATCGAACAGATAGACCGACGTGTCGATAACGCTGTCGGGCTTGCCCTCGAACCCGACCTTGAAGGTCAGCTTGCCCGTCTTGCCGCTTGGATTTGCCATGGTCGCCTCCGATTGTGCATCCGCTCTCAAGTCCGACAGGCGAATCCATACAGTCCGCCGAAGCAGATTGGTCTGGATTGGACATAAATGGTCATTACTGGCCTCTATGAGGGCCAGTTTCTTCGCTCGCCTGTCAGTACATATCGAATTGATACGGGCGACCCGCGCTTCCGGCGATAGTTAACGCCGAAATTACGTAAATTCGATATTAGTGCTATATTTACACGTAACTGAATAAGTCGTCAGATTACGTGACTCGTATTTATTCGAGTCGTTGAAAATGCTCTAGGATGAATCCGACATATTCGACGAAGCGAGGCGTGGCAGAGACAGTGCGGAGCCCCTCACGCTGCTGAAAATGCTCTCGAAATGCCCGCGCGCGTCACCGGCGAATGGCGGTTTTGGGCGCGCCAGCAGGTCTTTTCAGCAGATTCCCACGCGGGCGGGCATGCTATCGAACATGCAACCGCGCCAGTGCGATGCCGGCGAGATTTTGCGATCGCTTGACGTGACGAAACCGGACCGCGCCCGACGGCGGCTCCAGTCCGGCGAGGGACTCGAAATGCTGCGCGCAGGCACCCCTGCATGGTGCCATCCCGCTCGCTTGACCGATGACGGCTAGCGAATCGCCCAGGAACACCGGCTGGGCCAGCCCCAGCTGCCGCGCCAGCTCCACCGCCTGGATCAGCGCAAGCCACTCCGCCTCCATCGCCGACCCCGGCCCAAGCCCCTGCCGCACATGGTCCTGCCCGCGCACGACCACCGCGGTTTCCATCCCCGTCGCCGGCCGCCAGCCTCCGTCGAAGAATATCTTCACACGTCCAGCGATCGCCATTCCCCCGGCGCGATGCCGTCGAGCGACCAATCGCCGATGCTCCACCGCACCAGTCTCAGCGTCGGGTGGCCGACCGCGGCTGTCATGCGGCGGACCTGGCGATTGCGGCCCTCGCGGATCGTCAGGCGGATCCAGCCATCGGGCACGTTCTTGCGGAACCGCACCGGCGGGTGGCGAGGCCAGAGATCGGGGGCGGGAATGCGCTCGGCGTCGGCGGGGCGGGTGACGCCGTCCTTCAGCTCCACGCCACTGCGCAGGCCCGCCAGCGCGTCGTCGGTCACATCGCCTTCGAGTTGGGCGAGATAGGTCTTGGCCGTCTTGAACTTGGGGTTGGCGATCCGCGCCTGCAGCCGGCCGTCATCGGTCAGCAGTAACAGCCCCTCGCTGTCGAGGTCGAGCCGCCCGGCCGGATACATTCCCGGCATGTCGATGAACCCCGACAGGGTAGGGCGCGTCGACCCTTCGGTGCCGCGATCGGTGAACTGGCACAATACGCCATAAGGCTTGTTGAACAGGATCAGGCGCGACATGCGGCGGCTTTGGTCCAGCGCGATCCGGTTTACAATATTCGGGATGGGCGAGGTGAGTATGTTGCGGTCCTGCGAAAGCAGGAGCGCGGGGGACCGTTGTTGTTGAAGCGGCCCATTTCCAAGCTCGTCATCGCCGCGAACGCGGGGATGACGACAGGTAACCTAGGCCGGATCGACATTCATCGGAGCCATATCATGGCAGCGGCGAGGTGGACGAAACCGGCGAAGTGGATGGTGCGGCGGTCGTAGCGGGTGGCGAAGCGGCGGAAGTGCTTGAGACGACCAAAGCATCGTTCGATCTGATTGCGGTGTTTGTAGATGGCAGTGTCGTGCGGGATGAAGATCTTGCGATTGCGCTTGGACGGGATCACGACCCTGGCTTTCATGGCGGCGATCTGTTCACGTAAGTGATTGCTGTCATAGGCTTTGTCAGCGAGTACGGCACTGGCTGCCTGGCCTTCCAGAAGGGCCGGCGCGGCGGTGATGTCGGCGGACTGCCCCGGCGTGATGTGAAAGCGCAATGGCCGGCCGAACGTGTCTGCCAGCATGTGGATCTTGGTCGTCAGTCCACCTCGGGAACGCCCCAGCGCCTGATCCTTGGCCCCCCTTTTCCGGTCGCTGCCTGCTGGTGGGCGCGGACGATTGTGCTGTCGATCATGAGATATGTGTTGTCCCGGTCGGCCGTGAGCGTGTCGAATACCCGCTCCCACACACCAGCATGACACCACCTGCTGAAACGGCGATGAACCGACTTCCACCGACCATAGCGTTCCGGCAGATCGCACCAGTGTGCTCCTGACCGCAGAACCCACAAACAACCGTTCACAAACAATCGGTTATCTGATCCAGTGCGGCCAGGATCATTGGCCTTGCCCGGCAGCAATGGCGCGATCCTCGCCCATTGCCCCTCGCTCAACTCGTACCGTTTGATCCCCATCGTCCACTCCGCGTCTCAACACGGAGACCCATGAATCAGACATCACGCCTTTTGGGAATCATGAATGTCGATCCGGCCTAGACAGGTTCCCCCGCCGCCGCCACCTCCGCCCGCGCCTCCGCGCCCAGGCTCAGCGCCACCGCTTCGGCGACCTTGATGCCGTCGACCGCCGCCGACAGGATGCCGCCGGCATAGCCCGCGCCTTCGCCTGCCGGGAACAGGCCGGCGGTGTTCAGGCTCTGATAGTCCTTGCCGCGGGTGAAGCGCACCGGCGACGAGGTCCGCGTCTCCACCCCGGTCATCAGCACGTCGGGATGGTCGTATCCCGGGATTTGACGACCGAATACCGGCAGCGCCTCGCGCATCGCGGCCACCGCGAAATCGGGCAGGCACTGGCTGAGGTCGGTGAGCTGCACGCCGGGGCGATAGGAGGGGGCGACGTCGCCCAGTTGCTCGGACGGCCGCCCGGCCAGGAAGTCGCCGAGCTTCTGCGCCGGTGCCTTGTAATTGGAGCCGCCCGCGACGAACGCGCGCTCTTCCCAATGACGCTGCAGCGCGATCCCCGCGAGCGGACCGCCGGGATAGTCGCGTGTCGGCTCGATCGCGACGACCAGCCCCGAATTGGCGTTGCGCTCGTTGCGCGAATATTGGCTCATGCCGTTGGTCGCGACGCGGCCGATCTCCGACGTCGCCGCCACCACGGTGCCGCCCGGGCACATGCAGAAGCTGTAGACCGCGCGCCCGTTCGAGGCGTGGTGCGAGATGTGATATTCGGCCGCGCCCAGGATCGCATTGCCCGCGCTGGGGCCGAAGCGCGCCTTGTCGATCCACGATTGCGGATGCTCGATACGCACGCCGAGCGCGAACGGCTTGGCCTCGACATGGACGCCCGCCGCGTGGAGCATCTCGAACGTGTCGCGCGCGCTGTGGCCGACCGCCAGCACGACGCGGTCGGCCTCGAGATACTCGCCAGTGTGGAGGTGGAGGCCGCGGATGTGACGCTGGCCGGCCGCGTCGGTGGCGATATCGACGCCGTCGACGCGGGTGCCGAAGCGATATTCGCCGCCGAGTTGCTCGATCGTCGCGCGGATGCTCTCGACCATCGTCACCAGCCGGAAGGTGCCGATATGCGGGTGCGCCTCGGTCAGGATCTCCTCGGGCGCGCCGGCCTTGACGAACTCGGTCAGCACCTTGCGGTCGAGGTGGCGGCGGTCCTTGATCCGACTGTAGAGCTTGCCGTCGGAAAAGGTGCCCGCGCCGCCCTCGCCGAACTGGACGTTGCTTTCGGGGTTGAGCACGCTTTTGCGCCACAGGCCCCAGGTGTCCTTGGTCCGCTCGCGCACCACCTTGCCGCGTTCGAGGATGATCGGACGGAACCCCATCTGGGCGAGGATCAGCGCGGCGAACAGGCCGCACGGGCCGGTGCCGATGACTATGGGGCGGAGGCCATTGCCGGTGGAGCGGGCGACGGGGTGATAGGCGGTGTCGGGAGTCGGCCGGACGTTGCGGTCGTCGTCGAAGCGGGCGAGCAGGGCGGCTTCATCGCGGACGGTCAGGTCGATCGCATAGATCAGCATGATCGCGTTCTTGCGCCG
>DASVNU010000321.1:0-7310 GCA_036383655.1 Sphingomonas sp. | reverse complement strand
GATGCTGACGATCAGCTTCGGCGCGACCCAGATCGTCGTCGCGGTCAGCACCATGAAACCGGTGCCGGTGACGATCGACGCCCAGCCGGCGCGCCCGATCCAGACGCGGTTGCGCGCGCCATAGGCCATGCCGACGCGGATAGTCGCGGCTTGGGCGATCCCGAACGGCACCTGAAAGGCGAGCGCGGCGATGTTGAGCGCGATGGCGTGCGCCGCGACCTCGGTCACGCCGATCAGCCCCATCAGGAACGCCGCGCCGCCGAACAGTCCGCCTTCGAGTGTGAAGGTCAGGGCGATCGGCGCGCCGAGCCGTGCGATCTCGCCCATCCGCTGCCAATGCGGCAGCCACCATTTGCCGAACAACCGATAGCGCCGCAGCTTGCCGTCGAACGCCAGGATCGCGGCATAGGCCAGCATCATCGCGATCGCGGTGACCAGGCTGGCGATCGCCGATCCTTCGAGCCCCAGCGCGGGAAAGCCGGCATGGCCGAACACCAGCAGCCAATTGCCGAGGGCTCCCATGCCGAGCGCGGCCGCCGTCACCAGCATCGCCCAGCCCGGCCGTCCAAGCGCGGCGGCGACGGTACGCATCACCCCCGCCCAGATATTGGGCACCATGATGAACAACAGGATGTCGAGGAATGCGCCGGTGCGCGCGGCCACGCGCGGATCCTGTCCGAGCATCAGCAATATCTCCTTGCCGAACGCCAGCACGACCATGAAGAACAACCCGCTGATCAGCCCCAGCCACATCGCCATGCGGAACGACCGCCGCACCTGGCGAACGGCATGGGCCCGCGCACCGAGTTCGGCGGCGATGATCGGCGCGCAGGCGCCGGTGAAGCCGATCATCGCCCACATGATCAGGCTGAACAGGAACACGCCGAGCGTCGCCGCGGCAAAATCGATCGCGCCCAGCCGCGCGACGAACATCACATCGACCGCATAGACGCCCATCTGCAGCAGATTCGCTCCGACCAGCGGACCGGACAGGCGCAACAGCGCCCATAACTCGGCGCGCGTCGAGGCAGGGGCAGGGCCGGCCAGCGGCATGGGGGCTGCTAACGCGACCATAAGCCCGCGGCCTCTAGTCCAAATCATGCGTATTGCTCAACCATCACACTTGCGGCTATCGCGGCTTTACGACACGCTGCATGGCGCAGTGGGAGACGATCGACGTGAAATTGGTACGTGGCGCCTGGAAGATTCTGGTCGGCATCAAGGACGGTCTGGTCCTGATCTTCATGCTGCTGTTCTTCGGCGCGCTGTTCGCCGCTCTGTCGGCCAAGCCCAACGGCGCGGTCCGCGACGGGGCGCTGCTGCTCAAGCTCGACGGCCCGATCGTCGAACAACCGGCCAACGTCAGCCCATTCGCGGCGATGCAGGGTGAAGGCCCCCGCCATCAGTTCCGCCTGCGCGACCTCGTCCGCGCGATCGACGCGGCCAAGGACGATTCGCGCGTCAAGGTCGTGGTGCTCGATCTCGACGGCTATGGCGGCGGCTATCCCGCCGCGGTGACCGAGGTCGCCAACGCACTCGGCCGGGTCAAGGCGTCGGGTAAGCCGGTGCTGGCTTATGCCACCGCTTATACCGATGGCGGCTATCTGCTCGCCGCCAATGCCAGCGAAGTCTGGCTCAACCCGATGGGCGGCACCTTGTTCATGGGTCCCGGCGGCAACCAGCTCTATTACAAGGGCCTGATCGACAAGCTCGGCGTCAACGTCCACGTCTATCGCGTCGGCAAGTTCAAGTCGTTCGTCGAACCCTATGAGCGCGACGCCCAATCGCCCGAAGCCAAGGAAGCGCTCACCGCGCTCTACGCGTCGATCTTCAGCCAGTGGAAGGATTTGATCCACAAGGCGCGGCCCAAGGCGCAGATCGATGCCTTCCTGACCGCGCCCGGTCAGGCGATCGCCGCGACCAAGGGCGACATCGCTCACGCCAACCTCGCCTCGGGCCTGGTCGATAAGCTCGGCGATCGGCTCGCCTTCGGCAAACGCGTCGCCCAGTTGGCGGGTGACGGCCCGAAAAAGATCGCGGGCACGTTCGCTGCGATCAAGTACGACGATTTCGTCGCCGCGCATCCGATGGCCAGCTCGGGCGACAAGATCGGCATCGTCACCGTCGCCGGCGATATCGTCGACGGCAAGGCCGGCCCCGGCACCGCCGGCGGCGACACGATCGCCAAGGCAGTGCTCGATGGCCTCGCCAAAAAGGATCTGAAGGCACTTGTCGTGCGCATCGATTCGCCGGGCGGGTCGGCGCTGGCGTCGGAAACGATCCGCAAGGCGGTGCTCGAAGCCAAGGCGCAGAAGCTGCCGATCGTCGTCTCGATGGGCGGGCTCGCCGCGTCGGGCGGCTATTGGGTGTCGACGGTCGGTGACCCCGGCGCGGTGTTCGCCGAACCCAACACGATCACCGGGTCGATCGGCATCTTCGGCATCATCCCGACCTTCGAGAATTCATTGAAGAAGCTCGGCATCACCACCGATGGCGTGAAGACCACCCCGCTGTCGGGCCAGCCGGACGTCTATGGCGGCACCAACAAGCAGGTCGATTCGATCCTGCAGGCGTCGATCGAACACGGCTATGCCGAATTCATCGGGCGCGTCGCCGCGGCGCGCAAGCTCACCCCGCAACGCGTCGACGAGATCGGCCAGGGCCGCGTGTGGGACGGCGGCACCGCGCGCCAGCTCGGGCTGGTCGACCGGTTCGGCTCGCTCGACGACGCCGTTGCCGAAGCCGCCAAGCGCGCCGGGATCGACGCCAAGAACGTTCGCCGCGTCTATCTGGAGAAACAACCGGGCTGGTTCGCCAAGCTGGTCCAGGGCTTTGCCGACAATGACGATGACGACGCCAGCGCCACCGACGATGCCAAGGCGGGCGACCTGTTCGCGATGCTTGCCGCGCAGCGCCAGGATGTCTTCGCCCGCGCGCTAGGGGATGCGAAGCGGCTGGCGACAGTCAATTCAGTCCAGGCGCGTTGCCTCGAATGCGCCGGCTTCTCGGACGCCCGCGCCGACAATGACGACCGCACGCTGGCGCAGCTGCTGATCAAGGCGATCTGGCAGTGATCGCGCTGCGCCCCGCGCGGCCCGAGGATGCGGCGTCGATCGCGGCGATCTACGCGCCGTACGTGCTGACCGCGACGGTCTCGTTCGAGACCGAGGCACCCGACGCGCGCGCGATGCGCAGCCGCATGGCCGCGAGCGATGGGCTCTATCCGTGGATCGTCGCAACCAATGGCGTCGAGGATGGCGATGCCGTCCTTGCCTATGCTTATGCCACCAAGTTCCGCGAACGGCCGGCCTATAGCTATGTCGTCGAGACCTCGATCTACGTTTCCGGGCCGGTCCAGGGACAAGGCGTCGGACGGCTGCTCTATCCCGCGCTGATCAATACGTTGCGCGCGCAGGGCTTCGTCCAGGCGGTGAGCGTGATTTCACTACCCAACGACTATACGATCGGCCTGCACGAAGCGGCGGGGTTCCGCCGTCAGGGCGTGTTGCGCGAGCTCGGTTTCAAACAGGGTCGCTGGATCGACGTCGGCTTCTGGCAGCGCGAGCTCAACGATGCCGCGATCCCGCCGGCCGAGCCCAAGCCGTTCAGCGAGGTCGGTCTGATCCGCGCTTGAGCCTCAGGCCTTCGCGCCGCCGTCCTTGCGATAGGCGGGCAGGGCCAGCTTCCAGTGCAACGCCGCGGCGCGCAGGCCGAACCCGGCGAGCGCGGCGAGCGCGGCAGCGATGGGCAACGGCACGCCGAGCGATCCCAAAGCGACATAGGAGCCTGACGCCAGCGCCGCCGCGGTGACATAGATTTCGGGCCGCATGATGATCGACGGCTCTCCCGCCAGCACGTCGCGGATGATCCCGCCGACGCATGCCGTCACCACCCCCATCAGCGCCGCCGGCACCGGGGGAACGCCGAAGCCGATCGCCTTGGCCGCGCCGAACACCGCATAAGCGGCGAGCCCGACCGCATCGAACCAGTCGAGCGCCTGGCCGCGCCACCAACTGACGGGAGTCAGCCACACCGCGAACGCGACTGCCAGGCACGCCGCCGCCGCACGGCTGTCGTGGATCCAGAACACCGGCGCACCGATCAGCAGATCGCGCACCGTCCCGCCGCCGACGCCGGTGACCAGCGCGAAGAAGCAAAGCGTGACCATCGTCTGACCGCGCCTCGCCGCCGCCAGCGCACCCGACGCCGCGAACACGACGAGCCCCGCAAGGTCGAGCCAGGGCGCAATCGCGGGGAGCCATTCGGGTGTGTGGGGGAGCATCGCATGAGGGTTAGCGCGACGCACTAGGCTTCGCCACCGGTTTGGGCCTCGGCAAAGCCCGGATGACGAGCCACAAGGTGCATGCTGGGCGCCCCAGACGTAATTGGTGCTAGCTCGGCTGATGATAATTCCCTCTCCCGCGTGCGGGAGAGGGAGGGCCCCGCCGCCGAAGGCGGTGGGAGGGTGAGGGTCTTCTTCCTTCTTCCATGCGGATGAGCCTGAAAAAGAAGAAAGAAGACCCTCACCCAACCCTCTCCCGCGCGCGGGAGAGGGCTAAAAAGAAATGTGGCCGGAGCAATTGGGGGAAACAAGGGTGGACAGCAGACCCTGTCGCAAGGCGCATCGCCCCAAAACGCAATTGGGGAGCCGGTGTTGCCACCGACTCCCCTGTCGCCGGACTTCGATCCGCTCGCCACGTCTTGCGACCTGGCCGCGCTTTCTGGTTTCGGCGGCTCGCTACGCCCGTGCTGTCCGAAGACGGCGCCAGGTTTCGCGGTTTGCTCCGATCGGATCGTCTTGCGACGTTCCTCCCTTCGCGCCGTTCCGGCCGAACCACCCGAAGGCATTTCGTCCATCGCGGTTTGCTCCACCCGGCTGGCCCGAAAGCTGCCCTGGTATCGCGTCCGTTCCACTCGGTTTGATCCGAAGACCCACCAGAGCTTCCCGGGTCGGTCGTCGGGGCCAGGCGCGATCATCCGAAGAGTCTCAGCAACCCGACCACCGGCGGCCTACGAAGATAGTCTGCCGAAGCATCCCGTCTTCGCTTTGTCGCCTCGGTGCCCTTTCCATTTCCCCGGTTGCCCGGTTCGATGAACAGCGTTCCGCTGCGACCCGCGATCATTCCGCCCGAAAGCTTCCTGTTCGCGTTCGGAACGTCAGTTACCTTGTCCGGCCCTCGCGCTTGCGCGCTCCTGTCGGACGCAGCGGGGCTGTCGTCCCAACCTCGAAGCCGCCGTCTTCACCTTGCGGATCGGATACGTTCTTCGAAGACCAAGTCCTTGAACGATCTTCCGATTTCTCGGCCAACCACTCTCGGTCTCGATGTCATCATGCTGTCACCAATGCCGAGTCGCACCAAGCAAGAAACGCTCGCCGCGCCCTGTGGATAACGTGGATAACGTGCACAATTGACGGGAGGCCTGTAACAAAGTTTCCTATGCTCGTTTCGTCCCGGATTCGCCACGCCATGCAACCCAAACGCCGCGAGAACGTTACGCATCCGGCATTGAATCAAACCCACAAGGAAAAAGGGAAGCAACATGCGTAAAATTCTACTCGCTCTGAGCGCGGCGACGATGGTCGCGACGTCGATGATTCCGTTGACACCGGCAGAGGCCCGCAAGCACCAGTATCGCGAATGGCGCGGTCGTGACGGCCGTACCTATTGCCGCCGGTCGAACGGCACCACCGGGATGGTGGTCGGCGGCGTCGCCGGCGCGCTGATCGGCAATGGCGTCGCGGGTCGCGGCGACAAGCTGCTCGGCACCGGTGTTGGTGCGGTGGCTGGCGTGTTCGGCGGTCGGGCAATCGACCGGACGATCACCGCGAAGCGCCGCTGCCGCTGAGGCGACAAGACTAAACGGGGCGCGGTTCGCAAGGACCGCGCCCTTCTTCCATGAGGAACGCACCATGCCCACACGCAGCGGCTCGGCACGATATGAAGGCTTCGGCAAGGACGGCGTCGGCCATGTCTCGACCCAATCGGGCGTCCTCAACGATCAAAAATACGGCTTCAACACGCGTTTCGGCGACGAACCCGGCACCAACCCGGAAGAGCTGATCGCCGCGGCGCATGCCAGCTGCTTCACCATGGCGCTCAGTTTCGCGCTCGCCCGCGAGGGCTTTACCGGCGGCACGCTCGAAACCACCGCGAAAGTGACGCTCGACAAACAGGGCGAGGGTTTCGCGATCACGCGGTCGGACCTGACGCTCAGCGCGCATATCGATGGGATCGACGCTCCGCAGTTCGAGCGGATCGCCGCCGATGCCAAGGCCAACTGCCCGGTGTCCAAGGTGCTCAACGCCGAAATTACGCTGACCCACACACTCAACGTCTGAGCGTTCAGGAGAGGAAAGCGGCGAGAATCCGGCGGCAAGCCGGGCCCTCGTCCGCGTCAGCTTCCGGCCGAGACCGGCGTCGTGCCCCTGAAGCTCAACGTCACGAACGAATCGTCGCAGACGTTGACCGCGGGAAACACGGTCGAGCTGCTATCGGCAAAGGTGACCCTGATCTCCCATTTGCACTGGGCACCGGTCTTGTCGAAATGGATCGTGGAGCGGCCGCCGACCTTGATGTTCTTGGGCTTTTCGCCTTCATCGACCTTGTTGGCCTGCCACTGACCGGCGCCCGATGGCGACAGCTCGACCAGCTTGATTTCCTTGCCGGTGTTGTTGGTCAGGATGAAATCCAGAGCATCGGCATAGGCCGGGACCGCGAGCCCCAGCAGCACGATGGCCACCCCGTAACGGTAGCGCATGAGACGTCCCCTCTTGCCTCCCGCCTCTTAGCGGACGGGCGCGCGGGACTCTCTTACAGGATGCCGCCGCCGAGGAACAGGCGGAACGCGGCGATCGCCATCAGGACGAGGTTGATGATCAGCCCGGCCTTGTTCTTCGACAGCGCGCCGAACAGCAACCCGACCGCGCCGATCAGCAGCCCGAGCCAGTTCAGCCAGCCGAGAAACGGGATCAGGGCGACGAGCGTGACGACCAGCAGGATCACGCCGATGATGATCGAGAGCACATTGAGCATGTCGCGTTATATGTGGACAATACACCCCCAGCGCAAGCCCATTCGCGAGCGCCATAGGCCGTTTCTTAACCACTCCGGGCGCATGGCGACTGCCGAATTGATCGGAGTTTTGGGGTGGGTATCACCTTTCGCAACCTGGCCTGGGCGCTCGCCCCGCTCGCGCTCGCGGCGTGCGGATCCAAGCCCGCCGCCGACAGCAATATCGATTCGCTCGATGCCGAGCTGGCCGGCGGCAACACCACCGGCAATAGCCGCGACCCCGCGATGATGAGCGCG
>DASVNU010000320.1:0-14360 GCA_036383655.1 Sphingomonas sp. | reverse complement strand
CATCGCAAACGTTACGGAGCTGGCGGACGATTATGCAGTGACCGGTATAACCTATGCCGGGATTGAATGTTATATTCGTTGGCTGAACCGATCGACCGGCCTGACCTATCGGCTGCCGACCGCGGGTGAGTGGCTGTATGTTGCGAAACGCGCATACGCGGCGTTAGGGAACAGACCTCTTGGCGTGATTGAACGACCGCCCTCCGACCGGGAGCCGCGTGACGCCGTAAATGGCGGAGTCATCTTGCCAGCGCGTCATGGCGTGCTTTCTCCAGATGGGCTCTATGGTCTTCTGGACAGCGCCGCCGAATACATGGCCGAAACGGTGCCGCAGCCCCCCGATAAATGCAGAATCTACGGAATGCAGAATTGTCGAAGGCGCTTACTTTTTGGCTATCGCGCTGGATTTACAAAGACTCCATTTTTTGAGCCAGACTATCTTGTAGATGTTGATACGGATACTGGCATTGGGTTCAGATTAGCACGTGCCGCGCAATAGCCGGTTGAGAGCATGAGCGATAAGGCATTGTCTCCCGCCGCGATGCGGATCGTCGCCTGGCTGGGCGAGGTCGGACCGCGCTGGGGCCTGCCGGAGGTCGCTTGCCGGATCCATGCGATGCTCTACCTTGCAGCAAGGCCGATGCCCGCGACCGTGTTTCCCGAGGCTCTCGGGCTGGATACCGAGGAAGTGTCGCAGGCACTCGACTGGCTCGAAGCGCACCGGCTGGTCGAGGCGGGCCCCGCCGGCTGGCGGACGGGCGTCGATCCCTGGGCGCTGATGCTGCGGACGCTCGAGACGCGCCGCGCCCACGAACTCGACCAGGCGCGGATCGTGATCGACCAATGGCATCGCGAGCGCCACGCCGAGGATGCGCTGGTGTCGCGGCAGGCGGCGCGGCTGTTCGATCTGGTCGAGGATATCGCGGCGATCGATGCGGGAGCACGCGGCCTGTCGGCGTCGACCACCCGCCGCCTGATCGGCTTGGGCGGCCGCGCCGCGCGCCTGTTCGGCACTGGCATCGGAAGGGGACGGCGATGAGCGACGCGGGCGGAGCGGCACAGGGCAGTTTCAAGGTCAATTCGCTGACCGGGCTCGACAAGGCCGATGCGGTGGCGGGCCGGGTGCGCTGGGATGGCCCGCGCTCGATCTGGAACATGACGATGCTCGCCGTCGCGCTGGTGCTCGGGCCGTTGACCTTCAGCTGGAGCGCGCTCGCAATCTTCCTCGTGACCGCCGGCGTCACCCTCTGCGCCGGTCATTCGGTCGGATTCCACCGGCGATTGATCCATCGCAGTTTCGATTGCCCCAAATGGCTGGAGCGGGTGCTGGTCTGGTTCGGCACGGCGGTCGGCATGGGTGGGCCGATCTGGACGATCCGTTTGCACGACAGCCGCGATTGGGCACAGCGCCAGCCCGATTGTCACTGGTTCCTGCGCCACGCCAAGCCGCTGCTCGTCGATGGCTTCTATTATCTCAATTTCCGCCTCGAGCTGGCGCATCCACCCGGCTTCGATCCCGGGCCGGGCATCGCCGACGATCGCTTCTACCGGTTCCTCGATCGCTTCTGGATGTGGCAGCAAGTACCGATCGCGCTGGCGCTCTTTGCGCTCGGCGGCTGGCCCTGGGTGGTCTGGGGCGTGTGCGTGCGGGTGGCCGCGTGCACGACGATGCACTGGTTCATTTCGTACTTCGCGCACACAAGGGGACCGCGGGATTGGACCGTCGATGGCGCGGTCATCCAGGCCTATAACGTGCCGCTGCTGGCGATCCCGACGATGGGCGAGAGCTGGCACAGCAATCATCACGCCTTTCCCGCCTCTGCCCGGCATGGCCTTTATCCCGGCCAGATCGATCTCGGTTACCGCTTCATCCAGTTGCTCCAAATGCTGGGCCTAGCGCGCAACGTGAAGCTGCCGGCGCAGCTACCGCCGCGTCCGGGCATCACCCCGGTCACGCCGCGCGCGTTGAGTGTCGCCGCCTCGGGGCAAGCCGAGATAGTCCGGCGGGACAGAGACGCTTGACGGGGCGGTTGCCCGACTTCCGCACGACGCATGGTCTCGCCGACCCCGACGCCTCGCACTGGACGTTGCGCTTAGGACCGGTGCCCGTGCGGCTCCGCAATGTCGCCTGGCGTAGAGCGGCGATCGACGCGCATGACATGCACCATCTGATCACCGGCTATCCGCTCACCTTGCGTGGTGAGATGCAGCTCGCGGCCTGGGAATGGGGCGCCGGCCGTTACCCCGACTGGCGCGCGACCGCTTTCTGCGCACCGCTGGTGCTCGTCGGCGCCATCATCATGCCGCGACGCACATGGCGCGCTTTCCGCGACGGCAGCAGGACCCAAAGCCTGTATCCGGCCCGACGGAGGATCATAGATCGGACGCGTCAGGGGCGAACGACGGCAATCGCTATCTGACCGCCAGGAACAGCCAAACGGCAAGTGGCCAACATCGACCATCCCGGCCCCCTCAATGAAGCGTCTCGCCTCGTGCACACATGCCGACGAACTTCTCGATCCGCGCCGCCCGCGTCTCCGCCTTCTTCGCGGTCTGCACGCGGTACAGGATCGCGTAGCGATTGGCCCCGCTCAGCGTGTCGAAGAACGCCCGCGCCTTGGGTTCCGCATCGAGCGCGGCTTTCAGATCCTCCGGTTCCTCCGCGGTAGAGGCCGGCGCATAGGCCGCGTCCCATCGTCCATCCGCCTTCGCCGCCTCGATCTCGCTTAACCCGGCCGGCGCCACACGGCCCTCAGCCACCAGCTGCTCCGCGCGCTTGCAATTGTTCTCCGACCATTTGCTGGTGCGCTTGCGCGGGGTGAAGCGGGTCAGGAACCAGGCCTGATCCCATTTGTCGATCTGCCCGTCGATCCAGCCGTGACACAGCGCCGCGTCGATCGCTTGGGCCTTGGTCAGGCTCGAGTCGCTATTCCCGGCCTTGGCGATCTTCAGCCACATGCCGCTGGCCTTGCCGCCGTGCGTCCTCAGCCACGCCTCCCACGCGTCGGCATCGGCAAAGTGCAGCACCGGCAACCCGCCGCGTTCCTCATCCATCGCGCTCTCCATCGCCGCCCTCGTCAGCTCCTTGGCACTGCCAGGCTTGACAGCTCAATCACTGTATATCATACAGTGTACAACGCACACTATGTGAAGCACAGCCCATGCCCGTCGATGATGACATGTTCGAAAAATTGCGCGTGGAGCTCCGGCGGGGATCGCTGGTGCTCGCCGTGCTCGGGGCGCTCCGCGAGGAACGTTATGGCTATACGCTGCGCCAGTCGCTCGAGGATGCCGGGCTGCCGATCGACGAAGGCGCGCTCTATCCGCTGCTGCGCCGGCTCGAATCGCAGGGGCTGCTGATCAGCGAATGGCGCGAGGAGGCCAGGCGCACCAAGCGCTTCTACCGCCTCTCGCTCGCCGGCACGGACACGCTCGCCGCGCTTCTCCACGAATGGAACGACATTTCCGAATCGATCCTGCGCCTTAATCAAAAGGACAAATGAGATGGACCTGATCGACCGTTATCTCGCCGCGATCGCGCGGCGCCTGCCCGCGGCCAAGGCCGATGATATCGTCGCCGAAATCCGTGATGACCTGCTCACCCGCCAGGAAGTGCGCGAGGAGGCGCTCGGCCGCCCGCTCGACCGGAAAGAGGTTGCGGCGCTGATCAAGGAGATGGGCCACCCGCTGATTGTCGCGTCGCGCTATCGGCCCCAACAATATCTGATCGGGCCGGATGCCTTTCCCTTCTTCGTCATGGCGTTGCGCATCGCCGCGATGTTCCTGGTCGTCGTGTTCGCGATCGACGCCGCGTCGGGCGTGGTGTTCGGCCATACCGATCCGATCCATGCGATCGCCCGTGCCTGTACCAACATCCTAAGCTCGACGATGCTCGCCTTTGGTTCGGTGGTCGCGATATTCTACGCGCTCGAGCGTGGCGGGTTTCCGGCCGATTATCTCGCCAAGTGGCGGCCGCAGGACCTGCCTGAGGTCAAGCACAAGCAGCCCAACGCCTGGGGATCGGCGTTCGAGGTCGCGATCGGGGTCTATTTCATCCTGTGGTGGTGCGGCGTGGTGCCGTTCCCCAGCTATGTCAGTAATGTGAAGGGGCTGGTGCTGACCCCCGATCCGATCTGGACAATGGTCTGGTGGCCGGTACTGGCGCTGATGGTCGCGCGGCTGGTCTACAATGTCGTCCAGTGGCTGCGCCCGCGCTGGAAAATGGTGCAGGCGGTGTTCGCGGTCGGCACCGCGGCGGGCGGCCTCGCGCTGCTGAGCGTGATCTTTCAGGCGGGGCATTGGATGACCGCCAGCGGCACGCTCCCCGCCGACCAGCTGGCCGACATCAATCAGGGCGCGAATGTCGGCATCCACTGGGCAATCATCGCCTGCGGCGCGATCTGGGTGTGGCAGTGCCTCCAGGAACTGTGGCGCCTGGCGACCTCGCGGCCGCGGGTGAGGGCTTTGTAGCGCGCCGCAGGGATGAGTTGCCGGCATTGCGAGCTGCGTCCATGCTCCAGATGGGGCGGCCCGGACGGCCGCATGATTTCGGAGACTGCCCGATGAAGCTCCTGATCTGCGCCGTTCCGCTGCTGCTGTGGCCGCTCGGACCGCTCGAAGCGGCCGCGCCCGTGGCCGCAGCCTGCAACGTCACGGCCAGCGTGATCGACCCGGATCCCAGCGGTACCAATGTGCGAAAGACGCCTGGCGGTGACGTCGCCACGACCTTGCGCGTGCTGCGCACGGGCGACGACTGGATAGAGGTTCATGTCGTGGGTCAGGCGGGCGACTGGTTCGCGATCGACCGCGCCGATCTGGTCGGTGATGCGCGCAAGACGATCTTTCGCGGCAAGGGTTATATGCACCGCAGCGTGCTGGGCGCCGACGGGCTGATCAACGGCGAGCCGATCCGCGCGGCCCCCGACGCCCGCGCCGCCCCGATCCTCACGAACGAGGAGAGCGACCAGCAGGCCTTTCTCCTCGCCTGTTCGGGCGATTTCATGAAGATCCGCGTCAAGGGCGGGGTCGGCTGGACCAAGACTTTGTGCCTCAACCAGCGGACGACGTGCGCCTGAAGGCGCTACGTGACGGGCTTCGGACTGCTCGTCACGCCGCCCGGTCGACCCAGGCCGAGCAGCAATTGATCGACCACGTGGCCGACGTCGCGCTGTGCCTGGACGGGGTCGGCGGCGGTCGCCAGGAAAAGCGCGCCTTCGCGCACCATCCCGAGCAGGACATGGGCTAGCGGCGGCACCGGCTGGGGCGGGATTTCCCCCGCCGCGATCGCGCTAGTCAGCAGATGCTCGACCAGCGCCAGGCTGTAGCGATCCCCGATCGCCCGCCAGCCCTCCCAGCCCAATACCGCCGGTGCCTCGATCAGCGCGATCCGGTGCACGTCGGCCTCGCGGCAGATTTCCAGCCACGTCCTGGTCCCGGCGCGTATCCGCTCGATCGCGGTGCCACTGGGGGCAGCCGCGCCGATCCGCGCGATCGTTTCCTCCTCGATCGCTTCGAATATAGCGGCGAACAGCCCCTTCTTGTCCGCGAAATGATGGTAGAGAGCGCCGCGCGTCACGCCAGCCGCCGCGACGATCTCCTCGGCGCTGACCTCGGCGTAGCTGCGCTCAGTGAACAGCCTGCGTCCCGCCACGATCAACGCGCCGCGCGTCGCGGTCGTCCGTTCGGCTTGCGTACGGCGTTCCTTTTTCATACAAACTGTACGTATGTTTCTGAGTCGGGCACAGGCCATTGTCGGCACCGGACCGCGAAGTGCAAGCCAAAGCGCGCCGCAGCCGCGTTGCGACCTCGCCGAGCCCATCCGTTTTCGTGAGGAAATTCGAACCATGGATAAGACGATCGATATCACCCGCGCGGCGGTGATCGCCGGCCTCGTCGCCGGGACCATCGACATTGGCGCGGCGGCGCTCATCAACCATGTCGGCCCGGCACTGATCCTTCAGGGTATCGCGAGCGGGCTGATCGGGATGAAATCCTATGCCGGCGGTGCGGGCACCGTCGCCCTGGGGCTGGCGCTCCAGCTTGCCATGTCGATCGTCATCGCGAGCATCTACGCCGCCGCCGCGACGCGGCTCGCCTGGCTGCGGTTGCGCCCCATCCTGGCCGGCCTGGCCTTCGGCCTCGGCGTGTTCGTCGTGATGAATCTGATCGTCGTGCCGCTTTCCGCGTTCGGGCCCAAGCCGGCGCATGTCTCGTTAGTCTGGCTGCTACTCAACGTTCTCGCGATGCTGGTATTCGGCGTGATCGTCGCGACGATCGTCCGTTGGGGCTTGCGGCGGATAGCGGCGGGATGATCGGGCCGCGCGCCGGCTATGCCGCGCGCTTCTCCAGTGCGTGCGCGGCTTCGTCCATCAATTGCGCGATGATGTCGGCGACCGGTTCTTCCTGCTTCACCATGCCGACCGACTGGCCGGCCATCAGGCTGCCATGCTCGACATCGCCGTCGATCACCGCGCGGCGCAGTGCGCCCGCCCAATAATGTTCGATCTGCAATTGCGCCTCGGCCATCTCGACCGCGCCGTCGTTGAGCGACTGCGCGACTTCGAGCTGTTTCGCGGTGAACAATTCGGTGCCGGCATTCTTGAGCGCGCGGACCGGGATCACTGGCAGGCGCGGGTCGATCTGGACGCTCGCCACCGCGTCGCGCGCGCTGGCGCGGAAGAACGCTTTCTTGAAATTGGGGTGGGCGATCGATTCGGTGGCACAAGCGAAGCGCGTGCCGAGCTGGACGCCCGCCGCCCCCATGTCGAGATAGCCGGCGATCGCCTCGCCGCGGCCGATTCCGCCGGCGACGAACACCGGGACCTGCTCGGCGACCTCAGGCAATATCTCCTGCGCCAGCACGCTGGTCGATACAGGGCCGATGTGGCCGCCGGCTTCCATCCCCTCGACGACGAGCGCATCGACACCCGAGCGGATCAGCTTCTTGGCCAGCGCCAACGCCGGCGCGAAACAGATCAGCTTGGCGCCGTTCCCCTTGATCGCATCGAGCGAGCCGGTCGGCGGCAGGCCGCCCGCCAGCACGACATGGCTGACCTGATGCTTGCTGCAGACCTCGATCAGGTCGAACAGCATCGGGTGCATCGTGATCAGATTGACGCCGAACGGCTTCGACGTCAGCGTCTTGGTCGCCGCAATCTCCTTGTCGAGCAGTTCGGGAGTCATCGCGCCGCACGCGATCAGGCCGAACCCGCCGGCGTTGGAGATCGCCGCGACCAGGTGGCGCTCGCTGACCCACGACATCGCGCCGCACAGGATCGCGACCTCCGAGCCAAGGAAATCGACACCGCGCTGCATGCGGCGGGCAAGGCGCTCGGCGCCGATCGAGAATGCAGTCATCGTGTCGGCCTAGCCTTGGCCATGCCCGTCCGGCAAGTCCCGCTTCACCAATCGGCGATCGGCACGTCGAGGCGCCGGGCAAATACCAGCGCCAGCACGCCACTCGCCGCCATCATCGCGCCGCCCAGCACCATCACCCGACCGATCAAATCGCCGAACATCCAGGTTGCGCCGATCGCCAGGCACAGGGACACGACGATTTGCGGGATGACGGTCGAAAAGCCGAACAGCCGCAAGGTGTGCGCCCCACGGCCCTCGGGCGCGGCGGCTCCGGCCAGCGCATACGGAATGTTGGCCATGCAGCTCCACGCCACCGCGATCGCTACGAAGGCGGGCACGAGCAGCAACGCAACCTGGGTGATGCCAAGCACTGCGAGACCGGCCGCGCCGATCAGCAGACCGCTGCCATGGACCCGGGCTGCGCCAAATCGCCCGATCAGCCGCGGCAAGGCAAAGGCGAACAAGGTCGCGAGCAACGCGTAGAGCGCAAAGCAGCCGCTGACGATCAGCAGCGCGTGCCGCGTGTCGCCCGCGATCCGCGCGATCACCGGGAGGGCATAGACCCAGAGGCAGAACATCGCGCCCCAGCTCAGGAACTGGATCGCGAACAGCGGCGCCAGGACCGCGCGCGGGCGCGCCGCGGTCAGGCGGCTTCCTCGGCGTCGAGGCCGTAGGCGGTATGCAGCACGCGCACCGCGAGTTCGGTCTCGTCTTCGTGGATCAGCACGCTGACCTTGATCTCGCTGGTCGAGATCGCCTGGATGTTGATCCCGCGTTCGCCCAGCGTGGTGAACATCTTCGACGCGACGCCGGCGTGGCTCTTCATGCCGACGCCGACCACCGAGATCTTGGCGACGCGCGTGTCGTGGACCAGTTCGTCGAAGCCGATCGATTGCTTGGCCTCGTTGAGCGCCTGGATCGATCGCGCCAGATCGACCGCAGGGACGGTGAAGGTGACGTCGGTCGACCCGGCACGCCCAGCGCTCTGGTGCGCGATGTTCTGGATGATCATGTCGACGTTGATATTGGCCTTGGCCAGCGGCGCGAAGATCGCCGCGACCGAGCCCGGGGTGTCGGACACGTTGGTCAGCGTGATCTTCGCCTCATTCTTGTCGTGCGCGATGCCGGTGATCAGCTGGCGTTCCATATCGTCGATCTCCTCTTCGCCCACGATCATCGTCCCGGGCAATGTATCCGCCATCGGTGCATCATCGCCGGTGAACGACGACAGCACCTGGACGCGGACATTTTCCTTCATCGCGAGCCCGACCGAGCGCGTCTGGAGCACCTTGGCCCCGACGCTCGCGAGCTCGAGCATTTCCTCGTAGGTGACCTTCTTGAGCTTGCGCGCGCGTGGCACGATCCGCGGGTCGGTGGTGTAGACGCCGTCGACATCGGTGTAGATGTCGCAACGGTCGGCGCGCATCGCCGCCGCCACCGCGACCGCCGATGTGTCCGACCCGCCGCGGCCGAGCGTGGTGACGCGGCCCTGTTCGCCGTCGGCGCTGTCGGCGACGCCCTGGAACCCCGGGATCACCGCGACTTCGCCCGACGACAGCGCGCGGTCGAGCGCGTCGGTGTCGATTTCCTCGATCCGCGCGGAGGCGTGCGCGTCGCTGGTGTGGATCGGCAATTGCCAGCCGAGCCAGCTGCGCGCCGGCACGCCGACCGCCTGCAGCGCGATCGCCAGCAATCCGGAGGTGACCTGCTCGCCCGCCGAGACGACGACGTCATATTCGCGCGGGTCGTAGAGCGACGACGCCTCGCGGCAGAAATTGACCAGCCGGTCGGTCTCGCCGGCCATCGCCGAGACGACCACCGCGACCTGGTTGCCGGCGTCGACCTCGCGCTTGACCCGGTTGGCGACATTGCGGATCCGCTCGATCCCCGCCATCGACGTGCCACCGAACTTCATGACGATACGGGCAGGGGTCGCGGCCATCGGAGGAGCGGAAGTCCTTTGGATTGGAGAGGCGCGCCTGATAGGAAGCCGCGATGGCAAGCGCAACCGTAACGTCTGCAACCACTATCGACCCGCAAGAAGCCGCGCATTTCGGCAAAATGGCGCGCGACTGGTGGGACCCGAAGGGCTCGTCGGCGATGCTCCACCGGCTCAACCCGCCGCGGCTGGGCTATATCAGGCGGCAGGTCGATGCACATTGGGGCGGCGATCTGGCGAGCTTCACGCCGCTGGCGGGCAAGCGAGCGGTCGATGTCGGCTGCGGCGCGGGGCTGTTGTGCGAACCGCTCGCGCGGCTGGGGGCCACGATCACCGGGATCGACGCGGCGGCGGAGAATATCGGCGTGGCGCGTGCGCATGCCGCGCAATCGGGACTGACGATCGACTATCGCGCAGGGAGCGTCGAACTGCTCGGCGGTGAGCGTTTCGACCTCGTCACCAGCATGGAAGTGATCGAGCACGTCACCGACCCGGCGGCATTCGTCGCCGGGCTGGCCGGCGCGCTGGCCGAGGGCGGGCTGATGGTGTTGTCGACGCCGAACCGCACCGCGCTGTCGCGCCTCGCGATGATCACCGTGGGTGAGGGCAGCGGGATGATCCCCAAGGGGACGCATGACTGGAGCAAGTTCCTGACACCCGAGGAACTGACCGAGTTGGTCGAAACGGCGGGGTTGAAGGTGATCGATGTCAGCGGGCTGAGCTTCTCGCCGGGCAAGGGGTTCGCGGTCGGCGACGACACCAAGCTCGACTATTTCCTGACCGCGGTTCGGGCATAGGCAGGCAGCAACGCCAAACCGTCATCCCCGCGACAGCGGGGACCCATCTCCCCAAAACCGACCCAAATTACCTCGGCTATATGATGGGAGAGTGCGGGTGATGGGTCCCCGCTGTCGCGGGGATGACGAACGAGACGTGGCGCGCGCCGATTACGCCATCACGTTCCGTCCCCGCGCCACTGTAGTGCTGTGCCCGACAACCGCATTGCTCGACTTCGCGCGGATCGTGTCGACGAACAGCCAGTCGTTCGCGACCTTTTCCGGCGTGATCGTCAGCGCCATGTAGCCGCGGCGCGAGGTGTCGCACCATTTCATCTCGGGATTGCCCGCGACCAGCCCGGCGGCGACCGTTTTGGGGTCGACCTTGACCGCGCTTTCATAGCCGGGCGAGGTCACGCTGTGCCCGGCGAACTCGACGCCGGCGGGCTTGTCGTCCTGCTTCAAATCGAACGCCCAGCCATTGTGGCTGTCGCCCGAAATCACCACCAGATTGGCGTCGGTCGCTTGCGCCGCGCGCAGGAAGCGGGCGCGCGCCGCCGGGTAGCCGCCCCAATTGTCGTAGTTGAACGGCAAGCCCACCTTGCCCGCCTGGATGCCGGCGAGGACGTAGTTCTTCGCCCGCTCGCTGGCATTGGGGTCGATCCACGCCATCGCCGCCTGGGGCATCACGGTCTGGCCCAGGATCGTGCCGAACCCGACGACCTGCCATTTCTGGCCGGCGGTGACCGAGCGGCGCAAGGCGTGGAACAGCCAGTCTTCCTGTTGCGTCCCCATCATCGTCGCGGCGGGGTCCATCCATGCGCCGTCGCGGAACGCCTTCAACGCCGCGACCGGATCGGCGGCCTTGAACAACGGCGCGATGTCGGGTTGCTCGGTACGCGCCAGCACGCGCGTTTCGGTGCGGAACAACGTGGCGAGATCGCCGATATCATAGGCCTTCCACGGCTCGTCGCTGACCGGCATCCATTCGCGATAGACCTGGATCGCGGCCATCTTGCGCAGGGTCCAGTCGCCCTCGTCGGGCTGATGGTTTTCGGCACCGCCTTCCCACGAATCGTTGGCCGATTCATGATCGTCCCATTGCACGATCATCGGCAGGCGGGCGTGGAGCGCCTGGAGGTCGGGGTCGCTGCGATAGCTGGCATAACGGATGCGGTAATCGGCGAGGTGGAGCAGTTCGTTGGCCGGCTCGGTCGAGCGCACCGCGTCCTTGGGGGCGGGATAGCCGCCGGTCTTATATTCGTAGAAATAGTCGCCGAGATGGATGGCGAGATCGAGATCGTCGCGCGCCGCGGCATGGCCATAAGCGTTGAAATAGCCGAACGGCATGTTCGAGCAGGAGAAGATCGCCGCCTTGAACGCCCTGGCCTGCGACGCTGTCGGCAAGGTGCGCGTGCGGCCGGTCGGCGACTTCGATCCGTCGGGGCCGACGAAGCGGTAGAAATAGCTGGTGCCGGGCTTGAGCCCGTCGACGGTGATTTTGGTCGTCCAGTCGCGCCATGGCCCGGTGATCGCCATGCCGTTGCCCGCGACCTTGGCGAAATCGGCGTTTTCGGAGAGCTCGACCGTCAGATGGACCGGCTTGCCATCGACGGGGAAATAGCGCGTCCACAGCAGCATCGAATCGCTCGCCGGCTCGCCGCTCGCGACCGAATGGGTGAAGCCGGTGGCGGTCGCGACATTGTCGGTCTGCGCGAAACCGGGGATGCTCCAGGCACCCAGCCCGAGGGTGCCGGTGACGAGAAGCGAACGGCGATCGACCCGAAGCATATGTTCTCCCTTTTTCGCGGCTCCCTTGCGCGCTTGATGTGGCGCGTTCGTGACAGGTCCGGTACGGACGCGGCCATGTTGCTACGGATGATGCGTGGGGGACAAGCGGGCGCGCCGCTGATCCTGGGTCTGATCTTCCTGTTCGCGGTGCTGTCGGTGCTGCGGCCGGTCAATCACGACGAAAGCCAATATGTCGCCGCCGCGATCCTGGCGCGTAACGCGCTGCCGTGGCGCGACTTCGCCTATTTCCAGACGCCGTTGCAGCCGGTGCTGTTCGCGCCGTTCGCGGTGAGCCTGGGGACGCTTGCCTGGCCGGGGCTGCGGATGCTCAATGCGGTGCTCGGCGTGATCGCGGTGCTGATGGTCGGGCGCGCGGCGCGGGCGGCGGGCGCGACGTCGCAGATGGCGATCATCGTGGCCGCGCTGTTCGCCGGCACCGATATCCTGCTGTTCAGCGCGGGGACCGCGCGCAACGACGCGCTGCCGGCGGCGGCGCTGGCGGGGGCGCTGGTGTTGATCGTCCGCGCAGCGCAGGGGCAGGGGTCGGCGCGCCACGCGTTGCTGACCGGCTTCCTGCTCGCGCTCGCGGCGGGGACCAAGATCAGCTACGCGATTCCCGCGGCAGCTTACTTTGTCTGGGCATTGCTCGATCGCCGCCATCGTCCGGTGATGATCGCACTCGGCGCGTTGCCGGTGATCGCGCTGATCGCCTGTATGGTCGCGCAGGCACCAGAGGCGGCGCGGTTCGAAATGCTGACCTTCCCCGCGCTCGCCCCCGACCAGATGTATCGTGATGCCGGGCGCGCGTGGAAATTGTCGCTCGGGTTCAAGGCGATCGACACGCTCAAATTCCTCGCGTTGGGCACGGCGCTGCCGGCGATCGTCGCGGTCGTGGCGCGCTGGCGGCGCGACGAGCAGGGGTTGGCGCGATTGCTCGACATGCTGATCCTGGCCGGGCTGGTTGCGGCGCTGCTGCCCGAGCCGACCTGGCGACAGTATCTGCTCCCCGTCCTTCCGCCCCTGTTCGTGCGGCTGGCCGTGCTGTGGGAGCGCACGCCGCCGGCGCGGTGGGAGCGAATCGCCTTCGCGATATTCTTCTTCGCCGGGCTCGCGCCATCGGTCGAGGCGGTAGTGCTGACCGCGCAGCATGGCGCACCGATGGCCAATGCGGTGGCCGACGGCGCGCGGCTGACCGCGGCGATGGACCAGCAAGGCGTGAGGGGCATGGTCGCGACGCTTTCCCCGCAATATGTCGCCGCGACCGGCCGCGCGATCGATCCGCGCTTTGCTCCCGGACCCTTCTATTTTCGCAGCCATGATCTGCTCGATCCGGCCAGCGAGCGAACGCTCACCCTGCTGTCGGCGAACAACCTCGCCGGCGCGGCGCTGCCCAATGCTGTGCTGGTCGGAGGCGATGCCGACGCCGAGGGCGGGGATGCCGCGCTCGAGGCGAAGCTGGCGGCGTGGGCGGCACCGCGCGCGACGGGCATCGCGCGGTTGAACGGAAAGTTTACGCTCTACGTGCTGCGCTGATGCCGATCCCGTCGCGCGCGTCGATCAGCGACTGGTAATAGGCCATCAGGTCGACCGCATGCTCGCGGTCGGAACGGACGCGGCCGGCGGCGACGATCGCCGCCTTGCGCAGGATCGCGGGTTCGCGCGCGAACAGGCGCCGGATCGCGGCCGCGGCCGAACCGACATCGCGCGCGCGATAGATTTCGCTGGTCAGCGGATCGGCGACCTCGGCGCAGCCGCCGGTATCGGGGACGATCAGCGGCAGGCCCGACGCCATCGCCTCGGACGGTACCAACCCGAACGGCTCGGCTTCGGAGCCGTGGATCAGCGCGTCGGCGCTCGCCATGATCCGCGCGAGCTCGTTGCGTTCATAGACCGGGCGGAACAGCCGAATATGCGGGTTGCCGTCGATCCGGGCATCGAGTTTCTTGCTCTCGGGACCGGTGCCGAGCAGCATTAGCCCGACCGGCAATTTGTCGCCCGCCATGCGGACCGCGTCGATCACCAGCGGCCAGCGCTTCTCGCCATGATGACGGCCGATTCCGATCAGCAGCTTTCCTTCGGGCGGCAGGCCGACCTGGCGCAGCATCGCGGCGCGCAGCCGCTCGTCGCGCAGATCGGGGGAGAAGTGGCTGCGCTCGATTCCCAAGGTCATCGCCGCGTCGATCCGCACTCCGCGCCGCGTCAGGCGCTTCTGGAGCGCCGGGCCATTGGTGACGACGGTGTCGTAGAGCGTCAGGAAGCGGTTCATGTAGCGCGCGTAGATGGAGCACGCCTCCTCGATCTGCTCGGGCGGAGCCAGACCTTCGAGCCAGCGCATCGGATAGGCCGCGTTATTGTCTTTGTGCATGAAGAACGACTTGAGCGCCTTCCCTCGCCAATTGCCGACGATCCACGCCGGACGCCACGGCGACGAGGTCTCGACCACGTCGGGCTGCAATTGGTCGAGCCAGCGCCAGATCGGCTCGTAGCGCGAGAACAGG
>DASVNU010000319.1:0-7793 GCA_036383655.1 Sphingomonas sp. | reverse complement strand
CCGAGGAGGTGGTGGTCGTCGCCGGCGCGGCAGGCGCGCTCTGGGCGAAGGCCGGCATCGCGATCGTCAACAACATGGCGAGCGCGACCAGGATCAGCACCAGCTTGGTCAGCTGGACATTCTTCGGCCGCGGCGTGGCCGCAGTCGGCGAGCGAAACAGCGAGGGGCCGTCTTCCTTCAGGCGGCGGATCGTCGTCACTTGGGCAGCCCCCCGGCCTTGTCGAGCAACTGGACGCCGCCGCGACCGACCGAGACGAGCAATTTCTGCCCTTCGAATTCGATCACCGCGAGGCGCAGGCCCGGCGACAGCATCATCGTTTCCTGAACCTTGATCGCGCGGTTGGCCGGCTGGCCCGGCATCCGGCTCTCTAGCCGGCGCCACAGCCACAAACAGCCGACCATCAGGCCGCACACCAGCGGCAACAGCACGAACAGCTTGAGGATATAGGACCAGAGCATCAGCCGCGCTTCTCTGGGGAAACCAGCTCGGTCAGGCGGACGCCGAAGCGCTCGCCGACGGTGACGACCTCGCCGCGCCCGATCAGCGTGCCGTTGACGAACACGTCGAGCAGTTCATTGGCCTGGCGATCGAGTTCGATCACCGAGCTTTCGCCCAGTGCGAGCAGTTCGCGGAGCGTCAGCCGGGTCTGGCCGATCTCCACCGTCAGCTTGACGTCGACATCCTGCAGCAGCCGGTAATTGGCCGCCATATTGGCGTCGACCGGGAAGGTCCCGGAGATATCGGTCATGCGAGTTCCTCGACATTGAGAGAGAGCGAATTGAGCTTGATCGCGGCGCGTCCGTTGGACGTGCCGACGGTGCCGGTGCCAAGGCGGCCATTGGCCACCATCACCGGCACGTCGGCGGCGACGCTGATCGGAATCACGTCGCCTTCCTTGAGTTCCATCAGCTTGGCGAGGCTGATCACCGGTTCGGCCAGCACCGAACGGACCGGGAAAGTCACCGTCATCACTGCCTTGGCGAGCCCGTTCTGCCAGGCCGGATCGGGCGCGGCGCCGAGCACCTTGCCATTCAGCGAGGGCGTGTACGGCTTGAGCGACTGCACCGGATAGACGATGTCGATGAAGACCGGCTTGCCGTGATGCTTACCGATACCGAACCGGGTGACGACCATCGGATCGTCGCCGTCGATGCCGGCGACCATCGACGGATTGGCTTCGACCCGACCAGGCGCGAAGCTCACCTTGGCGAGCGGTTCCCATGAGGTCGTCATCGGCTCGGCGACGATCGCGGCAAGATGCCCGATCATCGCTTCCGCGGCGGGCGAGAATTCGCTCGGCATGTCGTGCGGGGCGGCGCCGGTGCCGCCGAAGAACATGTCGAGCAGTTCGAGCACGAACTTGCCGTCGACCACCAACAGCGCCTGGCCGGTGCCCGGCGTCATCGACAGCGGCACCCAGGCGGTCAGGCCGTCGGGGCGTTCGGCGCGGTAGTCGGTGAAGCGCTGCACCACCAACGGTTCGGCCCACAAGCGGACTTCCTGGCGCAACAACGGCTCGAACACGCCGCGCAGGCTCCGCGCGAGACGGGCGGAGAGATGCTGCAACGTGTGCAGATCGCCGAACGGATTCAGATTGGCGCCGCCCAGCGCGGGGGCGTGTGATGCCGCCGCGCGAGGGCGTTCGCGCCTGTCCGTATCGGATATGGGTGACGAGCCGTTAACCATGCCCGGTCACTGAACAACAAAATTGGTAAAGTAGACGTTACTAATCCCGCCAAAACCCTCTTTTTGTTTGAGCGTGGCGTTGATCGCCTGGACCAATCTTTGGGCAAGATGCTTCTTGCCGTCGCCGGTCGTGACCTCTTCCTCGGTCGCGTCGCCCAGCGCCATCAGCACCGCCGAGCGCACCGCGATCTCGTTGGTCTTGAGGTTCTCGATCACCGTGTCGTCGTATGGCGTCGACACCGCGATCCCGATCTGGACGTAATGCGGGCTGTCGCGCAGGTTCGAGGTGAAGTCCTTGTCGATCGCGTAATAATTGGACGCATATTTGTCGCCGCCGCTGCCCGACGGCGGCTTGGTGCCGCTCGACGCCGCGCCCTCGCCTTCCTTGCCGTCGGCGGCGGTGCGCTTCTGTTCGCTCTTGGGCACCAATTTGGGCCCCGCCGGCTCGGCCGCCCTGGCGCCGCCCAGCATGCCTGCCGCCCACAATCCACCGACCGTGCCGCCACCCAGCAGGAGCACGGCCACGAGCATCAGGATGATCAATTTGCCTTTGCCCTTCTTCCTGGGCGTGTCGGCCTTGGTTTCGTCACTCATCGTTCATTCCCCCAATCAAGCCACTCGACCGTCATCGACGGCCCGAATCTCGTCATCCGCGCCGGTCGCGAGGCGATTTTTGCTGTCCTGACGGCGCTCGACCTGCGGCCGCGGGCGATCGCCCCCGGTCATGCCCGATCCGGTCAGGTCGACGCTGGTCCCGGTCAGCCGGATACCGCGCGCCTCGGCCGCCGCGTTGAGCTGCGGCGCCGCATCGGCGAGCAACGCGCGCGTGGTCGGCTGTTCGGCCGAGAAGCGGACGGTGACCGCGCCATCGGCATGCGTGCGCAGCGACACGTCGATCCGTCCGAGCGCGTCGGGCTTGAGCCGGATCGACGTGTCGTTGGCATTGGCGTCGTCGCGCAGCGCCTCGATCCGGTCGATCATCTTCTGCGGCCAGTCCTGGCGGCCCATGTCGAGCGCCTGGCGCTCGGCCTGGCCCGGCTTGGCGACCAGCGCCACCGCGTCGGCGGGCGTCAGCAGCGCACCCATGGCGGACAGATCGCCGGAGTGGCCGCTGTCGCCATCGCCGGCGGACTTGCGGTCGGGCGCCATCGCCAGCGCGAACAGCGCGGGCATCGGCGCGTTGGCCGACGCCAGGGAATTGAGCGTCACCGGCGCCGCCTGCGGCAGGGTGATTCGAATCGGTTGCGCGGCCGTCGGCGACGCCGCGGGACGATCGGCGACGGTCGTCGGCTTCGCGATCGGCGTCCCGGACGACGCGTCGGCAGCTGCCGCAGCCAAGGCGATTGCCGGGTCGATCGCGATCGGCGCGGCGGGAATGGGCTGGGGTGCGGCCGGTGCCGGCGGTGGCATTTCGGGAAGCGGCTGCGGCGCCGACGCATCCGGGTTAGGCGGTTGGCCATCGCTCGCGACGGTCGCTGCCAGCGCGGCGGGCAGCGCGGGTTGCGGCGCGGTAGCGATCGGCGCCAGCGGCGCGGCGACGCCACCAGCGGAAACGGGTTTTGCGGGATCGGCGGCAGGCAAGGCGATCGGCGCCACGGCGAGCAGCCAGGCAAGCGCGGGATCGCCCTTGTCGTCGGCCTTTTCCGGCAAGGGATTGCCGGGCGCGGCATCATCCTGCCGCTCCTCGCTACCCTGCCCGTCCTTGGGCGCGACCGCGGCCTTGCCGATCATCAGGTCGACAAAGGCGGCCAGGCTCGGCGCCCCCGCGGCCCCATCGGCGGCGGTGCCGGGGACAAGCAGGGAGGGCACGGCGGCCTTTGCGGGCGCCGCGGCGGTCGTGGAAGCGGATAGAGTCAAACCGGTCATGAACCCCTCGTGCAGGAGGCGTGCACTGCCTCCGACGAGTAATTAGCAAGGATCGTGCCGAATCTTCCGGATGGCCGGTGCCACCTCGAGCGCGCGGATCGCCTTGAGCGCCGCGTCGCGGTCGGCACGGGCCATCAATTTCTCGACCGCCGACTGGTCGCGCTTCGCCTCGCGGGTCGCTTCGGCGGCGCGTTCGGCGGCGGCTTCGGCGGCGCGCAGGCGGTGTTCCGCCATCTCTGCCGATTGGTGCAGGCGCGAGCGGAAATGTGCCGCCGCGACCAAAGAAAAGCCGCTTCCGGCTTCGGCCGGCGCGGGCGAGACGCTGTCGGCGAGCTTGGCGATGCGATCGGCGAGATCGGCTTCGCTGGCGATCTTGGCGTGCGCGCGGACTTCCTCGGCGCGCGTCATGCCCAATTGCAGCGTGCGGACGCGTAGAATGCGATCGAGCTGGCTTTTCTTATGCATGGAAGTGCATCGGGGCCGGCACCGCCTTCATATCAAACATTGCCGAAGACACCGACCAACTCGGCCACGGCATCGGGCAGCGAGACCTTGGTGTCCGCATCCTGGCGGATATATTCCATCACCGCCGGATGATAGGCGATCGCCGCGTCGATCTCGGGATCGGCACCGCCGCGATAGGCACCCATCAGCACCAGATCGCGATTTTCCTCATAGGTGGCGAGGTGGCGACGCAGGATGCGCGCGGCGGCGATATGCTCGGCCGGCACGATATCGGTCATCACGCGGCTGACCGACGGACCGAGATCGATCGCCGGATAGACGCCGCGTTCGGCGAGCGCGCGGCTCAGCACGATATGGCCGTCGAGGATCGACCGCGCCGAATCGACCACCGGATCGTTGCCGTCGTCGCCATCGGCGAGCACGGTATAGATGGCAGTGATCGATCCGCCGGTGTTGACGTCGGTGCCGGCGCGCTCGATCAGATTGGGCAGCATCGCGATCGCCGACGGCGGATAGCCGCGCGCCGAGGCGGGTTCACCCAAGGCAAGGCCGATCTCACGCCCGGCATGCGCCACGCGAGTCAGCGAATCCATGATCAGCAGGACCTTCTTGCCCTCGGCCCGGAAGCCTTCGGCGATCGCGGTGGCGCGGAGCGCGCCGCGGATGCGCAGCACTGGCGAATGGTTGGCCGGCACCGCGACCACCACCGAACGCGCGCGCGCTTCCCCCGCGACCTTGGTCTCGAGGAAGTCGGCGACTTCGCGGCTGCGCTCGCCGATCAGGCCGATCACCACGACGTCGGCTTGCGCCGCGCGGACCATCATCCCGAGCAATACCGATTTGCCGACGCCCGATCCGGCCATGATGCCGACACGCTGGCCCTGGCCGATGGTGAGCAGCCCGTTGATCGCGCGCACTCCGACATCCATCGGCTGGAGCACGCGACCGCGGTCGAGCGGCCCCTGCAGCTTGCCGACGAGCGGCCAATGCTGCGCGCCGCGGATCGGCCCCAGCCCGTCGATCGGCTTGCCCGCGCCATCGACCACGCGGCCGAGCAACGCGGCGCCGACTTCGGCAGCGCCGGGTGCGCCGACCGGACGAACCGGAGATTGCGGGAGAAGTGCTGCGGGACCGCCGAGGTTCATCAGCAAGGTACGACCATTGCGGAAGCCGATCACTTCGGCCTCGACCTTGGCGCCGCCCGTGGCGCCGACCTGGCACACCGTGCCGACCGGCAAATTGAGCCCGATCGCCTCCATCAGCAGCCCGTCGAACGACGCCAGCCGGCCCGATATCTTGGGCTGCGGCACGAAGTCGGCGGTGCCGAGGCTTTCGAGATAATCCTGAGCGAAACGGTTCAGCATCTAATTCCTCCCCGTTTACGGGGAGGATTTGCGAAACGATCATCATTCCGGCAACGCCGCGCGGTCGATCGCCTGGGCGAGTTGTTCGAGCCACAGGCTGGGGCCGTCCTCGACGATCGTCGCCGCGGATTCGAGCACGAAATGGCCGCGCTCGACCTTGATGTCGCCCGCCGCGAAGATGGTGGCGGGCAGATGCCCGTCGACCAGCGCCATGTCCTCGGGATTGAGCCGCAGCACCGCCGATTCGGCATCGTCGGCGAGCATGCCGGCGGCCAGCGCGACGCGGCGGTTGAGCAGATCGGCGTCGACCCCGGCCTCCCCCACCATCTGGCGGACCAATTGCGTCACGGTCTGGCGGAGATGGCCCGCCAGCCGGTCGCGGTCGATCCGGCCATCGTCGTTGATCGCGGCGACCAGGCGGTCGATCAGCGCGCGGTCGCGGGTCGCGTTGGTGGTGACCTGCGCCATCGCCGCGGCGACGCCTTCGTCATAGCCGGCGGCCTTGGCGGTCGCGATCGGATCGACGAAGCCCGACGGCTGTTGCGTGGTATCGAACGGATCCCAGCCCTCGGTCGGATCCTCCTGGCGATCCGCCGGCTCGAAATGCCGCGGCCGCGCCTCGGGCGCGGGTGGCGGTTCGGGAGTCATGTCGCGCGGCGAGAAAGCGACTCCCTTGGCGGCAAAGGCGCGGCGCAGCGCGGCGCCCGCCTGATCGTGGCGGCTGGCGAACCCGGCGACGAACTCGCTGATCGGCCGCTCAGACATAATCGTCGTCCCCGCCCATCATGATGGTACCGTCCTTGGCCAGCGCGCGGGCAAGCTGGATGATCGCCTTTTGCGCGTCGAGCACTTCGCTGAGCTTCATCGGGCCGCGCGCTTCCATCTCGTCGCGGATGCCGTCGGCGGCGCGCGCCGACATGCAGCCAAGGAAGCGGTTGCGCGTCGCCTCGTCGACGCCCTTGAGCGCGCGGGTGAGCAGGTCGCTGTCGATATTGCGGATCAAGGTGCCGAGGTTCTTGTCGTCCATGTCGAGCAGATTCTCGAACACGAACAAGGCTTCCTCGATCGCCTTGGCGACCTCGCGGTCGATCTTGAACAGCTTCGGCATGACGCGCTGTTCGGTGGTCTTGCGCGCGCCCGACAGGATACGCGCCGCTTCCTTGGTGCCGCCCAGCATCACCCCGGCGGACTGGCCGCCGGTGCCGCTGCGATTGGCGAGCATGGTGCGCAGCGTATCGACCGCCTCGGGCGTGATCGGCCCCAGCCGCGCGACGCGGTGGAGAATTTCGGGCTGCGACGCATCGGGCAGCAATTCGAGCACCTGGCCCGCAACGTCCTGGTCGAGATTGGCGATCACCACGGCGGCGATCTGGGGATGTTCCTTCTCGATCATCGCCGCGATCTCGGTCGCGTCCATCCAGTCGAGCAGGTCGATCTGGCATTGCGCGTCGGGCGGGGTGATCCGCGCCAGCACGCTGTCGGCCTTTTCGGGGCCGAGCGCGCGCGTCATCATCGTCTCGATCAGCGGCTTGGGGTCGAACCCGATCGCGGTGCGATCGCGCGCCTTGCCGACGAAATCGTCGAGCACCATCGCGACTTCGGGCTCGCCGACATCGGCGACCGCGAACATCGCCTTGCCGAGCTGGCGGACTTCCTCGGGGTCGAGCTTCTGAAGGATGGCCGCGGCCTCCTCCTCGCCGACCAGCATCATCAGCACGGCGGCGCGTTCGACACCCGAATAGGCGCGGAAAGAGGCGGGAGCGTTCATCAGCGGGCGTCCGATTTGATCATGTCACGCACCGCCAGCGCGGCACGCGTCGGGTTGTCGCGGGTGAAGCCGCGGACCATCCCGATCCGGTCGTCGAAATTCTGCGCGCTTTCGAGCGCGTCGATGCTGACCGGCTGGCCATTGGGGCCGCTGCCGGTGCCGGCCGCCATCGGCGCGCCGATCCCGAAGGTCGCGCCAAGGTCGCGGCCGATCGCGCCGCGGCCGGCGTCGTCGCGCTTCTTCATCAGCGCCTTGGACAAGGGGCGGACGCCGAGCACCAACACCAGCAAGGCGATGACGATCGCGGTGACGTTGCGCAGCACCATCGCCAGCCAGCCGCTTTCGTACCAGGGCTGGCCGCCGCCGAGATCGGGCGCCGCGGCGAAGCGGCGGCTGATCACGGTAACCTGGTCGCCGCGCGACGAATTCGCGCCGACGGCGGAATTCACCAATTGCGTGATCTGCTGCATCTCGACCGGCGAGCGCGGCTTGGATCCCTCGACGTCGCGCAGCACGACCGCCACCGACAAGCGCTTGAGCGCGCCCGGGGCGTTGCGGGTGACCGAGACTTCGCGGCCGAGATCATAGGCGCGGGCATAAGAATCGGTCGCCTTGTTCGTGTCGGGCATGATCGGCGATCCGG
>DASVNU010000318.1:0-2812 GCA_036383655.1 Sphingomonas sp. | reverse complement strand
CGTCTCGGACCATTGATGCGGCGGGCCTGGACAAGCGCTCCTATCGCCTCGACATCGCTGTCGTCCCGCTGATCGCGTTCGAAAGTGTCGTGAGCCTTGCCGCGTTTCGATACTGAACGGCCAGCGCCGGCTCGGTACCGGCCATTCCGCTCGAGACAGCCGCCTGCCGGCCTTCGCCATGATCTGGCCGCATGAGCCCTTATATGGCGACTATCATGCCTCGATACGGGGGCATCGACATGGGGATCGCATCGTGCCTCGACCATTGGAGACCGCCGGGTACGAGGCCGACATGCGGCTCGCCATCGAGCTTGCGGCGCAGGGCTTCGTTCGCCCGGTGCCGGGCGCGATCGACTGGTTGCCGGCCGCGGTGTCGGATCCGGAGTGGCAGGGCTTCGCCGAATCATGGAACCGGCTCGGCCTCGATCGATACATGGCCGATGGTGGCCGCTATCGCCGGCGGCGCCACGCTGCCCTGGCGATCACCCCGGACGCGATCGCGCGAAAGCCGCACCAGCCGCATTATCAGAGCCGCGACTATAATCGGCTGAACGGCGATGTTCAGCGCTGGTTCGAGCCGATCGAGGACGGCATCGTCGACGGTCCGATGATGCAGCACCTGCTCCGCGGCGCGACCGATTGCTTCGGGCGCGCCGGCGAAGGCGATGCGGCCCGCTCCTGGCATGTCGAGCTCCACCAGTTCCGGATCGAGGCCAATGCGCACGAACCGGGGCGCCCGACTCCGGAGGGAATGCATCGCGATGGCGTCGACTGGGTATTGGTGATGCTGATCGACCGGGTGAATGCCGACCAAGGCGTCACCGAAATCCGCATCGCCGGCCAGCCGCAGATCGACCGCTTCACGCTGGCGGTAGCGGGCGATGCCGTGCTTTTGGACGATCACCGCGTGCTGCACGGCGTGACGCCGATCCGGCCGATCGATCCCGATAGACCGGCGTATCGCGACGTGTTCGTCGCGACGTGGAAGGTGGACGACGCAGGCTGAGGGCGGGGTTCGGCCGGCAGATACTCGGCTGTCGCTCATCGGCTGCGCGCCCGTTCGCCCGTGCCACCGCAACGAAAAAGGCCCTCCCCGCTCGCACGGGAAGGGCCTTCAATCTCACGTCCGGCCAAGCGCCGCGGTTACGCCCCAGCTGGTGCCGGATTACCAAACGGCCCCGATGGCCGCCGCGTCTTCGGGATCGACGTCCCGCTGCTCGGCAGCGTCGACGCCGTCGCCCCGGCGTCGGGCCGGTTGATGTCCTCGCCCGCGGCGATCTGCTTGATCTCGTCGCCGGTCAGCGTCTCATATTCGAGCAAGGCACCCGCCACGCGGTGGAGCTGGTCGATATTCTCGCTCAGCACCTGCGTCGCGCGCTTGTGGCCGCCGTCGATCAGCGACTTGATCTCGCTGTCGATCATCAGCGCGGTCTCGTTCGACATATTGTGCCGCTGGGTCTGCGAATAGCCCAGGAACGTCTCGCCCTGCTCTTCCTCATATTCCAGCGGACCGAGCTTGTCGGACATGCCCCAGCGCATCACCATCGCGCGCGCCAGCTTGGTCGCCTGCTTGATGTCGCCGCTCGCGCCCGACGAGACCTTGTCATAGCCGAAGATGATCTCCTCGGCCGCGCGCCCGCCCATCACGGTGGCGAGGTCGGCGTACATCTTGTCGCGATGATAGGAGTAATTGTCGCGCTCGGGCATCGACACGACCATGCCCAGGGCACCGCCGCGCGGGATGATCGTCGCCTTGTGGATCGGGTCCGACGCCGGCTCGTGGATGCGGACGAGCGCGTGACCGGCCTCATGATAGGCGGTCATCTTCTTTTCCTCGGGCGTCATGACGAGCGATTTCCACTCGGTGCCCATGATCACGCGGTCCTTGGCGAGCTCGAACTGCGCCATCGCGACTAGGCGCTTGCCCAGCCGCGCCGCCATCAGCGCGGCTTCGTTGACCAGATTGGCGAGGTCGGCGCCCGACATGCCCGGCGTGCCGCGCGCGAGCGTGCGCGCATCGACGTCGGGGGCCAGCGGCACCTTCTTCATATGGACCTGGAGGATCTGCACGCGGCCCTCGATATCGGGCAGCGGCACCGTCACGCGGCGGTCGAACCGGCCCGGGCGCAACAACGCGGGGTCGAGCACGTCCGGCCGGTTGGTCGCGGCGATGATGATGATGCCTTCGTTCGCCTCGAACCCGTCCATCTCGACCAGCAGCTGGTTGAGCGTCTGTTCGCGTTCGTCGTTACCATTGCCCAGGCCGGCGCCGCGATGGCGCCCGACCGCGTCGATCTCGTCGATGAAGACGATGCACGGCGCCGATTTCTTGGCCTGCTCGAACATGTCGCGCACGCGGCTGGCGCCGACGCCGACGAACATCTCGACGAAGTCCGAGCCGGAAATGGTGAAGAACGGTACGCCCGCTTCGCCCGCGATCGCGCGCGCCAGCAAAGTCTTGCCGGTACCGGGGGAGCCGACCAGCAACGCGCCCTTGGGGATCTTGCCGCCCAGCCGGGCGAACTTGGTCGGGTCCTTCAGGAACTCGACGATCTCCTGCAATTCCTCGCGCGCTTCGTCGATGCCGGCGACGTCGTCGAACGTCACCTTGCCCTGTTTCTCGGTCAGCATGCGGGCACGGCTCTTGCCGAATCCCATCGCGCCGGAGCCGGACGATTTCTGCATCTGGCGGATCACGAAGAACGCGATCGCCAGCATCAGCACGAACGGCAGCGACTGGACGAGCAGATATTGCCAGATCGAGGGCGTTTCCTCCGGCTTGGCGACGACCTCGACATTGTTGTCGATCAGG
>DASVNU010000317.1:0-10659 GCA_036383655.1 Sphingomonas sp. | reverse complement strand
ATCGCGTTCGCTTCTCCTTCGATCAGCCGCCGGCCGGCCCGACGGTGCGGCGCATGGTGAAGGTGGCGAGTCAATGATCGCGGCCCTCATCCGCTGGTCGGTCCGCAACCGCTTCTTCGTCCTGCTCGGCGTGCTAGCGTTGGCGGCGGCCGGACTGTGGGCGGTGCGCTCGACCGCGATCGACGCGCTGCCGGATCTCTCCGACACGCAGGTCATCATCCGCACGAGCTATCCCGGCCAGGCACCGCAGATCGTCGAGAACCAGGTCACTTATCCGCTCACCACCACGATGCTGTCCGTGCCCGGCGCGAAGACGGTGCGCGGCTATTCCTTCTTCGGCGACAGCTTCGTCTATGTGATCTTCGAGGACGGCACCGACCTATATTGGGCGCGCAGCCGCGTGCTCGAATATCTCAATCAGGTGCAAGGCCGATTGCCGGAAACCGCCCGCAGCGCGCTCGGCCCGGATGCAACCGGGGTCGGCTGGGTCTATGAATATGCGCTGGTCGATCGCAGCGGTCGGCACGATCTGTCGCAGCTTCGATCCTTGCAGGACTGGTTCCTCCGCTACGAGCTGAAGACCGTGACCGGCGTCGCCGAGGTCGCGAGCATCGGCGGGATGGTGAAGCAGTATCAGGTCGTGCTCGATCCCGTGAAGCTCACCGCCTACGGTATTACCCACCAACAGGCCGTCGAGGCGATCCGCAACGCCAATCAGGAAGTCGGCGGATCGGTGCTGGAGCTGGCTGAGGCCGAATATATGGTTCGGGCGTCAGGCTATCTGAAGACGCTCGACGACTTCCGCGCCATTCCGCTCCGTACCGCAGCGGGCGGTGTGCCGGTGACGCTTGGCGAGGTCGCCACGATCCAGATCGGCCCCGAGATGCGGCGCGGCATCGCCGAGCTGAACGGCGAAGGCGAAGTGGCGGGCGGCGTGGCTATCCTGCGCTCGGGGAAGAACGCCCGCGAGACGATCGCGGCGGTCAAGGACAAGATCGCCACCTTGAAAGCGAGCCTGCCGCCCGGCGTCGAGATCGTCACCACCTATGATCGCTCCCAGCTCATCGACCGTGCAGTGGAGAATTTGACGCACAAGCTGATCGAGGAGTTCATCGTCGTAGCATTGGTCTGCGCATTGTTCCTCTGGCACGTTCGCTCGGCGCTGGTCGCGATCCTGACCTTGCCACTGGGCGTGCTCGCGGCGTTCGTCGTCATGCGGTTCCAGGGGGTTAATGCCAACATCATGTCGCTCGGCGGCATCGCCATCGCCATCGGCGCGATGGTCGACGCGGCGGTGGTGATGATCGAGAACGCGCACAAGAAGATCGAGCGCTGGGAGCATGATCATCCCGGCGAGACGCTGGCTGGCGAGACACGCTGGACGGTCATCACCGACGCCGCCGCCGAAGTTGGCCCGGCCCTGTTCTTCAGCCTCGTCATCATCACGCTCTCCTTCATCCCCGTGTTCACGCTGGAAGCGCAGGAGGGCCGGTTGTTCGCGCCGCTCGCCTTCACAAAGACCTATGCGATGGCGGGCGCGGCGATCCTGTCGGTGACTTTGGTGCCGGTGCTGATGGGCTGGCTGATCCGCGGCCGTATCCCGGCCGAGCAGGCAAATCCGATCAACCGCGCGCTCACCGCCCTCTATCGTCCCGCGCTCGATTGGACGATGCGGCGGCCAAAGACGGTGCTGCTGATCGCCGCTTTAGTCTTCACTACCACCGCCTTTCCGCTGTCGCGATTGGGGGGCGAATTCATGCCTAATCTTGACGAAGGCGACCTGCTCTACATGCCGTCGGCATTGCCGGGCCTCTCAGCGGCGAAGGCGTCCGAGCTGCTCCAGCAGACCGACCGGCTCATCAAGACCGTACCCGAGGTACAGAGCGTGTTCGGCAAGGCCGGCCGCGCGGAGAGCGCGACCGATCCGGCACCGCTGGAGATGTTCGAGACCACCATCCAGTTCAAGCCCCGCGACCAGTGGCGACCGGGCATGACCCCCGACAGGCTCGTCGAGGAGTTGGACCGCACGGTAAAGCTGCCCGGCCTCGTCAATGTCTGGGTGCCGCCGATCCGCAACCGCATCGATATGCTCGCGACCGGGATCAAGAGCCCGATCGGGGTCAAGGTCTCGGGCGCCGATCTCGCCCAGCTCGACCGCATCGCCCATGATGTCGAGACAGCGGCAAAAACGGTGCCGGGCGTCAGCTCGGCGCTGGCCGAGCGGCTGACCGGCGGACGCTATGTCGACGTCGACATCGATCGTGCAGTCGCTGCGCGTTACGGGCTCAACATCGCCGACGTGCAGGCGATCGTCTCGGGTGCGATCGGTGGCGAGACCATCGGCGAGACGGTTGAGGGCCTGGCGCGCTATCCGATCAGCGTGCGCTATCCGCGCGAGCTGCGCGACAGTCTCGAAGGGCTGCGCGCGCTACCGGTACTTACCCCTTCGGGCCAGCAGATCACTCTCGGCACTGTGGCGAACGTCTCGATCACCGAAGGGCCGCCGATGCTCAAGACCGAGAACGCCCGGCCCTCGACCTGGGTCTATGTCGATGTGCGCGACCGTGATTTGGCATCGGTCGTCGGCGATCTTCAGCGCGCCGTGGCGAAACAGGTGAGGCTCTCGCCGGGCGTCAGCATCGCTTACTCCGGCCAGTTCGAGTACCTCGAACGCGCGGTTGCCAAGCTGAAGCTGGTCGTTCCCGCGACACTGCTGATCATTTTCGTGCTGCTGTACTTGATCTTCCGGCGCTTCGATGAGGCGGCGTTGATCATGGGCACGCTGCCGTTCGCGCTGACCGGCGGCATCTGGACGCTTTGGCTGCTCGGCTTCAATCAATCGGTCGCGACCGGGGTTGGGTTCATCGCGCTCGCCGGGGTCTCAGCCGAGTTCGGCGTGGTGATGCTGATCTACCTCAAGCACGCCTATGAAGATCGCGGCCCGGACCCGGATGCGGCTCAGGTCGAAACAGCGGTGCGCGAGGGTGCGCTTCTGCGGGTCCGGCCCAAGGCGATGACGGTGGCGGTCATCCTTGCCGGCCTGCTGCCGATCCTCTTCGGATCGGGCGCGGGCTCGGAAGTGATGAGCCGGATCGCTGCCCCGATGATCGGCGGCATGCTGACCGCGCCGCTGCTCTCGATGTTCGTCCTTCCCGCCGCCTATCTGCTGCTGCGCCGGCCGAAGACCAAACCCATCCACCAGCCCGTTTAACCTGCAAGGAGAAGACCATGAAGTCTGTGCAATTGGCTATTGCCCTGGGACTCACCACCCTGACCGCCGCTTGCGGCCAGAAGGCCGAATCGCCGCCGTCACCGGAGGCGAACCAGTCATCCGCCATGAATGAGAGCGCAGCCAGCATGGGCAACATGGCGATGCCCACTGAGGCGAAAACCGCCAAGGGCAGCGGCACCGTGACCGCGATCGATAAGGCAGCGGGCAAGATCACGCTCGAGCATCAGGCTATTCCCGAAGCCGGCTGGCCGGCGATGACGATGGCGTTTGATGCCAAGCCTGCCGTCATCGACGGCGTCACGGTCGGCGACAAGGTGACGTTCGATCTGGCGCTCAAGGACGGCGGTGGCGAGGTGACGACGATCAGCAAGCAATAGGATCGGCCGGCCCCAGTGCTTCGATGATGCGGCACTGGGCGACGGTCCCGCCATCGCAGGACAAGATGACCGCGCTCAGCTCGCGCCTAAGCGCGGTCAAGCCGGCAATCTTGCGATCGACCTCGCGCAGATGCTCGGTCGCGATCCGATCGACCGTCGCGCAATCGCGCGTGCGATCATCGGACAGGTCAAGCAAGGCGCGAACCTGCTCGATCGGGAAGCCGAGATCGCGCGCGCGTCGGATGAAGGACAGCCGTGCTAGGTCGCCGGGCAAGTAGGCCCGGTAATTACCACCCGTGCGTGCAGGCGGCGCTATCAGCCCGACCTTCTCATACCAGCGAATCGTCTCGACCTTAGTGCCCGTTGCTTCCGCGAGCTTTCCGATCGTCAGTTTCTCGACCACGGCCCTTGACCCTCTAGCGACTACAGGGTGCATATAGGCTGTCATGTTGATTCGGTCGAGGTGACGATCATGGCCTGCACGAGCTGCCCATCGGACAAGGGCGGCACTCTCAACGACCCCAAGTGGCGGCGCGCGCTATGGATCGCGCTGGCGGTCAACGGGAGCATGTTCGCAATCGAGATGGTGGCGGGCATCGCCGGCGGATCGAAGGCGCTGCAAGCCGACGCGCTCGACTTTTTCGGTGATGCCGCCAACTACGCGATTAGCTTGGGCGTCGCTGGCATGGCGCTCGCATGGCGTGCGCGGGCCGCGTTGCTCAAGGGCGCGACGCTTGCCGTGCTCGGGCTCTACGTGCTTCTCGCCACAGCTTGGGGGATGTTGCACGGTGCCGCACCCCAGTCCGAAATCATGGGCGTGATCGGCGTCGCGGCACTGCTCGCGAACGGCGGGGTAGCGTTGATGCTTTACCGATTCCGAACGGGCGACGCGAACATGCGCTCGGTCTGGATTTGCTCGCGCAACGATGCGATCGGCAACGTCGCCGTTGTGCTTGCAGCGGCGGGCGTGTTCGGGACCGGCACGGCATGGCCCGACCTGATCGTGGCGGCGTTGATGGCATTTCTCGGATTGTGGGGCGGGTTTCAAATCATCGCTCAGGCCCGCGCGGAACTCCGCGCGACCGGCACGCCGCGGACGTCTGCCCTACAACCGTTACAGCAAAGTCGATAGCTGCTAGGAGGCTCGCGATGCACCGATTGTCCGCCCTGTTCCTCTGCCTGATGCTCGCCCTATCATTGGGGCTGGGATCGGCCGCGCGCGCCACGGAAGGCGACGCGTGCATTGAGGTCACGGCGGCGGCGGAGCTGGGACATGTTGCCGACGATGCCGATCAGGTTCCGGCGGACAGCGAAAAGGGCTACCCGCACCATCACGCGGGTTGCCACGGCCACTGTGTCGGATTGCCGATGACGACGGAGTCCGCTGCTTCTCATGCCGCGGCGAGCATGCCCCGTGAAGGCTTCGATGAAAGCCCCTTGGCGTGCGGCTTGGCTCACCCCGCGCTCCGACCACCAATAGCCTGACCGAGTCCTAGCACCCGCCGACATCACCGCGCGGGGTTCGAGGTTCGTCAGGAGTATTCCACCCATGCATCGTATCATTGCGGCCTTTTTGGCCGCTGCGTCGTGCGCGTCGCTCGCGCAGGCGCAGACGGCACCCATTGCCAGTCCGGTCGCGCAGCTCACTTTGGAGCGCGCACTGGAGCTGGCGGGGGCCGTCGCCCCATCCATAGAGGCCGCATCCGCCAGCGTGCGTGCGGCCGAGGCGGCGCGTACCGTCGCCGGCTATCGGCCGAACCCCACGATCGTTGCCGAAACCGAGAATGTCGTCGGCTCCGGTCAGTATCGGGGCTTACGCAGCGCCGAGACGACGGCCGGCCTAGAGCTCCCGATTGAACTCGGGGGCAAGCGCTCCGCCCGCGTGGCAGTCGCTGACGCAGTGAGCGACCGCGCCCGGATCGGCGCGGCGCTGGCGACGGCCGATCTACGACTTGCGATCACCCAAGCCTATATCGAGGCGGTCGCGGCCGAGCGGCGCGTTGTAACGGCGCGCGAGCAGGCCGAAATTGCCCGCGAGGCGTTACGCGCTGCGACGGTTCGCGTGCGGGCGGGCCGAGCCTCCCCAATCGAGCAGCAGCGCGCGGACGTGCTCCGCATCAATGCGGAAGCCACGGAGGAACGCGCCGAGCGGCTGACGATTGTCGCGCGCGACAATCTCGCGCGCCGCATCGGTCAGCCTGTATCGGGACCCCTCGACCTCGCATGGTTCGACCGGGTGGAGGGCTATGGCCCGGCGCTTCGCGTTGCGCCTGCTGGTACGCTCGCACTTGCCGCGGCGCAGGCCGACGTGGCGACTGCTACCGCCCAGGTGCGGCTCGCTCGCGCGCAGCGCGTCCCCGACGTGACGGTAAGCGCGAGCGCGCGCCGGCTGGAGGAGACCAACGACGTTGCCGCGGTATTTGGGGTCTCCGTGCCGTTCCCCGTGTTCAATCGGGGGGGCGCGGCCGTGACCCAGGCGAATGCCGAGCGCGACCAGGCCGAGGCGTTGCGCCGCGCGGCCGAGCTGGACACGGCGCAGGCGCTCGCGAACGCCGAGGCCGAAGTAGCGAACGCCGCCACGACCGCCCGCGCCGCAAGCGGCCCCGCGCTGGCGGCGGCGCAGGAGGCCGCGCGTATCGCGCGCATCGGCTATCGCGAGGGCAAGTTCGGCCAGCTCGACCTACTCGATGCTGAGCGCACGCTTTCCGAAACCCGCACGGCCGCGATCGACGCGCTCGCCGCCTACCGCGACGCCCAGGCTCATCGGAACCGTCTAGCGACGGCCGCGCCCGACCTTTCGAGGAACTGATTCCATGATGACCACTGCCAAGCGGGCGACATTGCCCGTCACCCTAGCCCTGTTGCTTACCGCGTGCGGCGGGGGCCAGGAGACCGGCAACGAGATTGCCGCCAACACAACCGAGGAAGTCGGCCACAACGAAGCAGAGGGCGCGCATGAGGGCGAGGCGGCGGCTCCCGAGGGTACGATCACGTTGACCTCCCGACAGATCGTCGCGGCCGGCATCCAGATCGAGCGGCCGAGCGTGGCGGGCGGCGGCGGGGTGCTGACGCTCCCCGCGACGATAGAGGGCGACCCGCAGGGGACGCAGGCCGTATCCGCCGCCATTGGCGGGCGGATCGTGTCGCTCACCCGCAACCTTGGACAGTCGATCGGCCGCGGTCAGACACTCGCCATCATCGAGAGCCGCGAGGCGGCATCCTTGAAGGCCGAAGTGGAGGCGGCGCGCGCGCGATCGGCGCTCGCGCAGTCCAACCTTCGCCGCGAGCAGCGACTGTTCGCCGAGCGCGTCTCCCCCGAGCAGGATCTGATCGCGGCGCGCACGGCCGCCACCGAGGCGAACATCGCGCTCCGTCTCGCGCAGCAGCAGGTAGCGGCGGCGGGCGGCGGCGGCGGCGCGCTCAATCGCATCGGCATCGCGTCGCCGATCGGCGGCCAGGTGATCGCGCGCCGCGTCGTGCTGGGGCAGACGGTCGCGGCCGACGCCGAGCTGTTCCGGGTCGCGAACCTGTCCCAGGTGGCGGTGACGGTCTCCCTATCCCCCGCCGATGCCGGCCTGGTCCGGCCGGGATCGCCAGTAGCGATCACCGCCGGGGGGCGTCGCTCGACCGCCCGCGTCAGCTTCGTATCGCCGGTGCTGGACGAAACCACGCGCCAGGTGCCCGTCATCGCGTTAGTCGACAACCGCGCAGGCCAATGGCGCGTCGGCGAGCCGGTTACGGCCGCGATCCAACTCCCCGGTGCCGGCAGCGGCACCGTGACCGTGCCGGCCGCGGCCGAGCAGTCGATCGAGAACCGATCGGTGGTCTTCGTGCGGACGCCCACGGGCTTCAAGGCGACCCCCGTCGTGGTCGGGCAGGCCAGCGGATCGAATGTCGTCATCACGTCCGGACTGACCGGCCGCGAGGAGATCGCAGGCACGGGCACCTTCACCCTCAAGGCCGAACTCGGAAAAGGTGAAGCGGAGCACGAGGACTAAGCCATGATCGACCGTATCGTCACCTTCTCAGTCGAGCGGCGCTGGTTCGTCCTGCTCGTCACAGCCATCGCCGCGATCATTGGGGGATGGGCACTCGCCCGCCTGCCCATCGACGCGGTTCCCGACATCACCAACAATCAGGTGCAGATCAACGTCCGCGCGCCTTCCCTCTCCCCCGAGCTGGTGGAGAAGCAGGTTGCGTTCCCGATCGAAACAGCGCTCGCCGGCGTGCCCGGCCTTGAGAATACCCGGTCGCTCAGCCGCAACGGTTTCGCCCAGGTGACGGCCGTGTTCAGCGAGGGCACCGATATCTACTTCGCCCGTCAGCAGGTAGCCGAGCGGCTACGCACCGCCGAGGAGAACTTGCCCTCCGGCGCGGTCCCCGAAATGGGGCCGATCGCGACCGGCTTGGGCGAGGTCTATATGTGGACCGTCCGCCTTGCGCATAGACCGGAGGACAAGCACAGGGCCGGGCAGCCCGGCATCCAGCCGGACGGCAGCTATATCACCCCCGAGGGCGAACGGCTGACCACCCAGGCCGAGCAGGCAACCTATCTCCGAACGGTTCAGGACTGGATCGTCACTCCGCTCCTGAAGAACACGGAAGGGCTCGCCGGCATCGATACGATTGGCGGCTATGTGAAGCAATATCAGGTCGTCCCCGACATGCAGCGGCTGGCGGCCCTCCGCTTGAGCTTGGACAACCTCGCGAACGCCTTGGAGCAGAACAACACGGGCGTCGGCGCCGGTGTCGTGGACCGCAACGGCGAGGGGCTGGCGGTGCGCTCGGATGCCCGCATCGCGGACGCGAGCGAACTGGCGCGCACCGTCGTTGCGACCCGCGAGGGCGTGCCCATCCTCTTGAATCAGGTCGCGACCGTGAAGATCGGTCAGGCGATCCGGATGGGTTCCGCTTCCGAGAACGGCCGCGAGGTGGTCGTCGGCACCGCGGTCATGCGGATCGGCGAGAATAGCCGCGCCGTGGCTTCGGCCGTCGCCGACCGCCTGGAGGAGATCAACGCCTCGCTTCCCACCGACGTGATCGTGCAGCCGGTCCTTGATCGTACCGCCCTCGTCAACTCGACGATCAAAACGGTTGCGAAGAACCTCTCCGAAGGCGCGCTCCTCGTCATTGTCGTGCTGTTCCTGTTACTCGGTAACTTCCGCGCGGCGATGATCGCGGCCTTGGTCATCCCAATCACCATGCTGCTGACCAGCTTCGGGATGCTTCGGGGCGGCGTGTCGGCGAACCTGATGAGCTTGGGCGCACTCGACTTCGGCCTGATCGTCGACGGCGCGGTCATCATTGTGGAGAACGCGCTACGGCGCATCGGCGAGCGCCAGCACCATAAGGGTCGGCTGCTCGACTTGGACGAGCGCCTGTCGGTGATTGCGAGCGCGGCGCGCGAGATGATCCGCCCGTCCGTGTACGGCCAGGCTATCATCATTCTCGTCTATGTGCCGCTGCTCACGCTTTCCGGGGTGGAGGGTAAGACGTTCACGCCGATGGCGCTGACCGTCATCATCGCGCTCGCCTTCGCGTTCGTCCTGTCGCTGACCTTCGTGCCCGCCATGCTCGCAATCTGGCTCAGCAAGCCGGTCGATGAAAAGGAAGGCCGGATCATGACGTGGCTAAAAGCGCGCTACGAGCCCGGCCTTACCCAAGCGATGCGCCGACCGACGATGACGGTGGGTGTCGCGATTGGCGCGTTCCTGCTCGCGATCGGGGCCTATAGCAGCTTGGGCCAGGAGTTCCTGCCGCAGCTCGATGAAGGCGACGTACTCGTCCAGGCGCTCCGCATTCCCGGCACGTCGGTTGAACAGGCTCAGACGATGCAGTTCCAGGTGGAAAAGGCCGTAGCAGCCGTGCCCGAGGTCCGGTTTGTGTTCTCGAAAACGGGCACGGCCGAGTTGGCGTCGGACCCCATGCCGCCCAACGTGTCGGACACCTTCATCATCATGAAGCCGCGTGACGCGTGGCCCGACCCGAAACTTGCCAAGGTCGAGCTGGTGGAGAAGATCGAGGCGGCGTTGTCGGTGCTTCCCGGCAATGCCTACGAGATCACCCAGCCGATCCAGATGCGGTTCAACGAGCTGATCGCGGGCGTCCGCAGCGATGTAGCGGTCAAGGTGTTCGGCGATGACTTCGCGCAGATGACCGCGACCGCCAATCAGATCGCGGGCATCCTCCGAGACGTGGAGGGAGCCGCCGACGTGAAGGTGGAGCAGACCGAAGGACTCCCCATGCTCGACATTCGGCCGAACCGAGACGCGATGGCGCGGTTGGGGATCACCGCGCGCGCGATGCAGGACACGGTCGCCGCCGCAATTGGCGGGCGCGACGCTGGCATGATCTTCGAGGGCGACCGGCGGTTCGCGGTGACGATCCGGTTGGGCGACGCGCAGCGGGCGAATTTCGAGACGCTAGGCCAAGTGCCGGTGCCGACCCCCGACGGCGCGTTCGTGCCGCTGGCGAGCGTCGCCGACATTGTGGTGACGGAAGGCCCGAACCAGATCAGCCGCGAGAACGGCAAGCGCCGCGTCGTGGTGCAGGCGAACGTGCGCGGACGCGACGTGACGAGCGTTGTCGCCGACGCGCAGGCGAAGATTAGCCAACAGGTCCGTTTGCCGGCCGGCACCTATCTCGAATGGGGCGGCGCGTTCGAAAACCTGGCGTCCGCGCGCGCGCGGCTGGCGCTGGTCGTGCCGGCCTGCTTCGCGCTTATCCTGCTCTTGCTCTACGGGGCGCTCGGCAGCGTCCGCGAGGCGGCGATCGTCTTCACGGGCGTGCCCTTGGCGCTGGTGGGCGGCGCGCTCGCGTTATTCCTGAGGGGGATGCCATTCTCCATATCGGCGGCGGTGGGGTTCATCGCCCTGTCGGGCATCGCGGTCCTGAACGGACTTGTGATGGTCACGTCGATTCAGGACTTGAGGGCGCGGGGCATGGCGCGCGCCCAGGCGGCGCATGAAGGCGCGATCGCCCGGCTCAGGCCCGTGGTGATGACCGCGCTCGTCGCCTCGCTCGGCTTCGTACCGATGGCGCTTGCTACCG